>JANPGB010000174.1:0-18488 GCA_031423695.1 Verrucomicrobiota bacterium
TGCTCCCGAATACATGTTAGGCATCATTCGCGCGCTATGTGGGAAGAGCATCCAGAGTATCAGAAGGCGCAGGCCAAGATGATTGGCATTGGACTGGTCTTGCTTCTCGTTGCCGGCATCGTTTACTGCATTTCAGAGCGCGACTGGGATACGATGAGGCAGGTCTTGCTGTTCGCTGGCGCTATTGTTTTTTGTCTCGCGTTGTTGTCCGGCACAGCTTGGCTGCTCGTCAGGATTTTCACAAGGAGACGCAGGAACGACTCAAGATTGGATCACACCCATGATGCCTAACCACCAAGGGATCGGAAAGGACTGAGGCGCGGAGGTGGCGTCGCTTGGTTGAGTGGGTGGCCGCGCCGAACGTCCTTTCCATCCGTTGTTGAACCCGCCCGTTGAAGGTTCGTGCGGTCGTCCCCCTTGCCTTTTGCTTTTGGCTCCGGTCCGCCCGGGGGAACTTTTCCACCCGCCCCGCCCCGCCGCCGGACCGGCGCTCGTCAGCTCCGCCCGGGCCGCCGGCTCCGGTTCAGCCCGCCCCACCCGCGCCTGCCGGGTCTTTTACCCGCCGGGTCGCGCCCGCCGCCGGCGTCCGCCGACGCTCCGCCATGGCCCGGCGCGAAACTGTTCGCGCGGGCGTGATCCAAGGTGATGAGTTCGGCGCGGCGGGCTTCACGGCGGCGAGCGGGCCAGTGTCCCGACCAGGAACATCACCTGTCCGCACGCCGGACACTTGGGCGGCGGCACTGGCGCGGGCGGCACGCACACGGGCGCCCGCCAGTCCAGCAGCGCCCCAATGCGTCCCCGTTTTTCTGTGGCGGCGGCGCCGAGCCACCCGTAATGCCGCACGCGTTGAAAACCTTTCGGCGGCACGTGGTGCAACACCCGCCGCACAAACTCGCTCGCGCTCACGGTGCTGCGCGATTGCGTCCCGTCGTTCGCGCGGTAACGAAACGTCACGTTCTGTTGATCCCAACTTTCCAACTGGCGCTCGTGCAGCGGCGGGCGGCACAGGTAGTTGGCCAGATATTTTAGCGCGGCTTCGCCCGAACCCACCGGTTGCACGTCGGCCACCCATTTGACCCACCACACTTTGGCGGGCACCGCTTGGAACAACTCCGGGTGCTCCGCCTGCAACCACGCCTTGAGCCGCCCCTTGAAGCGCGCCGCCAGCTTGACCTGCGGAAACAAAAACGCCGCGTCCTTGACCCGCACCCAGCGCAACTGATCCGCCGTCAAGCCGCCGCCCGGCACGAGCAGATGCACGTGCGGATGGTAGCGCAAATCCCGCGTCCAGGTTTGCAACATGGCGGTGAGCCCGAGTTCCGCGCCGAGATGTTTGGGCTGCCAGGCCAGGTCTTGCAACGCGCCCGCACTCGCTTGCAACAACGCGCCATACCACTCTCGTGCTGCCGCGCGGATGGGTTCGCGCAACTCGGCGGGCACCGTCAGCGTCACGAGGAAGTACGGCACGGGCAGCAGGCGCGTGCGCTGGTGCGCCAGCCACGCCGCGGCGTCGTCCGACCCGCAGCGCGGGCACGCGCGGTGGTTGCACGAGTGATACGCGAAGTGTTCCCGGCCGCAGGCGCACCGGTGGCGCTGCCCGCCGAGCGCGGGTGTGCGACAACGCAAAATCGCCCGCACCGCCGCGCGTTGTTCCGGCGGGATGAGCCGTCCGAACTTCGCCGCATACGCCGGCCAGTGCGCCGACAAGATCTCCGCCAGCCTCACGCGACGGCGCGATGCAACACGTCCAGGGCCGCGCGCGTGCGCGCCTCGTTGAGCGGCGTCAGGTGCGTGTAGATCACCGTCGTCTCCAGCGAGGCGTGGCCGAGATACTGCGAGATCAATCGCAGCGACACGCCCTCTTCGAGCAAGTGGGTGGCGTAACAATGCCGCAACGTGTGCACCGTGGCGGCGACGGGCAGACCGCTCGCCGCCCGCGCCAGGCGGAACACGTTCTGCACCGCCGACACGCTCAGGTGCGTGACGGCGTGTTGAAGGGCGTCCGCCGGTTGCGCGCGTTCGCGCCAGCCCGACGTGGGTCCGGGAAAGAGCAGCGTCGGATGCCGATGGGTTTTCCACCAGTTGCGCAACTCCCGCAGCATGGTGGGCGACAAGGGCACGAACCGGTCCTTGCCGCCTTTGCCGCAGCGGACGTGCAGGCGGGGATGGTCGGTGTGCGTGTCGCGCAGGTCACGGAGTTCGATGCGGACGGCTTCGCCGACGCGCAGGCCGGTGTGATAGATCAGGCCGAGCACCGTGCGATAGCGCGGGAGTTCGACGGCTTGGAGCAGCGTGGCGACCTGTTCGCGGGCGAGCACCAGCGGCAGGGTCTGGGGCGGGGCGATGCGCAGTTCGCCAAACACCGTCCAGCCTTCGAGGTGCAGGCAGTCCTGGAAGAAGGCGCGCAGGGCGCACTTGGCCACCTTCATGGCCGAGCTGCCAAACTTCCGCACTTCCCGCAGCTCCAAATAATAGGCGCGCACCTGATCCTCGGAGAGCGTGGCCGGGTCGCACTGGTAATGGTCGCCGAGCCGGCGAACGTAGCGGACGTATTCTTTCTTGGTGGGAGCGCGAAAATCTTTGAGTTGGACAAACGCGCTGAACTTTGCGAGTGAAGGAGTATCAATCATAGGCCGCGAGTGTGCCCGTGTGTGCGGAAACCCACGCGCCGCCAAATCAACAAAAACTACGGAGCCCCCGAGCCGATGAAAACTTCAAGGCCCTCACGCCCACCGCCAGGCCTGCCGCGCCGAGCGGCTGGGTTCAACCATGCGCTGCAGCGAACCCGGCCATCGCATCACTGTTGCAATCGTGGCGTCCCGTGGGCCGGGTCGCTGAGCTTGGGTCTAGACCATGCACCTCATTCCAATTTTACTTGATGGTAGTATAAGGCTATCTGGCGTGACTTTGCCAGAGGTTGCGATGTCGGTCATCACAGGGACTATGCAGTTGTATGAGCGGCGCGGTCGTGTTGAGCCTTGGGTTGGATACCTGGCCATTGAGGGGAATAGATGTGTTGGCACTTGTGGCTTTACTTCACCCCCGGCGGGAGGCGTTGTAGAGATCGCCTACTTCACCTTTCCTGATTTCGAGAAACGTGGTATCGCGACGCGTATGGTGCAGCGGCTTATTTTAATTGCTCAGGAGTGCGATCCGTTGGTGAGGATTATCGCGCATACTCTGACGGAGGAGAATGCCTCCACCCACATTTTGAAGAAGGTTGGCTTTGCACTCGCTGGCACAATTGACCATCCAGAAGACGGAAAAATATGGGAGTGGAGTTATGAGCCGAAACTCAACCGGGCCTCCTGAGAAACTAGCGACATAAGTCATTGGATGGGAACGATTCCGTAGTTGAGGGAGTCGGCCATGGTTTGGAGGCGTTGGAACTTCTTGCGTTTCATCTTTTCCTCTTCCTTGGCGAAGACTTCCGGGTTGAACGGTTGTTTGAACTTGAGCAGATGCCAGAGGATGCGCGCCAGCTTGTGCGCCATGGCGGTGATGGCCTTGGGGCCGCCCAGCCGCGCTTTCCATCTTCGGTATAAGTCGCCAAAGTAGTTCTTGGCCTGCGACAGACTTTGCGCCGCCAACCGCAATGCCTCGGCCACGCGGCTCTTCACATCCGGGGTGCGCACGCCAACCCTCAGGACAGGCTGCAACCGCCAGACTTGATCGGTTCCAGTCATTTCCCCGCCAGCCCTTGCAAGTAGGCGAAAATCAATTCCGGCAGATCCCGGCTGTAACCGCCTTCCAGCAGACTGAACAGCGGCACGCCCAAGTTGCGCAACGATTCGCCCAGCCAGAAAAAATCCTCCACCTCCACCCGGCAGTTTGGCCGGGGAACCCAGGCAAGGACGAAGCAGGTTCCGGTTGGCTGGCGGTCAGGTTTCCCGCCAGGCAACCTCAATCCAGTGTAACCAATCCCCGCCCGCCACCGTATGCTTGGTTGAGACGGGAAACGAATCTTTCCGGCTTCCGACAAAAATACGAACGCAAAAAACATTATGAACTCAAACTTTTGGAAACTCACCCTCGGCACGAGCAGCGTCTGCGCCTTCAGCCTGGTCGCAGTTGCCGCGCCGTTGCAACGCGCGGACACCGCGGCCAACCCCGCCTGGCTGCTGCATCTGGACTGCGACGCCCTGCGGCCCACGACCATCGGGCAATATATCCTGTCTGAAACCGACAAGCCGGAAACCCGGGCCAAACTGGCAGCGTTTCAAACCATCTTCAACTTCGATCTCCGCAAGCAGCTTCACGGCGTGACGCTTTACGGCACCAGTCCCGCCCCGGAGGATGGTGTGTTGATGATCTATGCGGATTTCGATCCCGCCCGACTCGTCACGCTGGCCCAGGCGGCCAAGGATTACCAGAGCAGCCCGCATGGAACCGGCGTCATCCACAACTGGCTTGATGACAAAAAGCGGGCCAAGGACGGGATCAAACCACGCGTCTATGCCGCGATTCAGGGCAACCGGGTCATCTTTGGTCAGCGGGAGGACTCCGTGGGCCGGGCGTTGGACGTGCTCGCCGGCAGTTCACCCAATCTGGCTGGCAGCAAAGTATTCCCCGAACTCGGTCTTCCCGGCAATGTTCACTTTGTTGAAGCGGCCGCCCGCAAGATGAAGCTGCCCGATTCCGACCCAAACGCCGCCATCCTGAAGATGTCGCAATCGGTGCAACTCGAGTTGGGCGAGTCTCAGCAGCAATTTGCCGGCACGCTCATGTTGGTGGCCGACAGCGAGGAGGTGGCGGGGCATGTCCAGTCCATCGTGCAAGGATTGGTATCGCTCATTAAATTGCAGAATGACAAACCGGAGTCCGTCAAGGTCGCCAACGCCATCACCCTCAAACAGGAGGGCGACCGCGTGGTGGGAAGTCTGGTCTTGCCGGCCGGCGAAGCCGTCGAAATCATGAAGGCGGATGCCGCGCGCAAAGCCGCCCTGGCGGCGAAGGCGGCCAAAGAATAAACCATAGCGGTTGCGATTCTAAAACAACGAACAAGTGGCCCCGGAACTTACAACAGATTCCGACGCAGAGCTGGCTCGGCAAACCCAGGCCGGCTCTGCGATTGCCTTTGAACAACTGGTTTATCGCTACGAACATCGCGTCCACGCCTTCGCGCGACAGTTTTGTCAGAACGCCACCGACGCGCGCGAAGTGACGCAGGACACCTTTGTGAAAGCGTCGCAAAGCATGGCGCAGTTCGATGCGCGCCGGGAATTCGCCCCCTGGCTGTTCACCATCGCCCGGCGCAAGTGCATTGACCGCCATCGCGCCGCGCCACCGGCGGCGGATGCGTCGCTACCGGACTTGGTGGAGGATAACGATCCGGGCGAATTACTAGCGCAGCAGGAAGACCGGCAACACCTCTGGCTCCTCGCTCGTCGATGCCTCCCGGAAAATCAATATCAGGCACTGTGGCTCCGCTATGTGGAAGACCTGACCGTGGCAGACATCGCGCAGGTGCTCGGCAAGACGCAGATTCATGTCAAGGTGCTGCTGTTTCGCGCCCGCCAGATTCTCGGCCGTCGGTTAAACCCCAGCCAAATCGTGGCCCAGGCAATTCCGACCGCCTCAACAAACTATCTTGCGCAAAAAACTTTATGAAAACGTGGCTCACAAAATTACGAATCTCGAACGCGCTCGACGACCGCAAACCGTTGCCACCCGCCCTTGAGCGATCCGTGGCGCAATCGCAAGAGTTGCGCCGTTTTGTGGACGATTCCGCCGGCTTGGACCGGGCCTTGAAAAACTCCCGGCCCGCGCCCGAAACCTCGGCGTCGCTACACGCCGCGATCATGCGCGCCGTCCGTTCCGCCGAACGCGAACCCGCCTTCCACTGGCAAACAATCTGGCCGCGTTTGATTCCGGCGGCGGGGCTCACACTGCTGGTCGTGCTGGGCATTTTCGGAGCCAGCCATTTTTCCCGGGAGCCGGCCGCGGTTTCCCCGCCGGTCGGACGACCATCCCTCGCGGACGCCAGTTCCGCCTTGGAAACGGGAGGCAGGCTGGTGCGCGAAATGCCGGACGCCGTCCTTTCGCCCTTGAACGAGGAGATGCGGCGGCTCGACCGCGACCTGAGCGACGTCCAAAACTTTCTCCTCGCCAGCCTGCCCTGAAGTCAGTCATCCACGCGGAGTATATAATCATGCGATTCCTAAAGAACAAAAAAAGGCTTTTGAAAATTGCCATCGTCACGGTGGTGGCTTTGCCGCTGTTGCTGATCGGTTGCGCGAAAATCGCAGTCAAAATTTTTGCGCCGAAGCCGCCGGCCTATCCACACTTTCAGGATCGCCAGGCCGTGATTGCGGAAGCGCAGCGCATCTCCGATCAACTGGAGACTTACATCAAGGATTGGTTCGATGGCAAAGTGCCGGCGGAACTCCCGGCCCGGCTCATCCCAAGCGGCGTGGACACCAACGTCTTTAAACAATTCACGCTGCGCCGGCCTGAAGATGTCAATCCAGACCGGGCGTGGCCGGCCCGAATCGCGGAACAAATTGATCTCAAGGCTTTGCATGGGTATTTCCCCGATCCGCACGCGACTTACCTCGTGCTGCCCACGCTGTTCGCGCCATTCGGCAGCAAGGTCATCATCGAAGGCGAGTTTCCACACAGCCGCTTTTTTGACATTCAAATCACACCGTCATTTCTCCCCGAAGCGTATCACTGCGGCTACATCGGCGTGGGCGAAGTGCCGATTGTGGATGCCGACATCGACCCGCTGCCGGGCAATGTGAATCCATTCCGCGTCGGCGCGGACCGGCGCGCGACGAACCGCAGCTACCGTGTCACCTTCGATCTCGCAATGGGGAATCCCGTGGACTTGAACCCGCAGGCGTTCAAGCCGCCCATGTTTCGCGCGCCGGGAAATCACCGCGTCGGCGGCGCGATCCTGTATCAAGGCCCGTGGGGCGAGGATAAGAAAGTCGGCCTCGGCCTTGGCGTCTGGGACATCGGCAACATTTGGATCCGCTACTACGCGCCCGACAAAGCCGGCGGCCCGCTGGCCGGCGTGCCCAAGCCGCACATTCATTATGAACTGCCGGACGGCCGCGCGTTTTTCATCGAATCCGATGGCTCGGACTGGATCAACCGGATGAACCGCACAGCCCCGGCGCGAAAAACGCGACCCCACGATCCCGGCGACTCCAAGGCGGGCTGGGGCAAGATGTTCGGCATTTTTCGCTCGATCGTTTCAGGCATCGCGCAGACCACCAAACTGGTGGACAAGGAATATGTGCGCAAGCTCGACAAAGGCGTGGCCGCACGCGGCGAAGACATGCCGCCGCCCGGCAACTATGAAACGTCGGCGACTTGCTGCACTTACATCAACTATCTCACTCACGGCATGGCACTGGGCCGGGGCAAAGTCGCCGTGCTCACCGGCACGCTGCCGACGACGCCGCGAACGCGCGACGGCGAACCCATGATGCAACCGGCCCAGGCACGTTACTGGTCGCTCACGGGCTACGACAACGACTGGCCGCAGAAAGACGGCTATTGCGGCGCGGCGGTGCATTCGATCATGGACGATGAAATTGTCACCGACGCGCAGCATCGCTATATGATTGTTTTTTCGCGCGAGGAAGACCGTCCGAAAAACGCCACCGCCGCCAACGGCGTGACGTGGGTGAACTGGGGACCGACTTCCGAGCAAGGCTGGACGTTGCGATGGTTGAGCGTGGCACCGGAATGGGCGTTTGCCAAAACTCCCGACCAGGCCAATCTCGATTGGAGAACGGACTGGGCAAGCACAAACTACGACCGCACCTTGATCGGCAACAATTCCACGAACGGATTTCTCGGAGAGTATCAGCCGGTCGTGCATTACTTGAGCCGCGAGCAATTCGAGCAACTCGGCGGCCCGGTGACGCCGGACAACGTGCCGCTCTGGATCAAATGAATCGCAGCGGGATCGAAACCGCGCTGCTTCTCAATGCTGGGAACCGCAGTGGGATCCCCAGCCCGGCAAACTCCGTCACATCGTCAAACTTTTCGGATCCATCTTTTCCAAAATCCATTTTTGCCCGTCCTGATTCTCCCACGGCGCCGTGACAATTTTTGCCTCGGATTCGTCGCCGCTTTTGTTGGCCGTCAGAACCTTGCCGGATTTGCTGTCCGCGATTTTATAGCTGCCGTCGTCCAGCCGGGTGAGCTGCCACGCGGGCGATTCGCCGCCCTCTTTCGCGAGCGGAATTTGGGTCACAAATGACGTCGGCGCGTTTGTGTCGGCGCCGGCGGAAAAAGTTTTTCCGGTGAACAAATTTTTAAGATGAAACGCCGACCCGCCCGCCGGCTGCAGCCGCCAGGTCATGCACTTCCAAGGTTGCGCCGGATACAAAACAATCGGCGTGCCGGTGGCACCGTTGGCATTTTTGGGCCGCAACAACTCCTGATTTTTCAAGTTGCGAATTTGATAGGTCGTGGCTTCCGGAGCCTGGTTCGCTTTGGCGGAGGAATCTTCGGCCAAGGCGTGGAGGTTGCCCAAAGCAAGTAGGAGTGTGGCTAGGAACAGGCTTGGTCTTTTCATAATTTCATTTTTTGACGGCAGTTTCGAGCGGCTGGATTGCAAACGAATCAAAACCACCCTGGGCCTCCGCCCCGCCGCCAACGGTCAGCGCCACGCGCACGGTGCGGTCCCACGGCGGCAGTTCTTTGGCCTCGGCGGCTTCGCCACAGGGCGTCCACTGCACTCCGTCGGCGCTCGCCGCGAATTGAAATCGAAAGCCGTGACGCGCGGTCAAGCGCAGGTAAAGTCGAGTCGCCGCGGGCGCGGGTTGTTCCGCAAGTTGACGCGTCACACCTTTGTCGCGCCGCCAGGTGATGATTCGGCCATCACAGAGCACGGCACCGAGCGCATTATCCGAATCACCGAACGCGCAGAGGCCCGCGGCCACGCCCGGCTTTAGTGATTTGGCTTCAAGCACCGTGGTCGCCACATAGTCTGCGACCGTGGCCAAACGCGCCAGCACCGCGGCCAGATAATTCGTCGCGCGTCCACCGGCGGACAACAGCAGCTTTCCATCTTTCACAGCATGAACCGGCTCGCGATGCTGCGGCCATTGCCAGCCGCTCTCGAGATTGTTGCCGTTGAAATCATCGGTGTAGCTCGCGCCGAAAACTTTTTGCACGGCTCCAAACGGCGAAGGGGCCTGCTGGCTCGGACCTTTGCCGGCGTTGATGGTCGGCCAGCCATCCGGCCCGAACTTCACCTCATCCAGCATCGCTTCGCGTCCAATGAAAATAGAATCGCGGACCGGATAAGCATGATACAAAAGCCAGTAACGTCCCGTGGGATCAATGACAATGCTGCCGTGGCCGGGGCATTTCCAGGTTTCGTTGGCGGCAAGAATCGGATTCGCCGGATTCTTCTCCCACGGCCCGAGCAGCGAGCGCGAGCGCGCCACGCCGAGGGCATAATTGCAACCGGTGCCGCAGCAGCCGTTGCCGGAGTAGAACAAGTAGAACCAGTCGTCGCGGCGCAGAATAAACGGACCTTCCACCAGCCCGCCTTCCCAATCCGTGTCGTTGCGGATCAGTTCATGCATCTCACCGATCAACTTCGTGCCGTCGTCGTTCAGACGCTGCGCCCAAATGGGCGTCGGCTGGCGGCGACTGTTGCCGTCCTCCTTCCAGACGAGATAGCGGACGCCGTTGGTGTCCGTGACCGGGACCGGATCAATCGAGCCATCCGGCTGCGCGACAAGCGGCCCGTGGTCGGTGTAAGGGCCGCCCGGTTTGTCGGCGGTCGCCACCGCCACGGACAAAAGTCCGTCGCGCTGGCGCGCGACGTAATAAACAAAATATCGCCCGTTGAACTCGGAGATTTCCGGCGCCCAAAAATCGCCCGTGGCCCAGGCCGGCCGGTGCGGCAAAACGGCTCCGGTCAGTTCCCAGTTGACCAGATCCATTGAGCGCAACAGAGGAAACAGCGGCCCCCACGCAGAGGCCGTTGAGGAGGCCCAATACTCTTTGCCGACGCGGATGATGGAAGGATCGGGATGGTCGCCGGCGATTACGGGGTTCTGATAGGAAACCTGGGCGGTCGCAGTGCCGGCGGCACCGATGCAGCTCAAGCCGAGCAGGATCAAAGCGGCGCAAAGTCTAACTGCAAACCGTCGCAAAAACATCAAGGCTGAATTCATATGGAAAATTTTAGTATATCACGAACGAAATTGCGACAATAGTAGCGCAGCATGATTCCCCTCCGCTATGACATGAAGTGGCCACAAACGACGGGCCCAAATTGGCAAAGGATTCAGAGCCCTCAGTGGGCATTCGCGCGCTTCTGGCCATAAAACTTCATCATCCCGAACCTCAAACCAGCGCCACCGATCACATCGGCCATGCGCAACCACCAGCGAGGTGAGCGGTAGCTGGACATCGTCAGGTCCCGCCGCCGCCCACTGCGCCTGCCGCCAGCGCAAATCGCCGGTCGGCGGAAACGGCCCGCTCTTCTGGGAATTGCAAATCTTTGGGTCGGAGACGTCGGTCTAGGATAGCTCCTTCACCGACAAGCCCGCATCCAGCAGCAAAAGCGCGGCGTCACCGAAACCGGGCAGCAACCCGATGGTGCAGCCTTCAAGACAGCCTGTCGGCCCGTTTCAATTTCCAAAAAAGTGCTGGCGCAGTCGATTTAGAAATGCAGCGTCAGGATTCGCGGCTGCGACTGGTTGACGAAGTGAATCCATAGCAGCCCGTTTTCCTTTGAGAAGTCAAAATGTTGAACCGGCTGGCCGTCGAGCGTGACCGAATCCGGCGGTTGCGCAGTGCGCAACAACATCACCGCCGGAGTCTGCGCAACGCCTTCGACGGCGAACGAAAGGAATTTCTTTTCGCGACCGACCAGCAGCGCCTTGCACGCGGACGCAAGCAGTTGCGGCTCGCGCTCCTTGGCCGCGTCCAAGTCGCGTAGAAAAAAGCGGCTGCCCGGCACCAGCATCACACCGTCCAGCACGCGCAACTCGGGATCAAACAGGTTGACGAAACGCCCGCGCAACGATTTCGCCTCGCCCGCGATGGATTCCTCCAGGCCGGCGGCGATGACGTAGGGACCGCGCCGGAGCAGGAGATAATTTTTTTCCAGCCATGCCAGTTTGATTTTTCCAGCGGCAAGCCTGACGGCTGTCACCACCTGCGCCGCGCCTTCCGCGCCGGCGGAAAAATGCGCCGGCCGTTCCTGCAGCCAGATTAAACCGCCATGCCCGATGGCGGTGAATTCATCGGCCTTGACCGCGGCGCTCAAACCCAGTTGTTCAAACAGAGGCTCGCGCGGGGTCGCGTATTTTTTACCATCGCTGTTCCACCAGTCCCGCACCTTGAGATAGGGATCAGCATCGGCGTCGCAAACGATCAGGACGCCGCCGTTTTTCACCCAATCCACCAACGGCGCATGGACATCAGGCGAAAGCGGTTTTTGTCCGTCGTAACTCAACAGCAGGATCTTGAAAGCGCTCAAATAATTTTTGATGGTGACATTCTCCAACTGCACCGGCATCACCGGCAGGCCGTGTTTGAGCAGCGGCATTGCGAGGCCATAGACATTTCCCAGATGCGGGTCGCTCGGCGTGGGCTGGCCGCGCTGGAACATCAGCGAGTCGCTCACGAGCACACCAACGCCGGTCGTGCCACAGTCCCACTCCACACGCGGCTGCTTCATATCATTCAGCGCGCTGAAAACCGTTTGCAATTCGGTGGCGTAGGCGGGTGGAATGCCTTTGCGATCTTCGCGGCTGGCCGAGCGCGGAAAGCGGCCGTTGAATATCCGCTCCGGCCACGGCGCGACTTCGTATTGGGAAACTTCCGGCTGAAACAAGGAAGCGGTCAGCGTGGATTCCCAATTGTTTTTGTAATCCGTCCAGTCGTGATTGGGATTGTCCTCAATCGGATCGTTCAAATACCAGACCGAGCGGCCCGTGGCGCGGACGAGATTTTGCATCGCGCCGTATTCGAGGAACGCCGTCTCAAACGTGCGCGAACGGACTTCGCCCCGATAGCGGTTCGGTTCGCGCGCTGTGCCGGTCCAGACCTGCGCGATGTAGCCGTCGCAGCCCTTGAGCTGCGCAAGGCTGGATTCGGGGCTGACGATGCACCATTGCGCGTAGTTAAGCAGGCTGTGCGTCGGCACGTAACAGCGGACGTGGCGGCCGGATTTTTGATTGTAGGCCTGCACGTGATCAAACACCTGCTGGAGCGCGCGGCGGTAGAGAAAGTATTTCAATTTTCCGGTGCGCCAGCGGGCGTCCACGGAACTGTCCGGCGCCTGCCAGTCTTCGTGATAATAACTTTGCCACTCGCGTTTGAAACCTTCCGAGTAACCGGCGCGATCCCAAAATTCCGGTTCCTCCAGATGAATTGCCTCGGCCCCGGCATCAAGGGCGCGCTGCACACCGACGGCGAGGAATTTTCCATAGTTTGTGCCGGGACACATGTAATAGACATCGCCGCCGTGACCGATCTTGCGTCCGTTTTTATCCGTCTGCGCCTCGTCCTCGTGGTTGATGCCGTCGAAGCGGCCGTAGAGATAGTCCTGATACTCGCCCCACGCCACGCCGGTCATCACATGGATGCGATAGCCGTGATCGCGCCACGTCGCGATGCGCGCCGGCAGATTTGTGTCTATACCATAAACGATGGCGACGTCCGAACGCAGGTTTGACCGGTCGCTCCAGGCCTTGCCGGTTTGAAAACAGGTGCGCTCCAAAAGCTGATCCGGGTCGGCGGCAAAAGCAGGAAGAGATTCACCTGCGGCAAGGCCGGAAGACAACCTTAGCGCGGCGACCAGGGCGAGTTGAGCGGTTAACGAACGATTTATAAGTCTCATAGGAATTATGGCTCTAGGATTCCCCGCCAAAAGGTTCAAGTTGGCTGAATCCCGGCCACGGCATATTTACTTGGTTGGGCGGAAGTATTCAATCAACCCCGCATCAATATATTGCCCGCCGGTGTTTTGACGGCAGTGAATGGCCAGCAGATTGTGAGCGGGACGCAAGGCGCGAACGGCTTCTTGGGAAAGCGCCACCTCAACATAGCCCATGGTCCAGCGCGGCAGGCGGGCCACCTCCACTCCGTTCAAATAAACTTCCACATCTTCGTCATGATGGATGCGCAGCACCAGCGAACGGACCTGGGCCTGGACCGCATTGGTTGTCACGTTGAAATCACGGCGCAACCAGATGTTCGAGGTTCTCCACTCCGTGCGAACCATTGTGCCGGGCGTGTCACGCGTGCCAAAACCACCCGGTGAGCGCAGCCAGCCGGATGCGTCAAAGTCCGGCTGCGACCAGTTCGTGCCCGGGTCTTCCAGTGAATAACTCCAGGTCACGGGAATGCGCTCTGCCGTCTCAGCGAGCACCTTGGCTTCAAGGGGTGAGGGATCGGCATCCGCCAAGTCGAGGTGATAGATCACGCCGTCATCGTAGCCCACGAGATACAACTCGCCCTCGGGGTCCTGCGCGAATGAAACCGCGCGGCTCGGCGCCCGCCCGAGTTCGACGATGCTTGCCAGCGTGCGGTTGGTTTGCGTGATCGCCCACAGGCGGCGCGATTCAAAATCCGCGCAGATGTAGCGGCCTCGCATGGCAGGATTGCGCCCGCCGCGATAGACATAACCGCCCGTGACCGAAACCCCGTCCCGATGCGAGTAACTGAACACAGGGGGAATGTAGTTTTCTCCGGCCCGACGGCGGCGCTCGGAATAAGGATTGAATCCTTCAAAGACGTTCCACCCGTGGTTCTCTCCAATGCGCAAGATGCTGATTTCTTCAAAACGATCCTGCCCAACATCGCCCAGCCATAAATCGCCCGTATCCCGGTCAAAACTAAACCGCCACGGTTCGCGCAGCCCGTAGGCCCAGATCTCCGGCCGTGCTCCGGGCTGATTGGCAAAAGGATTGCCCGGCGGAATCCCATACTCGCGCCCCTCCGCCGGATGATCCACGTCGAGGCGCAGCATCTTCCCGAGCAGCAGACTCAGATCCTGACCGTGACCTTGCGGATCACCTTGCGGGCCAGTGTCCCCCATGCCGAGATAAAGAAACCCGTCGGGGCCGAAGACGATGCAGCCGCCATTATGATCCTGCGTGGTGCTCGTGATCCTCAGGAGTTCCCGCGCTGGCTCGCCGGCATCGCCGTGGAAATCCGGGGTGAACCGCCGCTCCACGAGCAACGTTTTGATGCGGCCGTCCTCCAGAATTTGATATTTGAGATAATATTTCCGGTTCTGGGCGAATTGCGGATGGAACGCGAGTCCGAGGAGTCCCGTTGCGCCGCCGACGCGGACCACGCCGCCAAGATCGAGCAGCGTGGTTTGGCTATCGCCCGCTGAAGTGCGCTCGACCAGCCAGCTTTTGCCGGCGTGCTCGAGCACCACGAACAAATTTGTGAAGCCCGGCACCGCGCCAAAAAAAACCGGGTGATTGAAACGCGTCGCCGCGCCGAGGAACGGGCGCAGCATCACCGGTCGCGTCGCCGGCGCAAGTGCATCCGGCAGGCCCACGTTCGTGGACGCGATGGTCCGCTGGTGGAGACTTTCCAAAAAAGTGATGAGGTCAGCAAAATCCTGGCGCGTCATCGACGCCTCCAATCCGGACGGCATGTACGACATCAGCGTGGCCTGGCGTGTCTTGATGTCCGCGGTCGGAACCCGGAAAAGTTTTCCATCCCAGCCCATCAATTCAATCCAGCCTTCCGTCGCCTGCTTGATCACCCCCTGATATTCCTCGTCCCATTTCGTTTCCAAAACCGTGGTGTCATATCCAATCGCGATGGTGGAGGACGGTTCCAAGATCGAACGAATCAATTCGGGGCGCTGAAACTTGTCGCCGATGGCCGAAAGGTCTGGGCCGACCCGGCTGCTGCTTCCGTCGATGGTATGACATCGGATACAAGCCATCTGAACGTTGGTGAACAGTTGCTGTCCTCGGGCAGGGTCGCCCGGATGTTGCATTGCAAATGTTGCATACGCCGCGCGGCTCGCCGCAGTTGACGGCGCGGCATTTGTCACCGCCGGGATTTGGGCCGGCAGAGTAATCGGGGAGCAGGCCACGAGCGCCAAAAGCAACGGACGGGAAAGCCCTTTCAGTCGTGCCGCAACGGCACTTGGGAGATTCTTTTTGGCCATAATTGTCAGCTTCAAAATTCGTTTCCTCTTTCTCGGTTCCTGGTTGACCGGTCGTTACGAACCGGCCAGCGGCTTTCCTCGCGATGACCTTCAAGCGGCATCATTGCCGAAGCAGGCCGTGATTCCGCGGTCGCCGCCCATTTGTTGGCATGCTCGGAAGGCGTTGGCTTACTTTCCATGCAGCGTGTTCAACAGCCAGTTGTCCAGGCAGAAGGCCGCGGCGGGCAGGTTTGCTTGACTCTGTCCGGGCTGCACAGCAGCCAGCGGACAGACACCTTCTCCACCGGTTCCATGTCCACGCCGCGCGGCACCATGAGCACATGGATCAAAGGAGTGCTGGGGGTCATCTTCCCGTTGGTCGCATCACAGGCGGCGACGCCCATCTCCATTTTTGGCTGGCCGCAGCAAAGCCACACGTCGCCAACGAACACGTCGTTGATGTCGGCGGACGCGTGCGTTGCCGGATAGGAAACGCGGAGGCCGCACGATTCGGCGCAGGTGCGCAGCGATTTGAGCTTGAGCAGCCACCTGCCATTTTTGCCGGTCACCGTCGTGCGAGTTTGGTCGGCGAAACCCACGGAAATGCTTGCGCCGGGTTCGCTCCCGCCCCAGACCGGAACGGCCACACCGCGTTGCAGGACGGCATGATCGCAAAACAACGAGTGCAACCGCGGATGCTCCCCGGCAGCACCGGCTCCGATTGCAGTCAACACCGTCAGTGCTGCGCGCGCCAAAAGCATCTGCAGCCAGCCGGCTGAATTGGAAAGCCGGCTTGCCGGCAACGCGGCGCCACCTCCCTTCAAGCAAAATATCCTGGCATTCATGGCAGCGGAGCTATTTCTCCGGCACTTCCTCCAGATTGACCAAGCCGACGTCGATGTTTTGTCCGCCCTCGGTCTGATGGCAATGCACGGCCAGCGTGAACGTCGCCCCCGGCTTGAGCAAGGTCAGCGCGGCGGGCCGGATTTCCAGCGTGTCGTAGCTGGCGGTGAAACCGCTTTCCGCCGAGGCCAGAATTCCATTCACATAGAGCTCCACGTCTTCATCGTGACACACATAGAACTGCAGGTTGGGAAATTTCTTGTCCGGCAACGTCACTTCGCGACGCAGCCAGATGTCGCTGGTATGCCAGTCGGTGTGCCTGACCGCGCCGGGCGTGCCGGGCGTGGCGAAGCTCGACAAACCTTCCGGCCAAGCGCTCGCATCAAAGCCAGTCGCCGTCCAGTTGTCCGCCGGCTGCTTCGTGGCGTAGCGCCATTTGAGCGGCATCGTCTTCGCGGTGGGAATCACGAGGGTGCTTTTCGGTGACTCGGGCAGCGGCGCCCAGTTGCCGGCTTTCGTTTTGTCGGCGCCGGCCCATTTTTGCCAGACGGCGCGGTCGGTCAGCATCTTGATGAACAGGCCGCCAATCACGGGGCGGGCGCGCATGCCGTCGCTGTGAACGTTGTCGGTCACATAGGAATCCACGAATGGCGACCGGGCGGTGGTTTGATTTAGGTAATCGTAAGTCGGCGCAATGATCGCCTCGAAGTCCGCCTGAGTCTCGGCCATGGACGCACTCCAGAACGACCAGTCGGTCTTCGTGAGTTTGGTGCGCGAGTCGAGCGGCACGCCGAAGCGTTGCAACATCTTCTTGTAATGGGCAACCTCCTTTTGCGCGACTTCCGGGGGGAAGACGTTCAGGCCAAGGATGCGATCCCAGACGAGATTGTATTTCTGGCTCCAAGTACCGGGCTTGTCGAACGCCAGCAGGTAATGGTCTCCCTCGGCGGCAACTTTCATCCAATGCGCGGCGTCCGCTTTCGCCAGGTTTTTATACTTCTCTGCATTCACGGTGTCGCCGCGCATCTGGCAGAGATCGCCGTAGCAGGCGAGACCGAGAATCGCTTTGACGGAAAGATTCGCATTGTGCGCGAGGTGGCCCATGAAATCATCGGTGCAGAGTTGATTCTCCGGATCGAGGCCGTATTGCTCCAGATACTTCGCCCACTCGGTCAGCTTCGGCCACCACGGATCAAGCCATTTGGAATCGCCTTCGATCTGGGAAACCGCGTCGCAGAGAATCAGCATGTTGCCGCTCTCCTCGACGGGCATCCCCTCGCCGCCATCATCCGTGCCGCGCGCAATCGGGTAGGTGCCAAGGTCGTGCGGCGCGTTGGGAAATTTCCAGTGCCACGACGAGGCGTAGCTCAGGATGGGAACCAGCGTGGCCTTCGCCAGGGTGGGACTGAGCAAAAGCCATTGTGGCTCCATCGGAAAAAAAACATCCACGGTGGCGATGTCGCCATTGCTGGTGTTTTCCTTGGTGAAGAACAGCGGCTGCTTGTTCGCGTCCGCGGCGAGTCCGCAAGCCGCGACGCATTGACGATAGGCCAGCGCGACCATCTGCGCATATTTCGCGCCGCCGACTTTGGTGGCGTCGGCGGCCAGTTCTGCATCAAACTGGGCGCAGCGTTCCGCCAGCTTGGCATAATCACGCGACGCGTTCTGCAACAGTTCCGCCGCGGTCGCGCCATTGCGCTTCCAAAACGGCAGCAGTTTTTTTCCAAAATACTTGATCGCGGCAATTTCGTCGTAGGCCACGATCACCTGACGAGTCACCGGCTTGGCAGAAACGTTTCCAAGATTGAACGCAAACGCCATCACCGGCTGCTGGTCGTTCACGGCGCGCGGCATCCGCGTGTCGTCGTGCGCCGGCAGTTCGCCGGTGGTGACAAAAGCTTTTACCAACGCCGTGTCCGCGCCAATGGCAGCGTTGGATTGTTTGCCCACTGCGGCGGCATAGGCGTAACCCCAGTTGATGCGATGATCGTCGCCGGAAGCACCGACCACGGCCTGCTCCACCGTTCCGAGGCGGAGTGCGGTCAACTCACCCGCATTTTCGCGCGACCATTCCACCAACTCGCCGGCTTTATTGACGACGAGTTGGGAACTGGTGCTGTCGTACAGGGAGACTTCGTGAACTTGCCCGTCCACGGAACGCACCTGCCAGGTGAGGAAACTCAAGGGCAACGCCAGCGCCTCCAGATCGTCCGGCAGCGCCGGCGTCATGAAGGTCAACGTGACGTGCACCTTCGCGTCTTCAAATTCGTAAAGGCTGCGGGTGGGTGTGACGGTCAGGCCGACCTGGGGCAAAGGCGGCACGTTGGTCGGGTCGTTGCCCATGAGCCGGAAGGCCTGGCCGTCCACACGGATCAGGCTCACGAGCGAATGTTCCCGGCGGGTCCAATGCTGCGTGGCGCGGTCGGTGAGACGATCGGCGGACGACCAGATGCTCAGGTACGGATCGAACGTGACCAACGGCACGGCCGGTGGGCGGAAAGTTTCAGCGCTGGCAGCCACGGCGGCGAGCAGGATCGCC
>JANPGB010000175.1:0-2996 GCA_031423695.1 Verrucomicrobiota bacterium
GCCGGCCTGGTCGTAATCACCCCGGCCTGCGGCTTCGTCACCCCGGGTGGCGCAATGATCATTGGCATCCTCGCCGGCATCATCCCGTTCCTCGCCTGCACCAAGCTCAAGGCCATGTTCGGTTATGACGACGCACTCGACACCTTCGGCGTTCACGCCGTCGGCGGAACTTTGGGTGCGCTCATGACTGGCATGTTGGCCCGCAACACCGCCAACGCCAACATCGCCACCAACTTGAAAGCTTATGTCACCGACAGCCTCGGTCAGCCGCTCGTCTTTGAGCAACTCAAGGCCATCGGCATCACGCTTGTGCTGGCCATCGTCGGCACCGTCGTCATCGCTTACGTCGTCAAAGCCGTCATCGGTCTGCGGCCGAGCGAGGAAGACGAAAGCCAAGGACTTGACCTTGCCGAACATGGTGAAGAAGGCTATCACGGCGCAGGTCAATAAGCTGGGGATTCCATAACCAATACAAAAGCGGCAGGCTTCGCAAGAGGCCTGCCGCTTCTTCTTTTGAGCGGGACCACGGTTCCCGTCCTCCCGCCATGCCCCGCTTATTTCGAAACGTTCGAGTCCGTGCCATCCTTGCGGCATTGGGCTTGCAACGCTGCCCAGCCTTTCGCGCCCAGCGACTTCATCGTGCGGATGTTCGTCTCAAAGATGGTCTCGGTGTTGCCAAACGTGGCCACGGCGCGGCTTACGCTGGCCTCCCGCAACAAATGCAGGGTCGGATAGGGCGAACGGTTCGTCGCATTCGACACCTCGTCAGCGGCAGTGCCGGCAAACTGATACTGCGGATGGAAACTCGCCACCTGCAGCACGCCTTTGCCGCCGAGTTCCTGCAGGGTGGCGTCCGCCACCGCCAAGAAATCATTGAAGTCCAAAAAATCCGTCAAGATCCGCGGATGGATCAGCAACGTTGTCTCGATCTCCGCAGGATTGGCGCCGATCAGGAACCGGATTTCAGCAGCCAAACTTTCGCGCAGCTCGGCGACGCGCTCGGCATCGGTGACCACGTAACGAATCTGCTTTTTGAGCGCGACGGCTTTGGCGAAGGGGCAGAGATTCAGCCCGATGACCGCGCGGTTAACCCAGGCGCTGGTTTCAGCGATGATGATTTCGTGGGGAGTCATGATCTCGTCGTTGGTGCACACGCCGGGTGCCTTGGCTCAGGAGGTTGCCTTTGAGTGGTGCATGCCCAAATCATGCCCGATTCCGGTGTTGGATACAACCGTTTCGGGGTTGAAGAACTGGTGTTGAAATACCCGCAGCCTGTTTGCTCGAGGTCATCGCCCGGCTGAGCGATGCCATCGTGGGCGCGCAGTTTCCGGTGTGAGCATGGTGCTAACCCCAAACGAGCGCGCCACCCCTGCGTCCGCCGGTTCTTTGGCTCAACTGTGGGCGCCCAATTGTAGGCGCGCGTCACTTTGCAACAGCGCCTTGAGATTTGGCCAGTTCGCCTCGTTCATGTCGTTGAAGGCGTTCAGATAGACGGAGACGACTTCATGCGGATATTTGCCGAGCAATATTTCCACGGCGGCCTTGAGTTTCGCGTCGTCTACGCTGGCGGGCAATCCTTACACCACGCCTTCCTCGTTTTTTATTTCGAGCGCGTCGAGATAATCCATCAGCATGGCCTTGTATTTCTTGACCAGCCAGGCGCGCAGAAGATTGGCGGCCAGCAAGTCCAGTCCCGGCTTGCCGAGCGCGGAAAGCATGGCCGCGTGCCGCTGCGTCTTCGCCTGGCGTTCCAGAAAAACCGGGCGGACGTGCCGCGCCTGGGCGACGCCGTTGAGGATGGCGCGGTAGGTCGCCTTGTCGGATTCCAGGGTGAAGGTCAGGATGTCATTGGCCAGCGCGGGTGACATGAAGCCGAAAAGTTCGTGGGACGTGAGCATGTAAATTGGTTTCGAGTTTTAAGTTTTGGTTTCCCGTTGAAAATCATCCGATGGTCGTCAGCGAAAGCTTATTTTTATTTGCCAGTCCTTCGCAAGCCTCGCGTTCGAGTAAAAGCGTCCGGCCGGATTCCAGCGCCAGCACGGCAACTCCCGCGCGGGCGCAGTTTTCCAGCGTCTGCGGGCCGATGCACGGGATGTCAAAGCGCAGGTCGTGACCCGGCTTGGCGACTTTGACGGCCACCGCGCCGCCGTCCTTGCCCGCGAGTTCGCCGCCCCGGGTCAGGCATTTGTCCGTGCCTTCGAACCCCTCGACGGCCAGCACCGTGCCGTTTTTGACGACGACGATCTGGCCGATCTCCAGCCTGGAAATTTCCTTGGCAATGCGGTAGCCAAACTCCACGTCGGCGCGTTGTTCGTCGGACAACTTGCGGCCAAGATGAAAACCTGCGCCGGGCATCAACGGCTTGAGCCATGGCGTGGCTTCGATCAATTCGACGCCGTCCTTCTTGAGTTCGTCGGCGATGGCGCCGAAAATTGTGTGGGCATTCTTCTCCTTCAGCCGCAGCAGCGCCGCCATCGCGCGCAGGTCGGGGCGCAGGTCGAACAGATTCTTGGGCGCGATCTGGCCGGCCATGACGCACTGTTTGACGCCCCGGTCGGTGAACGCGGCGATCAGCTTGGAAAGCTGGCCGACGCGCAGCCAGACGATCTCGTCCACGAGCGCGGCCAGTGCGGGGTCGGTTTCGCCCTCAAAGCCTACGGCCACCAGTTTCTTCACGCCCAAGGCGCGTGCCTGCCGCGCGAGCAGCAGCGGCAAAGAGCGGTTGCCGGCGATCAGGCCAAGTGATTCGATCGGAGAACTCATGGGGCAGGGGATGTCCGTCCCGTAAGGCTGGGAAATATGAATGTGATTGTCGGCACGCGGCGCACATTAAATTGGAGAAAGGGCCGATTGTAAACCGGATTGAAGCTGCGGACGCACACCAATGAGGTAGCGGTCGTCGCGCTTGCGCCGACCCACCGGCCCGTGCAGGGCCGGCACTTTTGGGAAACACGTCGCGTCTGTTCCAAAACGTTGCGCCGCTCTACGCGGCGCTT
>JANPGB010000176.1:0-8003 GCA_031423695.1 Verrucomicrobiota bacterium
CTGCGGCTGCGGTAATAGCATTATTGCGCACGATCACGGTTTCATGGCCCAGATTGCGCAGACCCGTGGCACCGGTAATGTCAAAGCCGTCCACCGTGACTCCGTCGGCCGTGATGTCCAGCGCGACCGAGCCGCCGGCGATCAAACTGGCTGGACCGCGCACGCCGCAGCCGGCAATGCCCTGATTGTTGCCCAGCAGCGTTACCGCCTTGTTAGCGACCACGCTTTCCCCATAGGTGCCCGCCGCAACGTTGACGGTGCCGGTATTGGTCACCGCATTCACGCCCCCTTGCACCGTGGCGAAGGCGTCATAGCCGATGATGTGCGTGCCGCTGCCCGTGTAGGGCCAGTTAACCAAGGTGTCGTTCGTCAGTCCGACATAGCCGTCATCCACATACACAATCGCGGGCGGAGTCGGCTCGATGCGGAACGTCAACGAACCGCTGGTTCCGCCGGCTGTCGGCGGATTGAAGACACTGACCGCAGCGGTGCCGACCAACAGGATGTCCGCCGCCGGGATGGAAGCAGTCACGGTGGTAGGACTGAGATATGTCGTCACGCGGGGACTGCCATTCCACAGCACTTCGGAAGTTGGAACGAAATTGGTTCCGGTCACCGTGATGATGAAAGTTGGATCGCCCGCGCGTTTCCAGAACGGATACATGCTGAGGATGACCGGGACGGGATTGCCGATGTCAAACGTCGCGCTGTTGGTTGAAATCACCGGCGAAGCCGTCGAGGCGACGAGCGTAAAGCCCGATCCACCACCCACGGTGATTGAAAGGTCGGTGAAGGTCGCGATACCACCTACCACAGGCACGGTGACCGTGCCTGCCAGCACACCGCCGCCGGGATTGACGCCGATGACGACCGTGACGGAACCATTGAACTGCGTCGCCAGACCGCCGTTTGCATCAATCACCTGGACGACGGGCTGCGTGGAGAGCAGCGCATTCAAGGCACCGTTGCCAGGCTGCGTGGAGAAAACGAGATGGTCGGGCTGGTAATAAACGGGCGCGAAATTCGGTTGGAATCCAATGCCCGCGCTGTTGTCCGTACCATCGCCCAGCCATGGGCTGAAATTCACATTGACGCTGGCGGCCATGCCGAGGCCGCCGGGATTGGAGGCTGCCGCCGGCCCGGAAGCGGAACCCCACCAATTGCTGACGGCATTCACCGAGAAAGCCGTGACGTTTCGGACGCCAAACCACACGTTCGTGAAACTGTTCAAGGTGATCGCAACCGAGGCCGCGAAGGCATTGTCTTCAACCATCACCGCGACGGCATCGGGATCGCTCGGAGATTTGAAATCAATCAACCGCGCCAGAATGTTGCTCTGCACCACGGCTCCGGGAGTCTTTCCTTCGAGACCGATGCCGTGCGCCCAAAGGCCCTTCAAATCCGTGATTTCATTCTCGGTGATTTGCGCGCCAACGGTCTTGCCGCTGCTCGACGTCGTGTGATTGAGGATGATGCCATAGGCTCCACGACCGCCCGCGCCAAACGCATTGGTAGAACTGGTGACTTGAGCGATGAGGTTGCTGCGGATCACCAGTCCGGTAATGTCAAAGCTGCCCCCGCTAAACCCAACGGCAATGGCCTGCGCGCTCTTGAAGTTTCCGCCAAAGAGATTGCTGACGACGTTGTTGACGATCTGGATGTCATCCACGGCCGCCGACGAACTTTCGATCGCAACGCCAAAATTGGACACGCTCGGGGTGGCATCCGTGTTACCGATGTCGGCCAGACGGTTCTCGGCAATGACCACATGGTTGCGGTTGGGCGAGTAGATGCCCCACTTGCCGCCAGGGTTGGTCACCGTAAAGCCGCGGAGCGTGACGTAGTCAGCTGCGACAGTCACCGCCGTTTGCGACGTGCCGCCGATGGTGGTGACGCCGAAACCGGAAGCCGATTTCACCAGCAGCGACTTGTTGATGTTGAGGCTTTCCGTGTAGGTGCCGTCGTTGACGTTCACGGTGTCGCCGGAAGTCGCGGGGTTGATGCCGCGCTGGATGCTGCCGCTGTTCTGCGTCACATAGACATTCGCCGCCTTGACGCGGACGAAGCCCAGGCCGGCTGTGTCGGTGGCGTGGTCAATCCGATCTTCCGTCGCAAACAACTGGGCCAGGGTTTGACCCGCGCCGGTCAGGCCATCAAAGGTCACGCTGGTCGCATCCATGTTGCTGGCCGACGTGTTCACGAGGTCAATGTAATCGCCGGTGAGATTGGAGAGCGCGGTGTTGCCTGGATCCAACGAGGCATCCGAACCATCCACTAACAAACCAATTGCGCTGCCAATCACGGTGCTGCCATTCAAAACTGCATGAACTGTCGCGCCGTTGCTGTTGAGCGGATTGTCTTTGACATAGACGCCCGCGAGCGACGCATTCGTGATGGTGACGCCTGAGAGTGTCAGCGTGGTTGAATCTCCATTCCCGGGACCATAGCCGTCGTAGTTGTTGAGCCACACGCCGTAATTTGCCCCGCTGACTGTGCCGCCAGTGACGGTCACCCCCAAAGTAGTGGGGTCGTTCCAGAGCTGATAGCCAACTGTGGTTTGCGCCACCGGTGTTGCGTTGATCATGTTGTTTGCGACGACGACACCAACACTTGACTGGATGGACGAAACCATGATGCCATCCCAGCGCGCCGCCCCGGCTTCATTCTGCACTGAAATAGTATTGTTGCTGATGCTTAACGGCGAAGCGCCGGAGTAATGCAGGTTGTGGAAGATGCCCTTCTTCGTTGAATGGATGGTATTGCGGGTAAGGCTTTGGGTACTGCCGGGATTGGGCTGCTCGAAATTGCCCGTTTGAATGCCTACCCGGACATCCGTCATGACGTTGTCGGAAACATCGGCGTAGAAATTGTTGTAGATAAGAACACCGATACCGAAGCCATACGGGATGTGACCGATGTTCTGAAGCTTGTTCCCCTGGATATGGTTGTCGGCGGTGGCGGCGCTGCTGAAGTAATTGTAAAAGTCCACGCCGGAGTAGCTGGTGTTCTTGATGATGTTGTTCGAGATCATGATCGAGCCAACACCTTCGTATGACACAATCCCCTCCGCCGCGTCCACGTCGGGTCCGGCCACCAAATTGGTAATGCCGCTGACGCTGCTGGCATTGTCACCATCCACTGTAAAACCCTTGATCGTCACGTTGCTGGTGGAGACGTAAATGACTATCTCCGAAGTTGGGCTGTAAGGATCAGGATCCGAAGTCGCGGGAATGACGATGGCCTCGGGAACCCGGCTGCCGGTGTTAGGATTGATGTTGGCATTCGGCCCGATCAACGACAGCGGCTTGTTCACGTTCACATCCTCGGTGTAGGTGCCCGCCGCCACATTGACCGTGCCGCCGGAAGCAACTGCATTGATGCCCGCCTGAATTGTCTTGAACGCATTGAATCCGACGTAGTAAGGCCCGGGGAGGCCGTTGCTGGGGAAGTTCACCGCCGCACAGGTCACCGGGTAATCATCGTCCACATAAACCACCGTCGGCGTATTGGGCGCGGTGATCGTCACGACGGCAACGCGGTTGGATACGTTGCCGTGGAGGTCCGTCAGCGTCACCCTGACGTTGTTCATTCCGACGTTGCAGAAGTTGAAGACCGTCGGATTCAGATTGGTGCTGGCGATGCCGCAGTTGTCGCTTGATCCGGAGGTAATCGCGTTGATGTCCGCCGCGCTGAGCGTGTAGTTGCCCGCATTGTCCAACTGCCGGGTGATGGGGTTGGCGGCGACAAGCGGCAACTGGTTATCCGTGACGATGACGCGCTGCTGGCATTCTGAATGATTGCCGCTGCCATCTGTCGCTCCCCAAGTGACGATGTTGGTTCCCACCGGATAGCCCAACGAATACAGAGCCGCCGCGTTGTTGGTGATGACCGGAGACGCGTCGCAAGAATCCGGCGCCAGTGCGGTGCCAAGGGAAACTCCGGTGGCGAAACACACTCCGGTATCCGCCACGACCGGAACATTCGGCGGACAAGTCAGCGCGGGCGCAAGGGTGTCAATCACGGTTAGCACGGCCACCGCGCTGTTGGTGGAACCGTAGACATTGGTGATCAGGCAGGTATAATTGGCGGAATCCGCCAGATGAACCGGTGAGATGCCCAGCGTCGATGACGTGGCACCGGTGATTCGCGCGTCATTCACCAAGGGCACGCCATTGCTCGACCACTGGTAACTCAGCAAACCGGTGCCGCCAGCCCCGACGCTGAACGTGGCAGTTTCCACGCCGCATTGCTTTGTCACGCTGACGGGTTCGCTGGTGATGAACGCGGGATGAATGAATTTGAGAACCAGATCATTGTTGGCGTTCGCCAGTTCCACCACGAATTTTCCAACTCCTTTGAAATTGGAGAACAGGCTCTCATTCAAGTCGAACTTGTTGGCGTTGAATCCAAGAACGCCCCCGGTCGTTTTGGCGATGGGGAACGCATAATCAACTGTCTCATCAAAGTCGCCGGCATCATTGGGCAGGTTGAAAAATGGATCCAAGGACGCAAGCCGGACGACAAAAGGATTCACCATGGTGGAATTGATCGTGAGGGTGCCGCTGATGTCCACCAAGTCCCACCCCACGCTGTCACCCGCCATTCCAAAATCGGCTTCGTTGATTTCCCAAAGGTAACTCGCATCGGGATTCCAAGTCTCCGACCCAGTGGACAATGACCCCGGGCTTGACGCGGGCGAAACCTCGCCCGACAGCGCCACCGTGCCTGAAATCACACCGTTGCCCGCTAGGGTCGCCCCCGCACTGACGGTGACTGTGCCGCTGCCGAGCGTTGACTCTACCTGCAAGGTGCCAGCGTTGACGGCGGTTTGATTAAAATTATTGCCCAGTCCGCTGATGATGATTCTGCCGCTGCCGACCTTGGTCACCGCATAAGGTGCGCCGGAAATCGTGCCTCCCAAATCCAGGCTGCCGCTGACGGCACCAATCGTGACGGAGCTTTGCAAATCAATCGGCCCGAAGAACTGGTTGACACCGCTGATGTTTTTGATCGCCCCCAGAGTTCCCACGCCATCGCCGAAAAGTTTGATCACTTCGGCGGCGTTGTAGCTGAATCCCCCCTGCAGACCGAGCGTCGCCCCGGAGCTGACTTCGGTGGTGCCGCCCACCGTTCCCAGTGTGCTGTCGCGGGTGACAATCAGCGTGCCGCCGCTGATTTTGACGTTGCCTGAGAAGGTGTTGTTTCCGCCGAGAACCACCGTGTTCGCCGCCTGTCCGCCCACGCTCCACAGGCTTCGTCCGCCGCTGATGTCGCCATTCAAAGTCAACGAACCCGTCTGCGCGCTGACATCCACGTTTTGACCGGAGTTCAGCACGATGGGATTGGTGAGGGTGACGCCGCCGACGGAACTTTGTAGAAACACATCGCTGGTCGGAGTGACAATAATGGAACCAAATCCCGCCGCGCCATTGTTATTGAACCGCACGGCGCTTCCGGTCAGCGTCAGCGGCCCGGTGAAACTGTTCGCGCTGTTCAGGGACAAGGAACCGCCGCCGGCCTTGGTCCAACCCGAGCCTGAGATAATGGAAGCGATCGTCAGACTGCGACTCGCCCCGACTTGAACGGAGACTTTTGAACTCAAAGAAATGGTTCCACCCGACAAGCTCAGCAAGCCCTCCTCGACGAGGATTCCCCCCGCCGACTGCGTGCCATTGACGTTCACCGTGAAAGTGCCCGTGGCATCCGTGCCTGCCGAGAACACGGCGGTCTCCCCCGCCGTCCACGCAATGGTCGCAAGTGTTCCCGCAGAACTGGTGGTCCAGAAATTGTCCGTGCCCCAAGTCCCGGTTGGCGTCGCGCCGCCGGCGCCAGCAGTGGCGCCGTTGGCGTCCCAATAAAGATTTCCTGCGTGACCTGAGAACGGCAGCCAGACTAGGGTCATCAGCGCCACGCAGGCCAGAACTGGCAACCATGCTTGATTGGGGCGCAACCATGCTGTTAAGCTCCGCGCGCCGTCTTGGTGAGTGTTGGTTTTGGAATTCATAGTATCCCTTCTTGGTTTCTAGCTGGTGTCTCGCTCTTGATTTGAAAAATACTGCCAGTGAGAGTGATTGGAGGTTGTCCGTTATTCCTCCTCGTATGTTGTTCCTTTTTAAAAAACATGGTCGCCCCCAATTGTTGTCTGATTCCCGCCCGATTGAGGTGATTAGAACATGCGCGTTCATTCCAACAATCAGTGGGCGCGACTGATTATTTGAAATTTATTTTCCTAGGCGGCTGTTTTATAATCTTAGGCAACACCCGAAATCTGGTGGAGGCAAGACCGCCTGATATTCCTAGGTGCTGTCGTTGGGTTCGCTGAAAAAGTTCGGGAAGGTGGAAACCATGGCTGCCCCCTGTGCAAAATAATGGGTATTAAATTCGGCCTCCAGACGGCTGACCGACCCGCTGTTGCGGGTCTGTTACTCCGGTCGAAGCATCCCCGCCCCAATCCGCAATTCGCGCCGGGGTTGGGATTTTTCCAGCGTCTCAACCGCCGAGTTGTCCGTTGGAAACTACGGTTTGCCCGTTGCTCTGCAGCCAGCTGACGGCGTGCTGGGCCAGCTCCACAGCGCTGCCAAATCCCAGTTTGTGTTTGATGTTTTCACGGTGGGTTTCAACCGTCTTGACGCTCAGCTTCAGCTCCTGGGCGATTTTTTGCGCTTTCAACCCCGCTCCCAGCAGATGGAAAATTTGCAGCTCCCGATCCGTCAACATTTGAATGTTGCTGGCCGGATGTTTCTGGTTTCCCGGTTTCGTCTCGATCATTTTGTGCAAGGCAATCGCCGCCAGCCTCGAGCCCACATAAAGTTGTCCGGAAAGAATGGCCCGAATGGCCACCAACACCTCTGACGTCGGCTGCTCCTTCATCACGTATCCATGGGCACCCGCCCGCAAGGTCCGCTCGGCGTAGAGGGTTTCGTCAAATTGAGAAACCACCAGGATGCGCAGCTCGGGAAATCTTGCCCTGAACGATTTGATCAAGTCGAGCCCGTCACCGTTGCCCAGTCGAAGATCCAGCAAAACCAAGTCCGGACGTTGTGCCATCACGGCAGCCGTTGCGCTCTGAGCATCGGAGGCCTCACCGTGAAAAATAAGATCCGGCTGCAGCTCGATCATCTGCCGCAGACCTTCCCGTATCAGCGGATGATCATCCACCACCAAAATCCTGCTTTTGCCATGCTCAACTTTTGATGTATTTCCTCTTTTCATGTGAATACCTTGCTCCTTTAGCAGGCTTGAAATCTAAAACCACAAAAATTTTATTCAAAAAGGAAACCTATGTCAATCGGATAAGTCAACCGATTCTGGAATCCAGGCGGAGGGTGGGATGAAAAACATTTTGAATTGCGGTGCCTTGTCCACCGCCAGTTAGAAACTGTTTAACTTTATTCCGGCAGGCAGAAGTCGATCCACAGGATCATAACTTTGTTTTTTTAATTGTTGCCTGACTCGTTTGCGCCTCCATCCACACACCCATCGACGCATAAATGAGATCGTCCAATAGAAGCCAAACCCCACCGAGACAAAAACAAAAACAGCGGGGCTTTTCATTTCAAGCCTCTGCCGATCTGGTTCGCGTTGTCAGATTGAAAACAGATTATGAAGAAAGTGCCGAAGTTGAGCAACGGTGATCCGCCCGCTTATTCCAAGCGAACTTAATACTGCCAGTTGCGACGGCAGAAAATAACCAGTCCTGCCAGCGAGAGCAGCGCCAAGGTGGCCGGTTCAGGAATTGGGCGATAAAGGAGCACATCCTGATAGGCATGTTGGGAATCATGGGGTTGGCCAGGCGCCCAGAGATTCAAAACGGAAACGCCATGGACTCCGTTGTCCGGCGCCAAGGCTGCCGCCGCGCCCCCTAACGCACCGTTGGCTTCGACAACGAACGGGTTGCCTTGCTGGCCGCTGTACATGTTGGGATTCATCAAATACCAAATGGCCAGTTGGAGGTAATAAGCACTCCCAAAGAGGCCGGCGGTACGGCTGTTCCCCGAGTAACC
>JANPGB010000177.1:0-22935 GCA_031423695.1 Verrucomicrobiota bacterium
CCGTCATCACGATCGGTGTCGCAGATGTTAACTTCTTCGCTGTTATGGCGACTATGTCCCTGGTACTTAAAATAACATCCACTTTAAGATCGACCAATTCTTGAATAATCTCCGGCAGGCGTTCAAGTTGTCCTTGACCAATTTCCCTCTCGCCACCGATCTGGCGCAAAGCTATTACGGCATCAAGCCTGTCCGCACCGCCGATGCGCTCCAAGCCTGGACCAACGCGCTGGCCGTCGCCCGCGACGACATTGAACGCGAAGGGGTTTACCTGCATCTGGCGCGCTTCAAATTAAACGCCGGAATGTTTGCCGAAGCGCAGGCGCATCTGAACGACGTGAAGAACGAAAATTACTCCGAGTTGAAAAACCGCCTAGCCCGCAACCTCGAAGAACGGGAGCGACAGGCCAAGCAAACCAATTCCGTCCCGGCAATCACCGCGACGATTGAATCGACCAACAGCGTTCCGCCACCGCCACCGCTGATTCACTCGCACCCGGAGAAAAAATAACCTTGGCTGGTAGCGGTCGGTGCGGTTGCGCCGACCAACCGCCCCGTTCAGGGCTGGAACGCTTATGGGGAATCTCCTCTTTGCCGCAAATTCGTTGCACCGCTCGGCGTGGCACTTGGTCGGCGCAAGCGCACCGTCCACCACCCTTCAGTGCTGGTCAGGCTTTGCTGAAAACGCAGAAACGGTCGCCAGCACGGACGGCGTTCGCAAAGTGGGCGACGAGGGTGTTGCCGTCCGGCGGATGCGCCGCGCTCCGCCTGGAATTTTCCCATTCACTTCTGACTTGCTCCCATTGAGTATGATGGCGCCCCCTTACGTCGGCTCCTAGCCTTGAGATAATTTACCGATGACCCGCCGCCAGCGCGATGATGCCCGCGACCGCCAAGCCCGCGAGCACGGCGAAGAAAGTTTTCACCCAGCTCTTCGGATACTTGCCCGCGATCGTGCCAGTGTAGCCATTGATCACGACTTGGAAATTCCGCGCGCCGTAGTTATAGGTCAGCAGCCATAGCGGGGCCAGGATGTGCTTGAAAGTCTGGCCTGAGTAATCGCTGTTCACTTGCAGATTTCGCTGCGTGTCGCCGGGAACCTGCGCGCCGCAGAGGGCATACAACTCCCGATCCATCCCATCACGCGCCGTCTTCGCGGCGTTCACGAGGTCAATCTGGTAGCGCTCCACGACCCAGCCCGAGAGAAAGCCCGCATTATAAGGGACGAGTTCCTTGGTTGTCGGGTACGGCTCCACCTTGCGCAACATTTCCGGCTGCACACCGCGCGAGGCGGGGACGAGTTCGTCGTTGAAAAAATGATCGAGCGAACCGGCGCTCGGCACCCAGCGGACTTTTTGCACCTGACGGCTCTGCTGTTTCCCATTCGCGTCGGTGTAGTATTCCGTCTCGTAGTAGTAATAACCGCTCTCGGCCGTCCAGTCGGCGTGAACCTGCGCGTCGAACGTCCAGTAAGGAATGTAAAGTCCCTTGACCGTGTCGGTGAGCGCGGCGCGCTTGAGCTTGTTCGGCGCGAACCACCGGCTGCCGTACCATTGACGGATCGTATCGCGCACCTGCGTCTCGCTGATCTTCATCGGCAGCAAACTTTCCGGACGGAACGCCTCCTTGATTTCCTCGTATGGCACGAGCGCGGACGAACCGCAAAAATCACAGCGCTGGCCGACACGCGTGGCGTCGAAGACGGAAATGGCCTGGCAGCTCTGGCATTTGACGGAAGTCTTGGCCGCCTGCCAGCCGCGCGCGGAATCGGGAATGCCACGCAACGCCGCGACCAGATCGTGCTCGACGATTTTCTCTTCGCCGGCGGCGGTAAGTTCGGCCTGCGCGGGCGAGGTGGTGCCGCAGAACGGGCAGATGAGCAGCTTCTTGGCGGGATTCCATTGCGCCTCGCCGCCGCAGGACGGACAGGAGAATTTTTTTTGAGCAGTGGCTTCAGACATAATCAGGGGAATGGGTTAAAGGCAGGGGAATAAACGGCAGAGGAATGGAGACGAAATACAAAGAACAACGAACTGACCGCGGGGGATTCGTTTTTTGAAGAAATCTGAAAAATAGTTTTTCATTCCCTTGCCGTTTATTCCTCTGCCTTTATTTCCCGATGCATTGGAGGGTGGTGAATTCAATCCGGGCATGATTCATATTGATCCATTGGATTGCCTTGAGATTGGTCAACGCAAGAAGCCGCCGCAAGTGCGATTCGACATATTGCTGATCTTCCGTCACGGCAGTAAGACGAAACGCGACGCCGGGCGCGTGGACGAACATTCGCTGCGTCCCCAGATCAATGCCGGCCCGGCTCAAACTGACGCGGTGTTCAATGTTGCACGCGCCGCCGACAAAATGAATGAGCGCTTCCTGGTACAAATCCACGCTGAGGAACGCGCCCCAATCTCGCAGCAACTCGATCAGCGTCTGCCGCAATACCGCGCAGGCGGGCGTTAAATCGCTCCAGCGTTCGGTGATCGTATCGAAACGGCGGCGACCTTCCTGCGTCAGACTTGTAGCGATGATTTTCCCCTGAACTTTCGACGGACGGAAGTTGAGCAGCTTGCCGCGTTGGATGCCGAGCAGAAACATGTAATTGTACAACTGCGTCTCGTGTTCGCCCACGAGATTGGTTTCCGCCTTGAATTCGTAAAGCGCATCGTCGGCGATCAAATCGAGCCGGTACACTTTCGAGAAGTCGCGGTGCGTGACGGTGACGGGCACCTGGGTTTGCACGGACCGGAAACCGTCGGCCAGCAGGCGCGCTTTCAAATCCGCTTCGTAGGCGCACTCGTCGCAGAGCCGGCCCAGTTCGTTCTGGCTGGCGTAGGCGTGGCCCATCACGCGGTAATCCACTTTCTCAAACTTATCCGCGCTCAGACCGGCGACGTTTACTGGACAGTGGATTGGCATTGTCAGGGAATCAGGGTTGACGGCAGGGGAATAAACGGCAGAGGAATGAGGAAAAAAGAATTGAAATAGTTTTCATTCCCTTGCCGTTTATTCCCCTGCCTTTGCTCCGAATTTTTTGCAATTGCGGCACCAGCGCGCTTGGCCGAGGGTGGCCCAGGCCAGAAGATAAATTCCTGTCAGCGCGAGGATGATGCCCGGCGCCCAGAACCACGGGAAAACAAACGCGATGGCCACCGACGCAATCATGCAAATGCCGACAACGATCAGTCGGGCTTTGCTTTTCTGAATCATCTCGCCGCCGCAGGACGGGCAGGAGAATTGTTTTTGGGCTGTGGGTTCAGTCATGACTGACAATGTGGTTCGTGACGGCATTTTGAATTTCCAAAGCCATCGTGAATTGTCTGAAATCAACGCTTCTGAAAACCTTCTGTTTTGTTCCGATCTGCATATAACCACCTCTTCGTCTGTAGCGAACAACCGAAGCGCTACTCAGCACCTCGTTGGTGATGACCGCGCGCGATCGCGGCCAGAAAAAGACTAGCTCAACGTGATCCGCAGCAATTGTCACAGCATGAAAACGAGCAAACATCGTCCAAAGAAAAAACCAACACGCTACCGAAGCAAACCCGATCATTGGCAAAGATTTGAACAGAATGTTTACAGATTCGCGCGGAGGCAGAACACGTTTGAAAGCTGCGCGCAGTTTAAGAACAAATGTCAGCCAATAGAACGCCGTTCCTACAGTGATGACTGAGGAGACGAGATAAACGATCCAGTGCGGAGTATCGTCCAGAATTTTTGTCTCCATGAGAAATCAATTCCCGGCTGAACCGTTTGTGCGATTACGTTTTCAAAAACTCATCCAACGCCGCCTTGGTCACGCGCCAGGTGGAGCCGATTTTTTTGCCTGTGAGATCGCCTTTTTCGAGCGTGGCCAGGACATCGGCTTCGCTTACGCCGAGGACGCGCGCCACGTCGGCGGAACCGAGCAGTTCAATCGCACCACCGGAAATCACCGGCGGCACCGCGCCCGCCGCTGGCGTGGCTTGCGGCTGGTTCATCGCGGCCATCATTTGCTGGCCCATTGCCAGGCCCGCGCCGAGGCCGGCTGCGGTGCCGGCCATTCCTCCTGCCGCTCCGCCTTCCTTCGTCAGCGATTCGGCCATCTGAAATTTCACGTAGTCGTTGAGATTGCCGATAGCCGCCATGCTGCTGCGCTTGTCAATCGCCGCTTCCACTTCCGGCGGCACCGAGACGTTCTCGACGATGAAGCTGGAACTTTCGATGCCGTATTTGGCCGTGACCGCCGGATTGATGAGTGGCAGCAAGGCTTCGCCGAGGTCGGTGTACCGCGCGGCGAGGTCGAGCACCGGCACTTTGGCCGTGGCCAGCGCGTCGGTGAACACGCTGACGATGCGCGAACGCATGGTGTCGGCGAATTCGTCGAGCCGGAAATGGTCGTCCGTGCCGGCGACTTCCTTGAGGAAGACCTTCACGTCGGTGACTTTGAAATCGTAGATGCCGTAGGCCCGCGCGCGGACGATGCCGAAATCGGCATCGCGCAGCATGATCGGGTTGGCGGTGCCCCACTTGTTGCCGGTGAAGAGCCGCGTGTTGACGTAGTAGAGGTCAGCCTTGAACGGCGAGTGCAAACCGTACTTCCAGCCTTTGAGCGTGGAGAGGATCGGAATGTTGTCGGTGGTCAGCGTGTGTTTGCCAGGGCCGAAGGTGTCGCCAAACTGGCCAAGGTAGATGAACTGCGTGGTCTGCGATTCGCGGACGATGAGCTGGGCACCGTTCTTGATTTCCTTGTCCTGGTCGGGATAGCGATAGGAAATGGTGTCGCGGGAATCGTCCTGCCACTCGATGATTTCGAGGAACTGCGTCTTGAGATAATCCATGAGGCCCATAATTTTTGTCTTTCTGTTTTAAGTTTGCCTTTGTTACTGGCCGCATCATCGTGCGAACGCCGTGGTCTGTGAAGTACAATTTGAGACGATCTGTGTAAGGGGAAAGCGCTTGCGAATTTGCTGGTGGCGGGAAGAATATCCCGACGATGTCAGCGGAAACTCTCAACTGCCCGATGTGCGGCGCACCGGTCGCGAGCCTCGATGCCACGGGTTGTGAACATTGCGGTGCGCGACTGGCGACGGTGGCCTGCCCGTCCTGCTTCGGAATGATTTTCCAGGGCGCAAAGTTTTGTTCACGTTGCGGCGCGAAGGTGGAGCGGGTGGAGGTGGATGAACACACCAAGGAATCCTGTCCGCGGTGCCGGGTGCACCTGTCCGCAGTGGTGGTTGGGAAAACCAGTTTGCGTGAATGTCCCAAATGCGAGGGCGTATGGCTGAGCCGGGCCGAGTTCGAGAAAATCCGCGCCGACACCGAGGCGCAGTCCGCCGTGCTCGGGATGGCGGCGCCGCTGCCGGCGGATCTGACCGGTGGCGTTAAGGAAGAAGTCCGCTATCTGCCGTGTCCGTGCTGCAAGAAGCTGATGAACCGCGTCAACTTCGCCCGCTGTTCTCATGTGATTGTGGACGTCTGCGCACCGCACGGGACCTGGTTTGACAGGGATGAGTTGCGGCGCATTGTGGATTTCATCCGCGCCGGGGGCTTGACCAAGGCGCGGATCATTGAAGAGACCGAGGCAAAGCAGCGGTTAAAAACCCTCGAAGATCGGTCTCGTAATTTCGGAACCGGACCGATGTCTTCAGGCTGGAATGACGGTCCGGACTGGTTTGGCAGAGCGGAATGGTCAACGCAGAAATACGAACTGCTGGGCTGGGCCGCCTTTGGTGCCGCGAGCCTGATCGCCAAAATGCTGCGAAAGTAACACCACGCCATCTTGCTTCTTGATCACCGCTCCGCGCGATTTATGTCCAGCGTCCACGGCTTCGGTTCCGGCAGCGAAAGTTTTCCCTCCCCGATTTCCAGCGGCGGCCAGATGTGGCCCATCAACATTACCGCCGTTGTTTTGATGCCGGTGTATTTTCCGGCGGCGCGATGTCCGTGAATTCCAACCAGGGCTGGCGGGTGATTTCGCGGCGGCCTATCCGTTCGGGTTTGGATTCCCGCCGGGCAAGGCTGGGCCGATGGAGCAAAAACAGTCTGGCGGGCGCTTGATTTCAAGAGTTCAGCTTTCCCGGTTGCCGGCGGAATTTCGGCTTGTTCGACAATGTGTCGGTCACGGTCCCAGAACCGGCCACCGGCAGCTTGTTTGTCTTGGGAGCTTCGGCCATCTATCTGGCCCGCAAGCGCCGCGCGTAAGCCACGGCGTAACTTTCTCAAGCCGCCCGAACCGGGCGGCTTTTTTGTGGGGTAACCGGCCTGGGTGTTTTTCCACGGGGTGATTTTCCAGAAACTCAAATCTGAAAATCCAGCCCGCTCTGCTTGTCGGCCTTGTTGAGCACGCGCATGTCGAGGCCGTCGTAAATGACCAGCGAGTTCGGCGCGACGCTGTCCATGATGAACACGTTGCCGCCGATGGTGCTGCCGGCACCAATGATGGTTTCGCCGCCGAGGATGGTCGCGCCGGGATAAATCGTGACGCGATCCTCGATGGTGGGATGCCGCTTTTTGCCGCGCAACTGCTGGCCGCCCGCCGTGGATTTCGCGCCAAGCGTGACGCCGTGATACATCTTCACATGATTGCCGATGGTGGCCGTCTCACCCACGACTGTGCCGGTGCAATGATCCACGAAAAAGTGTGTGCCGATCTTCGCGCCGGGATGCAGGTCTAGGCCCGTCCGCGCGTGCGCCCATTCGGCCATGATGCGCGGGATGAGGGGGACGTTTTTCTGGTAAAGCTCGTGGGCGAGGCGCTGCACGGCAATGGCCTCGATGAACGGATAGGCCACGATGATCTCCTCCTTGCTCAACGCCGCCGGGTCGCCTTCAAACGCCGCCTGCACATCCGTCTGCAAAATTTCCCGTACGCGCGGGAGTTGGCCCAAAAAGTCCAGCGTCAGCGCGTGCGCTGCGGACGAGATGTCTTTTTTTGCGAGGTCGGCGGGTGGATTGTATTCAAGACTCTTGCGGATTTCGTCCTCGAGACTGCCGATCACGGTGTCGAGCTGGGCGGCGGTTTCGGCCTTGATTTCGGAGGAGTGAATCAATTTCTCATCGAAGAAACCAGGGAAGAGCAGGCGCAGCAGATCCATCGTGAGATTCGTGATGGCCCGTTTGGACGGCAGGTTTTTGCCGTCGAGATGATTGATGCCCCCCGCGCGGGCGTAGGAGGCGATCAGTTCGTTGGTCAACTGGGTGACGGTCGGCTGCACGCGCGCAGTATTCCGCAGCGGACGACCAAAGGCAAGCGGCGCGGCGTCTGGTCGTGGGTGGGCCAACTAAAATTGGACGGCCAAAATTGGCTGAAACGCCTACTGCCCCGCGCCATCCGCGCCACCGCCGTCCAAGTCAATCAGGATGTCGCGCGGCTCGGCGCCCTTGCTCTCGCCGACGATGCCGCGATTTTCCAGCTCGTCCATGATGCGCGCCGCCCGGCCGTAGCCGAGCCGCAGGCGGCGTTGCAGCAGCGAGACGCTCGCCTTCTGTTCGCTGCGGATGACTTCGATGCACTGCTGGATGATTTCTTCGTCCTCATCAATCCCGCTCTCGTCGCCAAAGGAGAGCGCAGGTTTGGAAAGCTGCTTGTGGATTTCCACCTCGTAACTGGGTTTGGCCTGTTTGGCGATGAAGTCCACGACGTTTTGAATCTCCTGGTCGGTGATCAACGCGCCCTGTGCGCGAATCAACTTGGCCGAACCGGGTGGCAGATAAAGCATGTCGCCCTTGCCGAGCAGTTTGTCCGCACCCATCGCGTCGAGAATCGTGCGCGAGTCCACTTTGGCGGCGACCTGGAACGCGATGCGCGCCGGGATGTTCGCCTTGATGACGCCGGTGATGACGTCCACGGACGGGCGCTGCGTGGCAACGATGCAATGAATGCCTGCCGCGCGCGCCATCTGCGTGATGCGCGCGATAGCCATTTCCACGTCGGCTGGCGCGACCAACATCAGGTCCGCCAGCTCGTCAATGATCACGACGATGTAGGAAAGCTTCTCGGGAATGACGATGTCCTCTTCGCGCGGCACGACGATCTGCTCGTCCACCTCGACGGCGAATCCGTCCGCGCCGGGCTCCACTTTTTCCTTCTTTGCCATGAGCGGCAATTCGGGTTCGGATGTTTTCAAAGGCTGGTTCTTCGGGCGTTCGTTGAATGACTTGATGTTGCGAACGCCGACGCGGGCGAAAATCTGGTAACGCTTTTCCATTTCGTTCACGACCCAGCGCAGCGCGAGAATCACCTTCTTGGGATCGGTGACGACGGGCACAACCAGGTGGGGCAGGACGTTGTATTGCTGCAACTCGACGACCTTCGGATCAATCATCACAAAGCGCAGTTGATCCGGTGTAAAGCGATAGAGCAGGGAGGCGATGATGGAATTGATGCAGACCGATTTGCCGGAGCCGGTGCTGCCGGCGATGAGGCAGTGCGGCATTTCCGCCAAGTCGGCGATGATCGGATGGCCGTAAACGTCCTTGCCGAGTGCGACGGGAATCCGCGCCTTGGTGTTGCGCCATTCGTCCGACTCGAACAGGTCGCGCATGATGACCTTGGTCTTGATGAGGTTCGGCACCTCGACGCCGACGGTGTTTTTGCCGGGCACGGGCGCGAGGATGTTGATGCGTTCGGCTTTGAGCACGGCGGCGATGTTGTTGGAAAGCGCGGTGATTTTTTCCAGCTTCACGCCGGGCGCGGGATGCAGCTCGTAGCGAGTGATGGTCGGGCCTTTGGTGATGTCGCCGAGCTGCACATCGATGTCGAACTGCGCGAGCGTCTGCTGCATCAGCCGGGCGTTGGCCATCAGTTCCTCCTTAGACTCCGTGGGCTTGACGGTCATGTCCGGATGCTGGAGAAAGTCCATCGAAGGCAACTGATAATTCCCGATCATCGGCGTCTGCGCCACGGTGATGGGTTTGCGCTTGGGCAGCGGTTTGGGCTTGGGCTGAACCGTCGGCGCGGAACCATCGGCGAAGGTGATGACTGGGTCGGCTTTGGGGTCGGCGGGCCTTTCAGAAAGATTTTCGTCCGCCTTGGCGTCGGGTGATTTCTCTGCGGAATCAGATTTCTTGCCGAGGATGTCAGCGGTCGTCGCCGCGATGATTTCTTTGGCGGGAATGATTTCGACTTCGTCCGGCGGCGCAATTTCCTTGGGTGGCTCGACCGGCTCGGGCTTCTTAACACGCCCGGGCTTGGATTGCGGGACACTGAGATCGCGCACGGTCGGTTCGGGAATCGGCTTCATGTCCGCGCCGAGACCGCTGTTGGCGTTGGGAACGGCGGCCGCGCCGGTGCGGGCGACTTCGTCCTCCAGTTTCTTGGCCTGCTTTTGCAAATCGCGGGCTTTGCGTTCGAGCACCTGTTCTTCCGGCGTGGCGGCCTTGGTTTCGGGCGTCGCGAAATGACCGCGCAGCCAGTGGCCCAGATCAAAGCCGGTCAGGAACAGCACGCTGACGAAACACAAGGTGGTGTAAAGAATCGTGGCCCCAATCGGGCCGAGCAGCGAGAATCCGAATTGCCAGTGCTTGTAATCGCCGTAGGTCACGTAACCCAGCCAGCCGCCGGCGCTTTGCGAACCGATTTTGGTGTGCAATTGTCCCAGCCAGCCGGCGTTGTCCGCAAGAAACAGCAGACCGGTCAGGGAAACCAGCAAGCCGCCCGCCCACGACAACGACCAGCGGAGGTGCTCGCGGAGGTAGGGCAGAAAGCCCAGCAGAAACGCCGCGCCGAACAGCACGAGCAGCGCGGGCAAAAAATAACCGACCACGCCAAACAGCAGAAACCCGGCCCAGGCGAGATACGCGCCCAGGGAGCCAATCCAGTTATGCGGCGGACTGTTCGGCGGCAGCTTGTTGGCGGAAAGATCGCCGGGATCGAACGACCATTGCGCGATCAGCAGCAGCGCGGCGAGGGCGAGCAACACCACCCCGATGATGTCGTCAAACCCGCGGGCTGCTCTCGAACCGGTTGTTTCCTTACGTGCCATGACGCAGACTAGCAGTTCAAAGTTTCGAGTTCAAAGTTGAAAGTGCGGAGCGCACCCGGGGCGGAGTTTTTGGTTTGTTTCACATTTTACGTTTCCAGTCTACCCTGCTAGCGTGGCGGCACTTGTATGGCAGAAAAAAAACCGTGGCGGCAAAAATTCCTGGCTTCCCTCGATGAGCGCGGGCTGCGTTCCGAGGCCGACCTGACCCGGCTGACGCGATTCATCCACTTCTGGATTCTGTTGGGCCGGAGTTTTGTGCGCAACCGCTGCCCGATCCGCGCCTCGGCGCTTTCTTATACCACGCTGCTCGCGCTGATTCCCATGCTGGCCGTGGCCATCAGCGTGACGAGCAGCCTGCTCAAGGACGAGGGCGAGGAGCGCATTTACGCCTTCGTGGACAAGCTGGTCGCCGCCGTGATTCCCCCCACGACGGGCGGCACGAACTCGCCCGCCGCCCCGAACCTTGCGGCGGTGGCTGCGGCATTGACCGCCACCAACGCCGGATCGGCCGTTGCGCCAGCCAATTTTCAGGACGGCACGAACGGAGTGATTGCTGCTGCCATCACCAATTCAGCGGCGATGATTGGCGGGGGGGACCGGGTCGTGACGGCGCAAATCGGGGTCACCAAAAAAATCCACGAGTACATTGCTAATATTCGAAGCGGCGCGCTTGGCACCGTCGGCATCATCATGCTCCTGGTGGTGGGCATCCGCATGTTGGGCAGCGTCGAATCCACCTTCAACGACATCTGGGGTGTGACCCGGGGACGGAACTGGGTGAGCCGGATCCAAATTTACTGCACCACCATCCTGCTGGGCCCGCTGCTGCTGGCGGGCGCGGCCGCCTTGGCGGGCGGCGCGCATCTGCGGTCAACCCGTGTGCTGATCACGGAAATGCCGTTGATCGGCAGCCTGATTTTCCCGGCGCTGACGGTCGTGCTGCTTTGGCTGACGTTCGCGTTGTTCTACCAGCTCGTGCCCAATACGAAGGTGCAGTTCAGCGCGTCCCTCATTGGCGGGATTGTCGCCGGCTCGCTCTGGCATCTGAACAATCTGTGCGGCTTTCTCTTCGCGTCGCGCGTCGCCACCAACACCACGATCTACGGGAGCCTGGCGTTGGTGCCGGTTTTCATGATCGGACTTTATCTGTCGTGGTTCATCATGCTGTTCGGTGCGCAGGTCTCGTATGCCTTCCAGAACCGCACGCTTTACCTGCAGGAAAAGATCGCCGAGAACGTGAACCAGCGCGGGCGGGAATTTGTCGCGCTGCGGCTGCTGACCTGCATCGGCCAGCGCTTCCAACACGGCCTGCCGCCGGCGACCATCCAGGAAATGTCCGCCGAGCTGGCGATCCCCAGCCGGCTGGTCCAGCAGGTGTTGCAGACCCTCATCACGGCTCATCTGGTGGCGGAAATTCACGGCGTGGAAGCCGCCTACACGCCCGCGCGTCCGCTCGAGCATATCAACGCGCACCACATTCTTCAGGCCATGCGCGCCACGAACGGGCAGGAGTTGGTCACTCGCGACGAGCCGATTCGCGCGGAGGTCTATGGCGAGTTCGCGCGGATCCAGGCGGCCGAGAAACAGGCCGCCGCCGCAGTCACGATGCTGGCGCTGGTCAGCCGCGCCCAGGCCCGGAGCGAACTGGCGGCACCGTCCGCCGCCGGGGACGAACTCCCAATGAAGACCGCCCTCGTGCCGGCGGGTGAACCGTCCGCGCCGCCCGCCAGGGAAAAAATGGAATCAGTTCATTCCCCGGCTCGGCCATCCCCGGTGCCGCTGGCGGTGGCTGGGGAAAATCTGTGGCAGGGTACGGGGGGCATGCCGGGCCCTGAAAACCCGCCGGAAGCCACCGTCCGGCCGGCCATCCCGGAATCGTTGGGACAGGTTCAAGCGGCTCATCCCGTCGCGCAACCGGCCGCGGAAGAGGAAAGAGATTTTCCGTTGTGAGCGAATGCAGGGGAGCTGCGTCCAGGTGGGCCGCGAAAAAAGCGGGCTTTGCGCGGGGGGCGGTTTGCGTTTAACTCCCGGCCATGCGCGTTTTGATTGTGGGTTGTGGATACGTGGGCATCCCGCTCGGGGCGGAACTCCTGCGCCAGGGCCACGCAGTGTTCGGCCTTCGCCGGAACCCGGCCGCGGCGGCCGTGCTTGAGGCCTCCGGCATCAAACCACTCTTCGCCGATATCACCCGGTTCGACGAACTGGAAAAACTGCCGCGCGATTTCGACTGGGTCGTAAACTGCGCGGCGGCGGGCGGCGGCGACGTGGCGGCGTACCGGCAGCTGTATCTGACGGGCAACCGCAACCTGATCGAGTGGCTGCGGCCGGCGCCGCCCCGGCGATACGTTTACACCAGCAGCACGGGAGTTTACGGCCAGGACGACGGCGCGCTGGTCGTGGAAACCGATCCCGTGGCGCCGGAAAGTGAGACGGGAAAAATCCTGGTGATGACGGAGAACCTGCTACTGGCAGCCGCGACCGAAATCAAATTTCCCGCTGTGATCCTGCGGCTGGCGGGCATTTACGGGCCGGGCCGGGGATACTGGCTGAGGCAATTTCTGGCGGGCGAGACACGCATCGAGGGTGACGGCAATCGCATTCTGAACATGCTTCATCGCGATGACGCGGCGGGCGCGATCCTTGCGGCGTTGCAGCATTCGCCATTAAGCCAGGTGTTCAACGTCGTGGACAACGAGCCGGTGAGCCAGCTGGCAATGTTCCAATGGCTGGCGGAGAAGCTGGGTAGGCCGCTGCCGCCAGCCGAACCCGCGGGCACGGAGACCAGCCGTCGGCGCGGCGTGACAAACAAGCGCGTGTCGAATCAGCGGTTGAAAAAAATGCTGGGCTACGAATTTAAGTACCCGACGTTCCGCCAGGGCTACACGGCGGAGCTGCACCGGCTGACGCTTTGAGTTGGCGTTGGCGCGGGCTTTCCCTATTTTAAATCCGTTGTGACAACGAAATTCAACTCCATCGAATCCGTCATTGCCGATATTCAAAAAGGCAGAATGGTCATTGTCGTGGATGACGCCGACCGCGAGAACGAGGGCGACCTCATCATGGCCGCGCAGTTCATCACCCCGGCCGCCGTGAATTTCATGGCCAAGCACGGGCGCGGCTTGATCTGTGTGCCGACCACTTCCGAACGCCTGCAGCAGCTCGGCATCGAGCGCATGGTCCGCCAGAACCGGGAGTCGCACAAAACGGATTTCCAGGTCAGCGTGGACGCCGCGCGCGGCATCTCCACCGGCATCAGCGCCGCCGACCGCGCCGAGACCATCCGCATCATGGCCGAGCCAACGGCCGTGCCGGACGATCTGGTGCAGCCCGGCCACATGTTCCCGCTGCGCGCGCAGCCGGGCGGCGTGCTGCAACGCGCCGGTCACACCGAGGCGGCGGTGGATCTGGTGAAGCTGGCGGGGTGCCGCCCCATCACCGTGATCTGCGAAATCATGAGCGATGACGGCTCGATGGCGCGATTGCCCGAGCTGCTGAAGTTTGGGAAGAAGCACCGGCTGAAAATCTGTACGATCGCGGATCTCATCCATCACCGGCGCACCCAGGAAAAATTGGTTGAACACATCGAGACCGTGAAGCTGCCGACGGACTACGGCGAATTTGATCTGCATCTGTATCGCTCCAAAATTGACGGCAAGCATCACCTCGCGCTCGTCAGCGGAAACGTCGCGGGCAAAAAAAATGTGCTGGTCCGCGTCCACAGCGAATGTCTGACGGGTGACGTGTTTGGTTCGCGCCGCTGCGACTGCGGCCCGCAGATGCACCAGGCGATGCGGCAGATTTCCGAGGCGGGCTGCGGCGTGCTGGTCTATATGCGGCAGGAAGGCCGCGGCATCGGCCTCGCACCGAAAATCAAAGCCTACAAGTTGCAGGAGCAGGGCTACGACACGGTCGAGGCGAACCAAAAACTCGGCTACGGCATGGACCTGCGCGAGTACGGCCTGGGCGCGCAAATCCTTTCCGATCTGGGTTTGAAGACGATCCGGCTGCTGACGAACAATCCGAAGAAGGTCGTGGGGCTGGAGGGCTACGGTTTGAAGATCACCCAACAGGTGCCGATCCGCACGAAGCCGCATCAGCACAACGCACACTACCTGGAAACGAAGCGCAAAAAAATGGGGCACCTGCTATGAAACTCTACCTCCTGCGTCACGGCGACGCCGGCGACGCCGGCGATCCAAAAATCAAGGACAGCGAACGGGCGCTGACGCCCAAGGGCGTCCAACGCACCAAGCAACTCGCGGAGGCGCTGGAGCAGATGGAGATTTCATGCGACGCGATCTTGTCGAGTCCGCTGGTGCGGGCGCGGGAGACGGCGGAGGTCGTCGCGCGCGGATTGAAATTTGCCGGCAAGGTGGAGCTGACCGATGCCCTGACCCCGTTCGGCAGCATGGAAGATCTGGTGCATCAACTGACCACGCTCCGGCCCGCGCCGCAAAGCGTGCTGCTGGTCGGACACGAGCCTTACCTGAGCGGGTTCATCTCGCTACTTTGCGTCGGCGGGCCGGGCCTGGGACTGGAGATGAAGAAGGGCGCGCTGTGCCGGTTGGAGGTGGCCGCACCCAGTTGCGGCAAGTGCGCGACCATCGAGTGGCTGCTGCCGCCGCGGGTGGTCGGCTCCGGAGCCGCGAAAAGAAAGTAGCGGGGAAGTCCGCCGCCGCTGGAAAATTGGACTTGCCAGCACGCGGTTGCGCCGGGAATGCTGCTCGCCCGATGAAGCTTCTTATCACTGGCATCTGCGGTTTTGTGGGTTCGACCCTTGCCCGCGCCCTGCAGGATCAACCGTCTCCCGGCGAATCGCTTTCCATCTCCGGCGTGGACAACTTCTCCCGGCCGGGCAGCGAATCCAACCGGCAGGAATTGAAGCGGCGCGGGATGAAGCTTTTCCATGGCGACCTGCGCCAGGCTTCCGACCTCGATGGCTTGCCGGCGTTCGACTGGGTGATTGACGCGGCCGCGAACCCCAGCGTGCTGGCCGGCGTGGACGGCAAGACGAGCAGCCGCCAGATTCTCGATCACAATTTGGTTTCCACGATCAACCTGCTGGAGCTGTGCAAACGCCACCAGGCCGGCTTCGTCCTCCTCAGCACCAGCCGTGTGTATTCGATCCCTCCCCTGGCCGGACTGCCGATGATAGAAAAAGAAGGCGCGTTCAATTTGGACACGAGCAAGCCGCTGCCTCCGGGCGTATCCGCGGAAGGCGTCAACGAAGATTTCGCCGTCGCCGCGCCGGTTTCACTTTACGGGGCAAGCAAGCTGGCCTCGGAAATTCTGGCGCTGGAATATGCCGAAACCTTCGGCTTCCCCGTTTGGATCAACCGCTGCGGCGTGCTGGCGGGCGCGGGCCAGTTTGGCCGGGCCGACCAGGGCATCCTCAGTTTTTGGATCAACGCGTACCTCCGGCGGCGGCCCTTGAAATACATCGGCTTTGGCGGGCATGGTCATCAGACGCGCGACGCGCTGCATCCGCGCGACCTTGTCCCATTGCTGCAAAAGCAATTCGCCTATCAAGGCCAGCCAGCGGCGCGGCTGTTCAATTTCGGCGGCGGCGCGGCCAATGCTTTTTCGCTGCTTCAGCTGAGCCGCTGGTGCGCGGGGAAGTTTGGCGAACATTCCGTGGCCGCCGATCACACGCCGCGGCCCTTCGACATTCCGTGGATGGTGATGGATTCCCGGCGCGGGTCGGAGTTTTGGAACTGGCAGCCGCAGACGAGTCTTGAAAATATTTTCGAAGAGATCGCCGCGCATGCCGCCGCGAACCCGGGCTGGCTGGATTTGTCGGCAGATTTTTAAGTTCGGGCGCGTCACTCCGTTCGGGGCGTCTTTCGTATTCGCGGCCCGGCGCGCACGGAGTGACGCGCCCCACCCCCAATGCTTAGTGGACCGGCGACTTGGCGATTCGTTCCAAAATGGCGTCGAGCGACTGGGTGATCCGCCAGTTGGGATAGTGGCTCCGGAATTTGCGCAGGTCGCTGATGTAGCAGATGTGGTCGCCTTTGCGGTTGTCGTCCACGTAATTGGTTTTGATTTTGCAGCCGAGCAGCGCCTCGATCTTGGTCACGCACTCCAGCAATGACGCGGAGTTTTCGCGGCCGCCGCCCAGATTGTAAACCTCGCCGGGCCGGGGATTGTTGGCGAATTCCACAAAGGCGGAGATCACGTCGGCGCTGTGAATCTGATCGCGCACCTGCTTGCCCTTGTAGCCGAAAATGGAATAGGTCTGCCCGGTGCGCGCCACCTTGAACAGGTAGGACAGGAAGCCATGCGCCTGCGCGCTGGAATGATGTTCGCCCGTGAGACAGCCGCCGCGAAAGACACCGACGTTCATCCTGAAATAACGCCCATATTCCTGGGCCAGCACGTCCGCCGCCGTTTTGCTCGCGCCAAAAAGACTGTGCATGGTCCGGTCAATCCGACAGCTCTCGCTGACGCCGTGCCAGTCCTCGGGCCGGGCGTATTCCCAGCGTGTCGGCAGTTCCTGGAGCGGAATCTCGTTGGGCGCGTCGCCATAAACCTTGTTCGTGGACATGAAAATGAACACGGCGTCCGGGTTCGACTGGCGCGTGGCCTCGAGGAGATTGAGCGTGCCGACGGCGTTCACGTCGAAGTCCACAAACGGAATCTCCGCGGCCTTGTCGTGCGACGGCTGCGCGGCGCAGTGGATGATCAGGTCGAAGTGTTCGGCCTTGAAGAGGTCGAGGATTTTCTGACGGTCGCGGATGTCGAGCGCCAGGTGGCGGAAGTTTTTTGCAACCTGCTGGACGCGGGCCAGGTTCCAGAGGGTGTCGCCGGGCGGGCCGAAAAATTCGCGGCGCAGGTTGTTGTCGAGGCCGACGACTTGATGGCCGGCGCGATCGAAATGAATGACGGCTTCGGAGCCGATGAGGCCGCTGGAGCCGGTGACGAGGACTTTCATGTGCGACGATTTTAGGCGAAAGTTTTCGCGCAAGGAAAGCTTTCTTGAAGCGACGTCAGTCCGCGGATTCGGCACCCAGCGCGGCCGCGCGGGGTCATTTCACCACCGGCCGCTGGCCTTTGAGGAAGAACGCCTTCACCATGTCCCAGCGATTGATCCGAAACCGGAGGAACCGCCGGGCCATGAACCAGTCGGAACGGCGGCGGATCTGGCGGTTGAGTTTCCGCATTTTGAGGACGTGACGCCACATCTTGAAGGCGTCGAGGATGGCTTTGAAATAACTGTTCCAGACGAATTTCCACCTCCGGCTGATGAGCAGCATCAGCAGCGCCTCGCCGAGCAGCATCAGGACCTGCAGCACCCCGAGGAGTAGCAGGACGTGCTGCGCATTTTTGAAGATCACCAGCAGGCTGTTGCGGTTGACGAGATAGCGGGTGAACTCCTTGATTTCCCATCCACGAGCGTCACGATGATGCACGATGGCGTTGCTGACGTAAATGCTCTGGTAGCCGGCCAGCCAGAGTTTCCAGGAGATTTCATCATCCTCGGCATACATGAAGTGGGTGGCGTCGAAGCCGCCGAGTTGGTTCCACACGTCCCGCCGGATCAGGAAGGCAGCGCCGCCGACCATGAAGCAGGGATGCCACGGCTTGGCTGCGGTGAGGTCGGTGTGATCGGATTCGGACCAAGACGGACGACCGACGATGTCAAACCCGGCTGGCGCTGAGGGCGTGATGGTCATTGTCTTGTATTCCGCCAGCGCCGGCACGGCGGCCTGGGCTTTGGAGGTCTCCAGCGCGCGCAACAACTGCTCGAGGCAGTCCGGCTCCAGTTGGGTGTCGTCATTGAGGATGAAGACCCAGTCGCCCGTCGCCGCCGCCGCGCCGACATTGTTGCCGCCGGTGTAGCCCAGGGCGCGTTCGTTGCGCAGGACTTTTGCGCGGGGAAAGTCCGCCAGTTCGCGCCGCCCCAGTTCGGAGGTGCCGTCCGTGGAAAAATCATCCACCAAAATCACCTCCATCCGGTCATAAATCGTCTGTTTGCGGAGCGCGGCAAAACAGTTCGGCAGCCACTTGGTGCCGTTCAAGCAGGAGATTACCACGCTGACTGCGACGGGGTTTAGCATAAATTCAAAGGAATTATCGGCGAAAACGCTTTCATATTGAAAGGCTTTTTTGCGACGTCACCACGAGGCCGACACATCGGATGAGCAATTTTTTTGACTCGCACGGCGGCAACTGATTTCATTCGCTCCACTATGCCGAAATCATTAGTCACCGGTGCCGCCGGATTCATTGGCTCCCACGTGTGCGACGAGTTGCTCAAGATGGGCCACAAGGTTGTCGCGATGGACGACCTTTCGGGCGGATTCATGGAGAATGTTCCGAAGCGTGCCGCGTTCGTAAAAGGCCGCGTGGAGAACCCGGCGCTCGTGGCGAAAATTTTCAAGCAGCACAAGTTCGACTACGTTTTCCATCTTGCCGCCTACGCCGCCGAGGGCTTGAGCCATTTCATCAAGGTTTTCAACTACAACAACAACCTCATCGGCAGCGTGAACCTCATCAATGCCGCCGTGAATGCCGGCACGGTGAAATGCTTTGTGTTCACCTCCTCCATCGCCGTTTACGGCCGCAACCAGGTGCCGATGACCGAGGACCTGGCGCCGCAGCCCGAGGATCCCTACGGCATCGCCAAATACGCCGTGGAACTTGACCTGAAGGAAGCACACGAGATGTTCGGCCTGAATTACGTCGTCTTCCGCCCGCACAACGTCTACGGCGAACGGCAAAACCTCAGTGATCCCTACCGCAATGTGATCGGCATCTTCATGAACCGCATCCGCAACGGCCAGCCGATGACGGTCTTTGGCGACGGGAAACAGACGCGGGCTTTCAGTTACATCAGCGACGTGGCTCCGGTGATCGCCCGCAGCATCGAACGGCCCAAGGCGGTGAATCAGGTTTTCAACGTGGGTGCGGACCAGCCGCACGCGGTGATTGACCTGGCGAACTCGGTGGCCAGGTGCATGGGGGTGCAACCCAACGTCGTCCATCTGGAAGCGCGCAACGAGGTCGTAAACGCCTATTCGTCCCATGACAAGGCCGCCCAGGTGTTCGGGGATCTGATTCAGGATGTGTCGCTGGAAGAGGGCCTCGCCCGCATGAGCCACTGGGCCAAGACGGCCAAGCTCCGCAGAACCAAGCCGTTTGAAGGCATTGAGGTCACGAGGAACCTGCCGCCTTCCTGGGCGAAACTCGGCAAGCCGTCCGCGAAGCGGAAGTAACCGCAAGGCCGCTTCGATCTGGGTGACAGCGTGGAAGCAGGTTGGCGGCTCGGCTTCCGCCTCCTCGATCAGCGCTCGCCAGTTGGCTTCGCATCCAAGAGTTCAGTCAGACGCTCCCGGTGGAAGGTTTCCACGCTGGCGTTCCACGATTCGCGAAACCGGTTGATGGCTTCGTGATAAACCGGGAACCGCGCGCGGATATCCAGCACGGCCTGCTCGATCTGGTCCGGCACCGGCTCGACCACGCAGCCAGCCCCGGCCTGGCCGATGCTCGCGGTGAAATGCGCGGTGTTTGTGGCCACGACCGGCACATTGCTTGCAAAAAACTGCAGGCTTTTTGAAGGAATCCCGTAATAGCTGTAGCTGTTCGGACTCGTGTCGCGATACACGGCATAGCCGCAAAAGCAGCGCGCCAGCACGCTGCCGATTTTCACGTTGTCATTGGTGATGCCGTGAAAAATCGCCTTCGGCGGCGCGAGGTGTTTGATGGATTGCAAATACGGCGAGTCGCCAAAGACATTCAGCGTGAACCCGTGCTTGCGGCAGATTTCAAACAGCGTTTCCATCGCGTGGTCGGGCGAGGGAAATCCGATGTAGCCGATCTCGTCGCGCCGCTCGGCCGGGGCGTGGTTGTTGTCGATCAGCAGCGGCAGGATGAAGTGGCGCGGGTTGACCTTCACGGTCGGGATGCGCGGCGAGACGGCCCAGGCCTCGTCGGAAAGCCGGGCCGCGATGCGCGTAAAAAATCCGCTGATGCGCCGGTGAATCCGCACGGTGAGTTTGCCCCGGGGCGGCAGGTAGTCGGACACGATGCAGACGACTTTGCGCGTCCGGCCGGTGGCCCGCAGCCAGAGACCGGCGAACGTCTGGGCGTAGGCGCTGGTGATGATGAGGTCGGACTGCTTGCCTTCCAGGAACCGGTGATAGTTCCGGATGTTCCGCAAGATCCCCGGCAAGCCGAACGTCAGTTCGCCGAGCAGCCGCGAAGAATGGATTTTGGTTTCCGGTCCGGAGAACACCCGCCGGCCTTGTTCCCAGATTTCGACGTGCTCAATGTAGGCATCCTGCACCAGCAACGTCCGCCCAAATTCGGAGGTCAGCCGGGCGGAGCCGCGATCGTTGTTTCCGATCCCCACCAGCATCACCACTTGCTTCAGGCGCGGCGCGGTGTTGGGGCGAGCTGAGGACATGCCGCTGATGCGTCAGGCCGGTTCGACAATCTTCGGTTCGGGGATCGGCAGGATGAAGCGCCCGCCGCGCTTTTGAAACTCAGTTTCACGCTTCAGGATTTCCGGCGCGAAATTCCAGGCCAGCAGCAGCGCGTAGTCCGGCTGGTCCTTCAACAGCAGCTCCGGTGGCCGCACGGGCAGCCACGAGCCGGGCGCGATCTTGTTCTGCTTGAACGGCGTGTTGTCGATGATGTAATCCAGCTCCTTGGTGGTGATGCCGCAGGTGTTGAGCAGCGTGTTGCCTTTGGCGGAGGCGCCGTAGCCGATGATGCGTTTGCCCTCCGCCTTGAGCTTGCGGAGCAGCGCGGGCAGGGCGGTGCGGATATGGTGGACGCGCTGCGCGAAGGCTTCCCACGTCGCCGGATCGGCCAGGCGCATCTGTTTTTCCTTTTCCAGCGCGTGGGCCACGCTTGAGTGCGGCTTGGCTTTCGAGGAGCGGTGGCGCAGATGAAACAGGATCGAACCGCCGTGAATCGGATAATGATCCACGCGCGACAGCATGAATGCGGAATCCTTCACCAGCGCCTCGATCGCGCGAACGGAGATGTAGGACAAATGCTCGTGATAAACGGTGTCGTATTCCGTGTGCTCAAAAAAGTCCACGACGTAAGGCACTTCAAACGCGATCAAGGTCTCGGCGTGCGAAACAGCCTCCAGTCCGGCGACCAGGTCCTTCAAGTCGTCAATGTGCGCAAACACATGCCGGCCCAAAATCAGATCCGCCGCGCCCCATTCGGTCCTCAGTTTTTTCGCGTTGGCCGCGTTGAAGAATTCCTTGCGCGTCGGGATGGCGGTGGCCAGCGCGACATCCGCGATGTTGCCGGCGGGTTCGATGCCGAGCACTTCGCAGCCCTGCTCCTTGAATTTTTTCAGGAACACTCCGGTGTTCGATGCGATTTCCAAGACTTTCGAGCCGGCCCCGAGCCGCGCGGTCGAGAGCAGGTGCGTCATCATCTTGTTCAGATGCGTGTCCATCGTCTTGGACGTGGAGGTGACGTAAGCGTAGTGCGAGTAGAGGATTTTCGGGTTCACCGTGTCGGCCAGCTGCACCAGCGAGCAGTCCGGGCAGAGCACCACGCGCAACGGCAGCGAAATCTTGTAGCCCGGCACGTCTTCCGGCTTGAGAAAATCATTCACCAGCGCCGTCTTGCCGAGGTCGAGGATGAGCTTGAGGTTGTTCGAGCCGCAGGTGCGGCAATGCGTGCGTTCTTGGATCATGATGACGGAGGTTGGTAGGGGGAATTCGGATTCATTTCGTGGCGGATTTCATCCACGGGATCGCGCCGGCCTTCGCCTTTGAACAGCAGGCTGGTGACGGTGACGACGAGCCCGGAGCAGTTTCCAATGTTGCGATAGGCGTGAACCACTCCCCGCGGGACATGGATGCGCGTCGGGGCCTGGTCGCCGGTGTTGATGAACCAGCCTTTGGCCGCGCCCGCCGCGCCGGGACGGTCGTCCCAAAGATAGACGCGAAAGTCCGACGGCCCGGCGAAAGTGAAATAGTCATCCTGTCCGACGTGCTGGTGCGGTCCGCGCGTCACGCCGGGATGCGACCAGGAGGAGCAGGCCATCTGCGGGGTGAATCCCGCGGGGATTTCGTCCGCGCGGAATAGTTCATGGAGGCTGCCGCGCGCGTCCTTGAACACCGGCAGGGCCTCCACGCGCACGCCCGGCAGCCCGGGAATTTCGCAAATTCCGCGCACTTCAACTGGTTGCCAGACGGTGGACATGGGCGGGGAAGCTACCCGAACTCATTTCATCTGGGCGAGCATTTTCTTCAGCCCGGCACGCCAGGAACCCATCGGGTGACCCAGGCGTTTTGCCAGTTTTTCATTGCCCATCACCGTGTAATCCGGGCGGCGCATCGTTGAGCTGAAGAACGAACTCAACACGGGCTCGACCGGCGGTGCCGCGGGGAGCAGTCCGGCGCGAACGGCTTCCTCCAAAATGATGTTCGCCCAGTCAAAACGGCTCACACCCTCGTCATTGACCGCGTGGAACAAACCGGCCGCGCCACCGCGGACCAGCTCCAGTGTCCAGCAGGCCAGATCCGAGGCGAAGGTGGGGACCGAAACCTGATCCGTTGTGGCTTTCATGGGGCGGCCTTCGCGGGCGGCTTTCAACACCGTGTGCACGAAAGTTTTCGTCTGCGTCGCATGCCAGTCAAACACCCAGCTCGTGCGCAGGACGAGATGTGTTGGCGAGGCGCTCAACACGGCCTGCTCGCCGGCGAATTTTCCGGCGGCATAATGGTTCAGCGGATTCGGTGCGTCCGTTTCCAGATACGGTGATTTTTTGGCGCCGTCAAAAACGTAGTCCGTTCCGTAATGCACCAGCTGGCTTCCGTGTTGCGCGCACAGCTCGGCGAGCTGCCGAGGCGCCGTGGCGTTGACCGACCAGGAAAGTTCGCGCTCGGTTTCGCAGCGGTCCACCAGGTTGTAGGCGGCGGTGTTGAGGACGACCTGCGGCTGCAACTCGGCCAGGCGTCGGGCCATGAGCCGGGGATCGAGCAGGTCAAAATCC
>JANPGB010000178.1:0-2609 GCA_031423695.1 Verrucomicrobiota bacterium
GCTTCGGGCCGGCAGCCGATCTCGATCAACCGGGCGGCATCCGCCTCGTTCTGGGCGCCGACGCCGGTGAAGGCGGCGAACAGCGGTTGGAAAAGGAATCCAAATCGTTTGTAGCCGCGATGGGATTTGGCGGAGAGGCGGGCGTTGACGAGGAAGAGCGGCGTTTTTTTGTCGCGCAGCCGCCAGATGAAATTTGGCCAGATTTCCGCCTCCACGAGCACGACGGCTTCGGGACGAATGGTGTTCAGCGCGCGGGCAATGTATTTCCTGTGGTCAATCGGGTAATAAAACTTGCCGATATGCGGCGCCAGTTTTTTTTGCAGTTCACCCATCCCGGTGGTGGTGGTGGTGGAGACGACGATTTTCAGGTTGGGCATCCTCGGCTCCAGCACGCGAATGAGCTGGGTGCAGATGTTGACCTCGCCGACGCTCACGGCGTGCAGCCAGATCACATGGCGGTTGGTGATGGATTGCTTGAACCTCGCGTCAAACACGCCGAACCGCTGCCAGAAGCCCATCTGCCACTGGCCGCGCCGCCACATCCGCATGAAATAATACGGCGAGGCCAGCACGAAAAAAATCGTGAAAAGGATGTTGTATATGAATCGCAACGGGTTTTCCAAACTTCTAGCCCGACATTAAAGCGGACATTCCCCGTGCGCGGCAAAACAAATTTTGCCGGCCCCGCCAGGATTTCAGTTGCGGAAGAAAATCCACCAGACAACGACCAGCATCGGCAGCATGAAGGGCAGGGTGTATTTGAAGATGAATTCCAGGAATCCCGGCGTGCGAATCTTCTGCTGCTCCGCGATGGCCTTGACCATGAAGTTGGGCCCGTTGCCGATGTAGGTGTTCGCGCCGAAGAACACCGCGCCCACGCTGATGGCGAGGATGTATTTATTGAACGCCACATTGCCGAGCAGGAAGCAGATTTCGATTTCCTCGCTGCTGACGCCCTTGGCCAGCACGTGGTCGCCGTGATACCGCTGCAAGGCGAGGAAGGTGTGCTTGATTTCATCGGCGTGAGCCCCGGCCACGCTCGCGAGATCTGTGCCGCCGGTTTGGATCAGGTGCTGCACCTGCGCGACCACGTCATGATCCACGAACGAGCTGAGCGTGGCGCTGAGGAAACAAAGGTAGGTCGGCGCATTGTCGAGCACGCTCGAAAGGGCGCCGCAGCCCCAGTAAAAAATGCCGGCCGCGGGATTCGCCCCGAGCAACGAACCGGCGTGGCCTCCGAGCCAGTCAAGCGCGGGCAGCATGGTCGCAAAAATCCCGACGAACAGGATCGCCACCTCCTGGATGGGATGGAAATTGAAATGGTTCGCTTCGTGGACGGATTTTTTGGTGGTGAAATACGAGCCGGCGGCGGCGGCGATCATCAACACTTCCCGGAAGAAGACGGGGCGGTCGATGAAGACCGTGGCGAGCAGGACGGCGAGGAAGAACAGATTGTAGAGGCCGTCAAAGCGCCATTCCTCGTGGGTGGTTTCCCTGACACGCACCTCGCGCGGCGCGCGGGCAAAGTTGATTTTGTCCACGACATAAAACATCGCCAGCGTCATGCCCACGCCGACCGCCCACATCGGCCAGCAATGTTCCGCCACCCACCAGAACGGAATGCCGCGCAGATAGCCAAGGAACAAGGGCGGGTCGCCGATGGGCGTCAGACAGCCGCCAATGTTGGACACGATGAAAATGAAGAAGACGATGTGGTGCGCGGTGACGCGGTATTTGTTCATCCGAATCCAAGGACGGATCAGCAACATGGACGCGCCGGTGGTGCCGAGAACATTGGCGAGCACCGCGCCGATCAGCAGGAACAGCACGTTGGCCAGCGGCGTGGCCTCGCCCTTGACGCTGATGTGAATGCCGCCGGACACGACATACAACGAACCGATCAACGCAATGAAGCTGAGGTATTCGTGCGCGACGTGGACCACAGGTTCGTAGGCATGCAGGCCCGCGAGGTAATAGGTCAATGTCACCGCGGCGAGCCCGAAGGCGACTTTCGGATAATGCTTCGTCCACCAACCGGAGAAAAGCAGCGGGCCGAGCGCAATGGCCGTCAGCAGGAGGCCGAACGGCAAAATCATCCACGGATTGGGGGTTGCGATGACTGATTCCACACGGCAAAAGCTAGGGCGACGGCGATTCGTGTCAAATTTAATCGGCCCGCTAAAATGCAACGCCCGCTGGATGTTGCCACCAAGCGGGCGCGTCAACTTCCACAAGGCCGCATGGTGAGGCTTGCCACTGCCTGGCCATGTCGCTCTTCACACCATGCACGTCATGCGGCTGAGCCGGATTCCATCCGTGTCTTTTCAGCGATGGAGTTTGTCTTCCGGCGCGCCGATTACCATCACGCCTTCAGTCCCAGACTTTTCTTCCGGAATCCGCATGCCGTAAAACGAGCGATAGACGAACACCAGTGCGATGAGAAAGAAGAACGCGCCGATGCCGGTCTTCAAATGTTGGTCCTTCATCGTTACGGCGATTTCGACGGCGAGCAGGCCGAAGAGCGTGGTGAACTTGATCACCGGATTCATCGCCACGGAACTGGTGTCCTTGAACGGATCGCCCACGGTGTCGCCGACGACGGTGGCGGC
>JANPGB010000179.1:0-10229 GCA_031423695.1 Verrucomicrobiota bacterium
GACGAACTCCTCCTTGGTGCGGCTACAAATTGGGGTGTCGCCAGGGCTGGCGCTGAACCAGGTGAGATGGTGCGGCAGCATTAGCCTTTTCCTGCGCCAGAAAAGGATTACTTCAGCGTACCGTGGGTGGCCGCGCAACTGTGCGGCGCGAAGCTGAAGGACGACCCGCAGAAACCGTGGCTCCGGTATTATGGCAAGGATGGTCACTGGGAAGCCATAGGGGGATGGAAAACAATCCCCTACCATCAAGCCTTGTCCCCAAACCCGGAACTCTTTGGCAAAAGTGTGGTGTTTGTTGGTTATAAACCGGTGACTAAAGCTTTGCGCGACGAGAAGCACGACGAGTATGGAACGCCTTACCTGCGCTGGGCCGACGAAGAGGGCAGGGAATCCGCCGGTGGCATGGAAATCCTCGCGACGGAATTCCTCAATTTGATGAACCATGAGTGGCTCTGGCGCTCGCGGTGGATGGAAGTGTTGGTGCTGGTGGTGACCGGCGTGCTTTTGGGTGGAGGATTGTGCTGGAAACGTTCACTGTCGCTCGCTTTCGGGCTGGGAATAGGATCGGCATTCGCAGTCTTGGCGTGTGCCGTCTGCCTGAGTTACTTCACCAACTATTGGTTTCCCTGGCTGGTGGTCGCGGGCGGACAAGTGCCGTGCGCGCTGCTCTGTCAAATCCTGCTCTTCATGCGGGAGCCTCGTTTGTCCGACTATGAGTTTTTCCATCAACTGGGCGCGGGCTCCTTCGGCAAGGTCTGGCTGGTGCGGAGTTCGATCGGCCAATGGCAGGCGCTGAAAGTCGTCGAAGGCGACCGCGAGCCGTGTCAACGCGAGTTTCGCGGCGTCAAAGAATACAAACCCATCTCCGAGGACTATCTGGAACTGCTCCGGGTTGAATTGGTCAGCCGCCAAAATCGAGATGGCAGTTTCTTCTATGTGATGGAACTCGGCGACGCACTCACCCCCGGTTGGCCTGATCAGCCAGCGGCCTACCGGGCCCGCGATCTACGGCAAGAGTGCTCGAAGTATGAGAAGTACCGGTTGCCGCCGGAGGAGTGCTTCCGGATTGGCATCGAGTTGGCCGAGGCGCTGGTCATCCTCCATCGGTGCCGACTCGTCCACCGCGACATCAAACCGTCGAATGCCGTATTTTTTAAAAATCGGTGGAAGCTGGCGGATGTGGGGCTGATCGCCGAGATTCCCCAGCCCGGGGAGGAACTTTCGCAGGTGTTCACACCGGAATATGTGGCGCGAGGAGAGCCTGCGGGCACGGTGGCGGCTGACATCTATGCTTTCGGCAAGATGTTGTTCGTTATCAGCACCGGGCGCCATCCGGTGAACGATTGGCCGCTCCCGACGGAAACCCTGTTGCAAGGCAAAGAGTGGTCGGGTTTGGAAGGGTTGAACAAAATCTTTTGCAAAGCCTGCCGCCCACTCTCGCGACCCGGACAGACGGAGACGGAGCCGCGATATGCCACCGCAGCGGAAATGCTCGCAGATTTGCGCAAGGCGCAAAAGTAGTTGGGGGATAACCCAACGGAGAAAATGTAGAACGAACGGGCGAACGATATTTTGATAAGTCCACGAGTTTCACCCTGCAATCCACTCGCCGGAATTACGGACAGCATGACGAGTCTGAGTTTCTTCACCTGCTGAATAGTGGAAAGGTCCGAATTCCAATCGAATCAGCGCACAGCCAATGAGCCTGCGACGCTTGCTCAAGGAAGTTTTATCTCCCATTGCCAACACCGCGATTTACCAAACAGAGAAGGAGCTACTCCCGAAAATCGGGGAATGTGATCGCTTGCTTTGGCGCCGCCACTGCCGTAAGTAATTCGCCAGCAAACGTATCATCGGAGATACCCCGTATTTGAAATCGTTCACCACAGTATTTTGGAAAATACTCCATATCGCGTTCCTGAGCTTTCTCGCGTATTGGAGCACGCCGGCTCGCGCCCAGGCGACCGACGATGTCCGCATCGTCGAACTCCAGGGCACGGTTGAAATCTCGCCTCAGGGCGCGACCACCTGGGTGCTCACGCAGACGAATCAAATCGTGCGCGCCTTTGACCGTTTGCGCACCGGCGCCAACAGCCGCCTCGCGCTGCGCTGGTCCGATCAGAGCGTTTTGCCGGTCGGCGCGCTGACCGAACTGGAAATCCTGCCGCCGCACGCGAGCGATGCGGAACTAGGATTGCATCTGCTTCGCGGCATCCTTTCCTTTTTCCATCGCGACAAACCGGGCCGCATCCGCGTCATCACCAGCGGAGCCACCGCCGGCATCAAAGGCACGGAATTTGTCCTGGAGGTGGCGGCGACGAACGGCACCGAGCGCACAACGCTGTCGGTGATTGACGGCACCGTGGAATTTGGCAACGAACAAGGCGTACTCACCTTGACCAACTTGGAACAGGCCGTCGCCGAGCCTATCCGGACACCGATGCGAACACCTGGTTTCGTGGCCAACCATCTTTTGCAATGGTGCTTTTACTATCCGGCGGTGCTCGACCTGAAAGATTTGTCACTCACGACTGAGGAACAAATCGCGCTCGGCGAATCACTCGCTGCCTATCGCAACGGCGACCTGCTGGCGGCACTGGCAAGATATCCCGCCACGCGCCAACCAAGTTCCGATGCCGGGCGAATTTATCAGGCGGCGCTTCTGCTTTCCGTTGGACAGGCTGAAGCGACGGAGGCAGCGCTTAAGGGGCTTGATGCCAATTCAGTTTCAGAAGCCAACCAACGTCTTGCGGTTGCGCTGCGTCAACTGATTGACGCTGTGAAGCACGAATCTCGGCCGTCTGACATCAACTCTCAATCTGCAACTTCCACCGAACTCCTCGCCGCTTCCTACTGCGAGCAGTCATTGGCCCGGCCGGACTCCTTGAAAACCGCGCTAGCTCGGGCCAGACTCGCCGTGACCAAATCGCCGGAGTTCGGCTTTGGCTGGGAGCGCGTGGCGGAACTGGAGTTCAGTTTTGGCCGCACCGACCGTGCGGTGGTCGCGTTGGACAAAAGCCTCGCACTCGCGCCGCGCAACGCCCAGGCCCTCGCGCTCAAAGGGTTTCTGCTCGCCGCGCAAAACAAAACCCGCGACGCCATCGGGTGGTTTGACCGCGCGCTGGCAGCGGATTCCGCGTTGGGGAACGCCTGGCTGGGCCGTGGCCTGTGCCGCATCCGGCGCGGTGACCTGCGGGGCGGCCGCGAGGACTTGCTGGTGGCGGCGGCTGTGGAACCGCAGCGGGCCGCGCTGCGCAGTTATCTCGGCAAAGCCTGGAGCGATTCAGGCGACGACCTGCACGCGAAAAAAGAATTTGAACTGTCCCAGAAGCTTGACCCGAACGACCCGACGAGCTGGCTCTACTCGGCGTTGAACAATGAACAGCACAACCGCATCAACAACGCCATCCGCGACCTGGAGAAATCCCGGGAACTAAACAACAATCGCCGCGTCTATCGCTCGGGACTGTTACTGGATCAGGATCGCGCCGTCCGCAGTGTGAATCTGGCGAAGATTTATGACGAGGCCGGTCTGGACGATGTGGCTCTGCGCGAAGCCGCGCGCGCGGTGTCCGCCGACTACGGGAATTTCTCGGCGCATTTGTTCCTGGCGAACAGCTACGAGCAGTTGCGGCAGCAGAACTCATTTGATTTGCGTTATGAAACGCCCGCCTTCAGTGAATATCTCCTGGCGAGTCTGCTCGGCCCCGCCGATGGCCGTCTGCTCGCGCAGCCGGTGACGCAGCAGGAATACACAAGGTTGTTCGAGCGCGACACGCTGGGGTTCAGTTCGAGCACGGAGTACCTCAGTCGAGGCGCATGGAACCAATACGCCGCGCAATATGGAACTTTCCTCAACAGCAGCTATGCGCTGGAAGGAAATTATTTGTGGGATCCGGGCCAGCATCCCAACGGCGGCGTGGAGACGCGGCAAGTCTCGTTGAAGTTCAAGCAGTTGCTGACTCCGCGCGACGGCTTGTTTTTTCAGCTGCAGGAATTTCGGAAGGACAGCGGCGACTTGGCGCAGCGCTACGATCCCAGCCAGGCGGTCGCCGGTTTGAAGGTGCGTGAGGAGCAGGAGCCGGATTTGTTGATCGGACTGGATCATCGGTGGAGCGAGGCGCAACACACGCTGGTGCTGGCCAGCCATTTTAATGATCGCACCACGTTGCACAATCCGCGCGGCGGCACGTTTCTATTCACCGAAACTTCCGGCGTGGTGGACGGTTTCCTGCCGGTTGATCTGACGCAGGAATATGCGAACCGGCAGACGGTGGATTCGCTTGAGCTCCAGCACCTGATGCAACATGGCGGCTTGCAAACCATCGCGGGCATCCGGCTTCAGGGAAGCACGGATCGGCTCGCGAACCAGCAGACCATCAATCCCGGAAACGCGGCTGATTTTGAAAGTTATTTCGGTGCTTCGGGAAGCGTCATCACCAATCAGTCCCTACGGGTTCACTCGCTGCGTGTCAGTCCTTACCTATACGAATACTGGCAGGTTGCCAAACCGCTGATGTTGATCGGCGGGCTCGCTTACGATTACCAGCGGCAGCCGCGCAACCTGCTCTTCGCTCCGTTGGACACCGGCACGGAAGTCCAGCAAAATATTTCATCCAAGGCCGCGTTGATCTGGACGCCGGGTGAACATTCAACCGTGCGGGCGGCTTATTCCCGTTCCTTGGGCGGCGTGGACCTCGACCAGAGCATTCGTCTGGAGCCAACGCAACTCGCAGGCTTCGTTCAAGCCTATCGCAACTTGTTTCCCGATTCGCTGGTGGGCGGAGTCGGCGGCGCGACTTTTGAAACCGCGGACGTTTCGCTCGAACAGCGTTTCAAGACGGGCACCTATCTGGCGGCGTCCGGTCAACTGCTCCGTTCGTGGGTGGATCACAGCGTGGGGGCGTTCCAGCGCGACCTGTTCACTGGCCGGGGCCCGGGACTTCAAACCAAAGAACATCTGCGCTACGAGGAACGCTCGCTCAATCTATCCGTTCACCAGTTGCTGGCAGACTGCCTGACGATCGGGGTTCGCTATCGCCTGGCCGATGCCCGGCTCACCCGCAACTATCCGCAAGTTGTGCCGTCACTGGTTTCCAGCGGCAACGCCACCAGCGGCGGACTTCTGCATCTGGTAAGTCTCAGCGGGAATTACCATCATCCGTGCGGCTTCTTTGCGGGAACGGAGGCGCAGTGGTGGTCACAGGCATTGCGAGATAACTTGTCCGGCACGCCGGGCGATGATTTCTGGCAGGTGAATGTGATGGTGGGCTATCGCTCCCCCCGGCGGCGGTTTGAAGTGACTTTGGGGCTGTTGAATGCCACCGGCCAGGACTACCGGCTGCATCCGATCAACCTCTATCCCGAACTGCCCCGCGAACGCACTTTCTTCACGCGGCTCCAGTTGAACTTCTGAAGCCGCCGGGAACGAGTTCAGACCCAGTCCACCGTGAGCGTCACCGATTCGCCGTTCCCCGGGGTTTTGCCCTTTTTGAAGTAGGCGGTGAACACGTATTTTTTCGCGGGGACGCTGGCGAAGGATTTGTGCATCGCGTCCGGTTCGTCCTGGAAGCAATTGAAGCTGGTGCCGCTCAGCCGCCACATGATCGAATAGTCGGTGTTGGGCACGTCCCCGGCGGCGAGGCTGATTTTGGCCAGGCACTTCGCCGTCGCGGCCTGATAGCCCGTGCCGGCGTTGTTGAAGATGGCGTAGCCGGCGTTGCTCCCGCATTTGTTGGTCGCGGGTGCGGTGGGGCGGAAGGGTTGTGATTCAACGGTTGTCATTTTAATGGGTTCACGCTGCGGGCCCGGCGTAATGGCTGATTGATGAAACGGTTATTAAAACTCCGTCGCCAAGTCAAGTTCGGTGAATTTGAGAAAAAACGATGCACCCTTGAATGTTTGCCGCTAAACTCCGCCACGGAATCAAGCCAATCGTTTTGTGAACCTCAAAGCCGTCACCGCTGCAAGTTGGTTCAAGCCCGCCGCTGGCGCGGCCTTGACCGTGCTTTGCGGTCTGCTGCTGGGCCGGACGCCGCTCGGGGAGGCCTGGCAAAACGCCAGCTACGACTATCTGTTTCGCTTCGGCGCGCGCTCCATCACGAACCAGGTGGTGCTGGTGCAGATGGATAAAGCCTCCGAGCGTGAGATGGGGCAGGGACCTGGTCCGTGGGATCGCGCGGTCCACGCCCGGTTTCTGAACAAGCTTGCCGCCGATGGCGCGCCGCTCGTGGTGTTCGATGTTTTTTTCGACTCGCCAAAAATTCCCGAGACGGACGCGGCGCTGGCCGAGGCCATGCGCCGGTGCGGGAACGTGGTGCTCGCAGCCGATCTCACCAAACCCAACGACGGGCTGGTCGAGCGTGTCAAGGTGGAGCCGATATTCCAGCTTCTCCTGGACGTGGCCAGCGGTCACGGGGTTGGGGCCGCAGATCCGAAACTGGGAGAAACTGCCCGGCGGCATTATCCCTTTGGCACGCGCGGCGACGGCCCTTTCCGCAGCCTAAGCTGGGCGGCAGCCGAGCAGTTCGGCAAACACCCCGATCCGAAGATTGAGGAGAGATGGCTGCGCTACTATGGCGAAAATGGCGGCTGGCCAAAGGACTGCGGACCGATCCCTTATTATGAGGCGACGAACAAGCCTCCCGGATTCTTCCGTGACAAAATAGTTTTCATCGGCGGCTGGCCGGAGAACTCCGATCCCGGCTCCCCGCGCGATGACAAATTCAGCACGCCGTACACGCGCTGGAATCATCAGGCCATCGGCGGTTTGCAAATCCATGTCACCACTTTTTTGAACCTGGTGAATGAAGATTGGCTGCGCCGGCCTTCAGCTTTGACGGAAATATTTTTGCTCGTCGTCGCGGGAATTGTGCTCGGTGGTGGCCTGTGCCGGTTCCAACCGTTGGCGGCTGCGCTCCTGGCCTCCGCCATTGCGCTGGTCACGCTGCTGGGATTTGTTTCCTGGAGCTATTGCACGAACTACTGGTTCCCGTGGCTGGTGATTGCCGGCGGTCAGGTGCCGTGCGCGCTGGCCTGGGCAATGTTCGCGCCGAAACGAAACGTGGAAAACCTCTGGACCGAAGGACTGGAGAAGTTTCCCGGTTACACAACCCTGGGCAAACCGTTCGGCGAAGGTGCCTATGGTAAAGTCTGGCTGGTGCGCAATGCCACCGGACAATTGCAGGCGCTCAAGGAAATCGAACGCGCCAAATTCGAGGACGAAAGCCCCTATGACCGCGAGTTCCACGGCATCAAGAGTTACAAGCCGTTCTCCAACCAGCATCCGGGCCTGTTGCACATTGATCACGTCAACCGCAACGATCGCGCGGGCTACTTCTATTACGTCATGGAACTCGGCGACCCGCTCGACCCGGACTGGCAGCAGAAGGGCGCATCCTATCAGCCGCGCGATCTGGCCTCGGTCTGCGCCCAAAGGGAATCACGCCGTCTGCTTGCGCGCGAAACCATTCGCATCGGCATTGCGCTGTTGGAGGCTTTGGAATATCTGCACTCCCAAAACCTCGTGCATCGCGACATCAAGCCGTCGAACATCGTTTTTGTGAACGGCCGGCCCAAGCTGGCGGACGTGGGGCTGGTTCGGGAGACTCCGCAAGCGGGCGACCAGCCCACGGGAGTGTTCACTAAGCATTATGATGATCCTCTCGGCGTTGGCACTGAGCTGGCGGACATGTACGCCCTGGCCATCACCTTCTACGTCATCAGCACCGGCAAACACCCGCGCTCCTTCTCCGAACTCTCGACCACGCTCGTCGCGAAGCCGGAGTTCATGCGCCTGAATGAAATCATCTGCAAAGCCTGCCAGCCCGTCGCCGACCAGCGCTACGCCAGCGCGGCGGAAATGCTTCGGGCGTTGCGGGAGGCGCAGCGGGGACTAGATGATGAACACACCCGGCAGATTTGAAAAATAACCAAAGCGGTCGTCTCAAGAGATGCGAATGCTAGAACTCCTCGCGCTGCGAGGGGTAAGCGCCGCTTCCAGCGGTGCAACGTCTGGCGTAACGCGCGTATTCTGGCCAGTCGTGCCCCGGGAAAGTGGCAGCCCTCGGGAGCTTTGCGGGAAACAACCGTTCCGCGTTGCGCGTAATCAAATTGATCTGCCATACCTCTGAACGGTGTGGTAGAACTCCTCGCGCTGCGAGGAGTAAGTGCCGCGTCCAGCGGTGCAATGATTGGGGTGAGACGTGCGTTCTCGTTGGGCCAAGTCGACTGCTCGGCGCAGGCGAGGTTGTCGCCGCGCGACAACCGCTACCTTGCGGGCTGCGCCCCGAACCGAGCGCCGGCGGAAATTTCGGTGGACAAATAATTTTGCCGCGCGCAAAGTCGAAGGCAGGAAAAAGGATTCGTTAACCGACGCGTCGTTCAATATATGACCGTGGATACGCCACCTCCATTGCCGAAAACGCCACGCGTTTCGCGCAGGCGACGCAATACGATTATTATCGGGCTGGCTGTTATCCCGGCATTTTTCATCGGCCTTTTGATGGCCCTTCGAATCGTTGGATGGGTTCACCCGTTTTACGTACCCACGGGAGCGATGACACCCGCCGTCGCGGTAGGTGACCATGTGATGATGGAGGGGATGACTTTTCTAGCGCGCAAACCTCGTCTCGGAGATATTGTTGTTTTCAAGACGGAGGGCATAGCTTCGTTGCCCACTGGGCAGTTTTACATCAAAAGGATTGCTGGTGAACCCGGCGACCATGTGCGAATTGCAGAAGGAAAGCTTTTCATCAATGACAAACAAGTGGCACTCAGTAATTTTAGGGGAGAGATCATCTATGATCTGCCTCCCGTTAACGCGATGTTTACAGCAACAACCAATCTGACAGTTCCAGATGGTCGCTTTTTCGTGCTTGGTGACAATGCGACCAACAGCTTCGATAGCCGTTTTTGGGGAAGCGTCCCGCGAGAGAACATTGCCGGTCGTATTTTGTTTTGCTACTGGCCACCGCAAAGGTTTGGCTCAGTAAAATAAGTAGGGCCAGTGGTCCATTTCTTTGACTCCATCTTCCGCTTACCGCATCAATAGCGCCGCAGATTCCACTCCTCGATTAGCTCCTTCGGAATTTCGCCCAAGAAACGCGAGGGTTGCTGCATGAGGTCGCCGGTGTTTCCCGGCGTCGCTCGGATCAGCGGGTAGCTTAGGTAAAGTTCGTTGCGCGCGCGGGTGACGGCCACGTAGAACAGCCGCCGCTCCTCTTCCTCGCCGTCAGCGGGATCCAGTGAGCGCCCCGACGGAAACAGCCCGTCGCACAACATGATCACGAACACCACGTCGAATTCGAGTCCCTTGGCCTGATGAATCGTGGAGAGCTTGATCTTCTCGTCATCCGTCGTCGCGGGTTGGTCATCCTCCGCCTCCACGTTCGTCAGCAATGCCAGTTGCGCCAGAAAATCTTCAACCGACTGGAACTGTTGTGCGAACACCGCCAACTGTTCCAGGTCTTCCAGCCGCGAACGGTAGTTCGCGAACGTCTCCTTCAAGTAATCTTCGTAACCCGCCTCCACGACGAGGTTGATCATCCGGGAAACATTCTTGCGCGCGTCCCCGGCTTCGAGCTGCGAAACCGTCGCCACGAATTGCGCCCAGGCCACGGCGGCTTTCTTGGGAACACCCGCCACGCAAGCCTGCAACGCTGTCGCAATTTTATAGGAGCCGACGTGAGGAGGCTCAGACCGATTTCCAATTTCTGCTTTCTGCTTTCCTATTTCATTCAGAGTCTCGTCACCTCGACTCCTACTTAGAAAGAGATTCCACAATTTATCCGCCCCCTTGCCACCAATGCCCGGCAGCAGTTGCGCGAGCCGTTTGAAGGCAAGTTCATCGCGCGGATTGGCCACCAGCTTGAGAAACGCCGCCACGTCCTTGATGTGCGCCTGCTCGAAAAATCTCATGCCGCTCGTGATGCTGAACGGAATGCCGCGCCGCGTGAACTCAAGCTGTAATTCCAGCGCGTGAAAGTGCGAGCGATACAGCACCGCCATCTGGTTCATGTCCGCGCCCTCCTCGCGCAATTCCAAAACCCGCTGCGCCACGAAGGCCGCCTGCTCGCCGGAATCGCTGCACGTCACGAGCACGGGCTTGCTGCCGGACTTGCGCGCCGGGGCGAGTTGCTTGGCGAACTGATTGATGTTCGCGCTGATGGCGGCGTTGGCCACGCGGAGAATTTCCGGCGTGCTGCGGTAGTTCGTCTCGATCTTGTAAA
>JANPGB010000180.1:0-1779 GCA_031423695.1 Verrucomicrobiota bacterium
CACGGAGTGACGCGCCCTACCAGCCCTGGATTCGCCCTGACCGCCAAGGAAAAAATCATCCACGATCTCGGCCTCGTCTCCGTCCTCAAACAATTGCACGACGATCTGGACGCCGCCGTGTTCGCCGCCTACGGCTGGCCCGCGAATCTCACCGACGCGGAAATCCTGGAACGTCTCGTGGCCCTGAACGCCGAGCGCGCCGCCGAGGAAAAGCGCGGCGTCATCCACTGGCTGCGGCCGGAGTATCAAACCGGAAAGCGGAAAGCGGAAAGCGGAAAGCAGAAGGAAATGAATTTGCCCGAGTCCCCGGCCAAAACCAGGCCACGCCAATCGAAAACTGAAAATCCCAAATCAAAAATGCCGTGGCCGAAAACGTTGTCCGAACGCGTGCAGGCCGTGGAGACCGCGTTGCACGCCGCCGGCATTCCCGCGGCGCCCGCCGAATTGTCCCAGCAATTCGCCCGCGCCAAGCCGGAGAGCGTGACGGAGATTTTGGAAACGCTGGTGACGCTGGGCCGCGCCCGCAAACACGGTGAAAAGTTCAGCCGATGAAAGGCATTTGTAAAAAGTTAAAACCCCTACCAACCGCACCACGCCAGTTGCAGCTACACGGGCGTTTTAGTCCCGGCATTCCCGACCTGAAGGACACGGCGTTGTTTCTGGAATTTCTGGCAGCAGCACAGGAGCGTCTCAGTGCTTTAAGCAGCAAAAAACTTCGTCGTAAAAAATTGGAGTTTTCAAAATTCAAAAAATCGAGCGACGCGGTAAGGCCGATCTTTGCCCAGACCTTCCGCGACGAGCTGACACCTGCCGAGGCAGCGGCAAGAATCAAACACTTGGTGCCGGATGCGAAGCTTCGCCGAAAGGTTTTTGATTTCTGGTCGGATGTCTCCCCGACAACTCCCGAGCAACTGGAAAAAGCGAAACAGAAGGTGGCGGTTGAAGTAGCGGCGCTGGCCAACGCGGAGAAGATTTTCAAAGCGCGTGGGGCGATGGCTGAAGCGACCGAGCAGTTGAATGAACTCGCCATGACCGGTGATGCGGAAGCAGCAAAAGCGCTAATCCAATCAGTTATCGTCGCTGGCCTGGCACTTGGGCTTTTGGAAGTGGCCCAGCCTGAAATGATCGGACGGATTGCCCGGGTGGAAACAACGTGGCCGCTATTGACGGACGGGAAAAGTGGCTGGGAAAGAAAAGCAGCACAGAAAATTGCGCGCCTGGACTTGGGCGCGGACCTGGCTCATTTAAGAACCCGTTTCCGTCAGCCACGCGGGGCGGAAATCAACCTGCCGGCGCGAACCTGGGCCAAGGCCGCCGTGCGGACCATTGAGGTAACTCGCTGGCGGTTTCTGACTTTCGGCAAACTGTCGAAGGAATTCGGATCGGTGGAAGCATTGAGCGACTTTTGTTTTGAAACCGGTTGGGAGTTTGGTCAATCCGCTGGTTGGGAGGGCGAGGTGATGGGGTTGGGGAGGTTTTCGGTTGAAACGTTGCCATTCTGGAAACGAGCGATTCGCAAGATCATCCGCCAGCAGATGCCCGATTTCCAGACCCGGCCTGAGTGGGCAACGCAGCGGCACAGCGCCATTGCCCTCGGTCGCAGCACGCCCGGTGAAATCCAAACTGCGATTCTGGACGACATTGCCAGCGCCTTGGAAGGGCTCGCGCCACCGTTGGAGCTGCCGAAACCCGCCTGCTGAATTTCAGCAGCTGAACTAAGGGAGGCGGGACAATCAGCCATGCCTAAGCTTTGTGGGCATGAGCTTAACATTCGTCAGT
>JANPGB010000181.1:0-1732 GCA_031423695.1 Verrucomicrobiota bacterium
CTCACGCGAGCAATCAAACCCGGACACCGCCGCCAGCATCCCCGCCAGCAGACCGCGAAACCCGCAGTTGTCATCCACCAGCCAGACGCGCACGGGACGGCCGGCGTCCGGGCGCGGGGTTTCCGAATCCAAAAAGGCTAAGCTTCCAGACGGAACCGTCATGTCGTTGTGAGGATTCATGGTTTTTCCTTTCGTAAAAACCTTGTCGCAGCCCTCGTGCCAACGAAAGACTTCCGTGAAGTGACGCGAAGAGAAGCTTGTGGATAAAGGCGGCACCGCCGTTTCAAAATAATTTCATCGGAACCAACGGCTGAAACAGCTGTCGCGATTTGCGCTGCGTGAAAAGATAGCTGCGGAGCAGCATCAGACAGTAGCCCACAGCGCGAGCCGTGGGCAGAACGCCCTCACGGCAAGCCCCGGAGGGGCGACAGAAATGATGGCGACATGTCGTTCTCTTTCGCTGCTCCGCAGCTTTCTTGTTGCCGGCGGCAACCCACGGCTCGCGCCGTGGGCTACTATCTATCGCCACTCCGTGGCTGGGAAAATTTCAAACAGGGAAATAGCCTGGACAGCTTTCCACGTCGAGTGCAGTGTTTAACCGTGAACCAACATAGGCCACAAAATCTAAGTGCTAATCACCAAAGGATTGAAATGACCGGAGCGCAGCGGAGCGTCATTCCAATCCGTTGTTGAACCCGCCCGTCGAAGTTACTGAAGCCGTCGCTCCTGCCTTTTGCTTTGGCCGTCGTTCCCTGACTTAGTTGAACTCACTGACACTTACCAGCCGCGTGCTACTGCCGGCGACATACTCCATCTCTTGTCCGTCAGCTTATCCCCGCCGTTTGGAGGCCCGGCAAAGGGGCCAGGTCCCGCTTGCTCCGTCCTGCGACCAGACGATACCGTGAGCGCGAGGTGATTGCACTGGGTCGGCCACTTAAACTTTCACCGGCACCCGCCAGCCCGTCGGGGCGCGCGGCAGGGTGCCGAGCAGGAACATCGGTTGGCCGCAGCACGGACAAGTCGGCGGCGGCACGGGCGCGGGCGGCACCCGCACCGGCGCCCGCCAGTCCAACAGCGCCAGGATGCGGGCCCGCTGCTCTTTGGCGGCCGCCCCCAGCCAACCGTAATGGCGCACGCGCTGAAAACCCCTGGGCAGGACGTGCTGCAAAACGCGCCGCACGAACTCCAGGCCGCTCAGGGTGGCGCGCTGCACGGTGCCGTCGTTGGCCCGGTAACGGAACGTCACGCCGGTGGCGTCGTCCCGTTCCAACTGGTGCTCCCGCAGCGGCGGCTGGCACAGGTAGTTGGCCAGATATTTCAGCGCCGCTTCGCCGCCGCCGACGGGCTGCACGTCCACGACCCACTTCCGCCACCACACCTGGGCGGGGACGTGTTGGAACAACTCCGGCTCGCGCTGTTTCAACCAGGCCTTGAGCCGGCCCTTGAAGCGCGCGGCCAGTTTCACTTGGGGGACGAGGAACTCGCCGTTGGGCACGCGCACCCAGCGGAGGCGGTTGGCCGTCAGCCCGCCGCCGGGCACGAGCAGATGCACATGCGGATGGTAGCGCAAATCCCGCGTCCAGGTTTGCAGCACCGCCGTCAGGCCCAGTTCGGCTCCGAGGTGTTTGGGATCGGCGGCGAGGTCTTGCAACGCGCCGGCACTCTCCTTGAGCAGCGCGCCATACCAGAGCTTCTGCGCGGCGCGGATGGGTTCACGCAGTTGCTCCGGCAC
>JANPGB010000182.1:0-3787 GCA_031423695.1 Verrucomicrobiota bacterium
GCGGCGCGCTGCCGAGACGCCGCTGCCGTCTCAATAAAATCCGCCAAAACTTTCACGGCCATGTGCACGTCGGCGGCCTTCACGGACTCGGTGGGGTTGTGGCTGACGCCGCCTTTGCAGCGGACGAACAGCATGGCGACGGGGCAAATCGCCGACAGTGCGGCGGCATCGTGGCCCGCGCCGCTCGGCAGCTTGAGAACTTCAAGGCCGTTTTGTGCGACGCACTTGGAGAAAGTCTGCGTCAAAGTTTGATCGCACTGCACGGCGGCGGTTTGCTGCATCGGGGTCCAGGTCAGCTTGAGTCCGCGCCGCCTGGCGATAGTTTTGGCTTTTGCGTGCAGCGAGCGGACGGCGGCGAGGCGGCAGGCGTCGCTTTGGTGGCGCACGTCGAGGGTGAGCGACGCGTGGCCGGGAATCACGTTGCTCGCGCCGGGCGCGGCCTCCAGTTTGCCGACGGTGGCCAGCACGCCGCAACGTTCGGCGGCGAGGACCAGTTCCGCCGCGCCGGCAAGCGCGTCGTGACGCAGTGCCATCGGGACGGTGCCGGCATGGCCGGCGACACCCTGGAATTCCACGCGCAGCCGGCTTTGCCCGGCAATGGCGGTGACGACGCCGACGGGCAGATTATTTTTTTCCAGCACCGGGCCTTGCTCGATGTGGACTTCCGCATAACCCAGAAATTCCCCGCGCAGACGGCGGGCCTTGAAGATTTGCTTTTCCTTGATGCGCGCCAGGTCGGCGGCGGTGAGCGTGCCGGCTAGCGCGCGGCTGCCGAGATAGGTTGTTTGATAACGCACGCCTTCCTCGTCGCTGAAGCCGACGACTTCCAGATTGAACGGCAGCTTTGCCCCACGCTCGCGCAACAGTTGCACGGCGGCTATCGCCGCGAGCACACCGAGCGGGCCATCATATTTTCCCGCATCGCGCACAGTGTCGAGGTGCGAGCCGAGCAGCAGAGTTTTCGCGCCGCGCTGGGTGGAGTTCCAGCGGCCGAGCAGATTGAAGGCGGCATCCTCTCGGACTTGCAGGCCAGCCTCTCGCATCCACGAGCCGACGAGCTTATTGGCGCGCCGCATGGCGGGCGACGCGAAGGTGCGCGTGAGGCGACCTTGCTCGTCGCTGATCGCGCCGAGTTCGTCGCAGCGACGCATCAACTGCCGCGATAAGTCGAGTAGGCCCATGGGGAACAGAGCAGGGGAACGTGATAGCCCGCGCCCGCATCCGCGATGCCGAAGCGCACGGGAACTTGGTCCAGAAAGCGAATCTTTGGCAGGTTCGCCGACTTGGCGGCAAAGTAATCGCCCACGAAGAAAATGATTTCGTAATGGCCGATCTGCATTTCGTCGGCGGCGAGCAAGGGTGTCTCGGTCCGGCCATCGGCATTGGTCTTGGCGGTGGTGACCAGCTTGCGCGCTTCACCATCGAGCGACCAAAGCTCGATCTTCATGCCGCTGGCGGGACAACCGTGCGCGGTGTCGAGGACATGCGTGCTAAGTTTGGCGGGCATGGCTTAGATGGAGATCAGGTCACGGAGCCGAAGTTCCGCGATTTTGGAAATTTCTTCAAGCGCCGTTTTAATTTCCTGCGGCTGCGAATTTTTCAGGCGTCGTTCAAACCCGGCAAGAATCGCTGCCTTCTTGTTCAACCGCGCGCAGATGACGAACGGGAAACCAAATTTCTCCTTGTAGGCGGCATTGTGCTTTTGAAACAGCCCGATCTCCTGCGGAGTGAGCTGGTTCAGACCCGCGCTGGCCTGTTCGCCGGTGGATGTGTGGGTGAGCGTGCCAGCCAGCGCGGCACGGCCGACGAGATCAGGATGCGCCCGGATCAAGGCGAGCTGTCTCGCTTCGCCAGCTTCGCTGACGGTCTGGCGGAGGGCTTGATGAAGCTGTGCCACGTCGTGAAAGGGACGCTGGATCCATGTCGCGGCGGCCACCCAGGGGGAGTGTTCGAATACCGGGCCAAGGACGCGCACAAAGCTTTCGTGGTCCAATGCGTTCACCTGGGAAAGGGTGAGTTGCTTCACGGCGGCCATCAGTGCTTGCGGATTATTTTTGCCGCGATCCAGCCGACCAGCACCATCACCGATAGAATCACCCAGCTGTTCGGGCTGCCATAAGTGAGCGGGTAGTGGTTGCTGATCATCATGAACACCACCGGAATCACGATGAATGTGTTGTGTTTCGAGCGCGCCTTGGCCCGTGCGCCCTCCTCCAGATTGGGCGGCGTGCCGGCCTTCAAGGCCGCGACCATGCGGCGCTGTGCCGGGAGAATCCGCATCCAGACGTTGGCCGCCATGATCGTGCCCATCATCGCGCCGACTTGCAGATACGCGCCGCGTCCGCTGAAGTAGCGGCAGGAAAAATAGGAGGCCACGACTGTCAGCGCGAAGCAGGTCGCCGCTCCCGCCAGTTCGTGCTTGCAGAACTTCCAAAACAGATCATAGGCAACCCAGGCCGCGGCGATCATCCCGACGCTCAGCCAGATGGACGCCGCCTTGCTCAGCGGTGAATCCTCGAAGTTGATCAGCAGGCCCTGATGATAAAAAATCAGCCCAAACAGCAGGATGCCCGTGATCCAGGTGATGCCGGCCTCCCACTTGAACCAATGCAGCGTCTGCGTCATGAGCTTGGGGTTTTTCTGCTTCTCGACGAGATAAAACCCGCCGCTGTGAACCATCCAGACAAATTTCTCCGGGTTCTGGTCGTCGGGATTCTGCTTGGCGCGCTCCTCAAGTTCGGTGAAGCGCCCGTCCAGCCAGGTGAAGTAAAACGTGGCACCCACCCACATGATGCCGGCGAACACATGCGCCCAGCGCAAGGCGAGTTCCAACCATTGATTCAAAACAGGGCTCATAGCGGAGGGGTGAGAAAGTTTTCCCGGGACTACGCCTGCAGTTTTGAAAACGCGGCGTCCAAAACTTCCAGCAGGAACTCCGCGTCCGCCTGGGTGATGCACATGGGGGGCGCGAAGCGGATGGTCTGTCCCCAGAGGCCGCCCTTGCCGATGAGCAGGCCCAGATCGCGGGCGTGTTCCAGCACGGCGGCGCATTCGGCTGATGCCGGTGCCTTGGTCACGCGGTCTTTGACCATTTCAATGCCGAGCATCAAACCCTTGCCCCGGACGTCGCCGATAATTTTGTGCTTCTCCTTCAGCTTGTTCAAACCGGCGAGAATGTGATTTCCCAGCTTGAGCGAGTTCGCCTGCAAATGATCCTTCTCGATGACTTCGAGCACGGCTTTGCCCATGGCGCTCACGACCGGGTTTCCACCGAAGGTGTTGAAGTGAATTTTGCCGAGCAGCGACTGCGCGATCTTGTGCGTCGTCACCACCGCCGCGAGCGGACAGCCGTTGCCAATCCCTTTCGCCATCGTGACGATGTCGGGAATGACACCTTGCGTCTCAAAGCCCCAGAAGTGCGTGCCCGTGCGTCCGAAACCGGTCTGCACTTCGTCCGCGATGCACACGCCGCCCGCCGCGCGAACGTATTCGTACGTCTGCTTGAGATAACCTTGCGGAAATTCCACGAAGCCGCCGACGCCCTGGATGGACTCCGCGATGAAGCCGGCGACTTTTCCCGGCGTGGCGAAATCAATCACCTCTTTCACATCGTTCGCGTATTTTAACCCGGCGTTGGTGTCGTCGTAGCCGAACGGCCCGCGATATTGATACGGCGCCAGCGCGTGATGCACGCCGAAGCTGTGCGGGACGTTGTATTTCCAGGTGCTGTGGGCGGTGACGCCCATGCCCGAGGCGTTGCCGCCATGATACGCGTTGCGCAACGCGA
>JANPGB010000183.1:0-2140 GCA_031423695.1 Verrucomicrobiota bacterium
CCGAGAAGTTTTTGTTTGAGTTGCGGCATTTAACCGTGGGCAAAGAAGTAGGGCCGTCCATCCCATCAAGTCTAGCGCGGGCAACGTGGGGGCAACGCGGGTGCAGGAGCTCGCTGCACAAATCGAGCTGGCCGCCAAACCGCCCGTGGGCGATGACCTCGACCGAATGGTGGGCGCATTGGAAAAGGCCTTTGCCGAGATCAAGCCGCGAATGGAAGCTGAAAAAAAATCTTTTGAGAGCAGGATGCCGTGAGCGCGCTTTACTGCGGCACGTGGGCGATGTAATTTTCTCCCGCATGGACGAACGACCGGGAACATGCGGGAAATTGGAACCGAACAAAACATGACGATGCCTGCCACCAAAACTAACACCACGGGTCGCAAGTCGCTGCGAATTCTCGTCGCGGAGGACTCCCCGCTCAACCAGCAGGTGGTGCTCAAGCAGTTGGAGAAGCTCGGCTTTCAGGCGGAGGCCGTTGACGATGGTTCCAAGGTGCTCGAAGCCCTGGCGCGCACCGATTTCGACATCATTCTGATGGACTGCCAGATGCCAGAAATCAACGGCTACGAGGCGACCTGGCAGATCCGGGAACGCGAACAACAGCAGGCCGCGGACGGGGCCACCGGCAACCGGATTCACATCATCGCCATGACCGCCAACACCGAAGCGGACAACCGCGAGCGGTGTCTTGAGTCCGGCATGGACGATTTTATCAACAAGCCGGTTCAGTTGCCCGAACTCGAAGCCGCACTGCTGCGCGCGCTGGCGGACCGCGCCACCACCAAGGCGATGGAGGACGTCATTGATCCGATCATCATCGCCAGCCTGCGGCAACTGCGCACGACGGGGACGCCGGATCCGCTGGCGGATTTGATCGACTTATTTCTCAAGGAGGCCCCGACGCACCTGGAAGCGATCGAACAGGCCATCAACAGGAATGCCATGGACTCGCTGGCGCGCGTCATCAGCAGGGCGTCCGCCCTCAAGGGCAGTTCCGGCAACCTGGGCGCCCGGAATCTCGCCACCTTGTCCGATGAAATTGTCCAGAGCGCCAGGCTTGGATTGCTGGCGGATGCGTTACCGGTTTTGGATCGCGCCAAGGAGGAGTTAGGCCGGGTGCGCGCGGCCCTTGAGAGAATCAAAGGCCAAGGCGCGCCGGAGGCGGAATCTTGATTCCAGAAAGGGCAGGGGAGTCATCCCTCGCGCTGACGAGATGTCCCATGCCCCCTGCCCGCGCGAATCGTTATTTGACACCCGGCGGTTGGACGCTAGTATGCAACGTCGTTTTCACAGTTGAACAAAAAAACAAATAAACCAACAATTCAATTATAAATTATGGCTCTATCTGTCGGCACCAAAGCTCCTGACTTCACCCTGAAATCCAAATCTCCGGCGGACGTGGAGGTCAAACTCAGCAACAATCTGGGCAAGAAAAACACCGTCCTGCTTTTCTTCCCGCTGGCGTTCACCGGCGTCTGCACCACGGAGATGTGCGATGTCACCGCCGGACTCTCGGCTTACGCCGGCATGAACGCCGACGTGATCGGCATCAGCGTGGACAGCCCGTTCGCCCAGGCAGCCTGGGCGCAGAAGGAAAAAATCGGCATCACGTTGGCCAGCGATCTGAATAAGACCACCACCAAAGCCTACGACGTTTTGTTTCCCATGTTGGCCGGCGTCGGCGACACCTCCGCCCGCGCTGCCTTTGTCGTTGATAAAAACGGAGTGATTCAATACAGCGAACAGACGGCCACTCCGAAAGACCTGCCGAACTTTGGTGCCATCAAAGCGGCGCTCGCGAAATTAAATTAAGAGAACAAAGTTCCAGCCCATCACTTAACCACACACAATGTATGGACTGCAAGGTTTTTCTTGCAGTCCTTTTTGTTGGCGGAATTGTGCATCAAACGAACCCTTTACCGCCGGGGCCACGAGCTTGCGGCTCGCAGCATGGCCCCAGCTAGTTTTACCTCGTTGCTTGGCTACCGTAACCGTCTCGCCGATGGCGAGCCGCTGTCGCAGTTTCGTCAATGACCTTGAAGCCCAGACCAGCCGCGACGAATTTTGTTTTCGGCCATGACCGATAACCAAGGTCGAGAAGATGACCGTTGCTCAATCGCAAACGCGTGCGAGTGCGAT
>JANPGB010000184.1:0-6310 GCA_031423695.1 Verrucomicrobiota bacterium
TCCAAATCCAATCCGACCGCCGTGCAGACGATCGGTCGCGACACCATTTTTACGAACGTCGCGCTTACGCCCGACGGTGACGTGTGGTGGGAAGGCAAGGACGGGGCCGTGCCGAAAGAATGTCTCGACTGGCGCGGCAACAAATGGACGCCGGACTCCGCCGAAAAGGCCGCGCATCCGAATTCGCGGTTCGCCGCGCCGATGAAAAACAATCCCTCGCTCGATCCGCTGGCGGACGATCCCAATGGCGTGCCCATCAGCGCGATCATTTTTGGCGGCCGCCGCGCGGACACCATGCCGCTGGTGTACCAGGCCTTCAACTGGATTCACGGCGTCTACATCGGCGCGACGATGGGTTCCGAGATGACCGCCGCCGCCGTGGGGGGAGTGGGTCAGGTGCGCCGCGACCCGATGGCCATGCTGCCGTTCTGCGGTTACGACATGGGTGATTATTTCCGGCACTGGATCGTGATGCGCAAGCTCATCAAGTTTCCGCCGCGCATTTTCCATGTGAACTGGTTTCGCAAGGACAGCGACGGACAGTTTCTCTGGCCCGGCTTCGGCGAAAACATGCGCGTGCTGAAATGGATCGTGGACCGCTGCAACGGTCGCGCCAACGCCGTCGAGACGCCGCTGGGCTGGGTGCCGTACGCGAAGGATTTCGATTTGAAAGGCCTCGCAAATTACACGCCGGAGAAATTTGACCGCGTGCAGACCATCAACTACGACGACTGGCGGCGGGAGTTGTTGCAGCAGGACGAGCTGTTCATGAAAATTTATTCGCACCTGCCCAAGGAGCTGATCTTCCAGCGCGAACTGCTGGTGGCGCGGTTGTGAGCAAAAAAACCGCGTTGGTTGAACAACAAAGAAACGAAGTAACCAGGGTGGAAAAGGATGCTTCGCTGGCAATGTTTCGCCGTGCTGCGAGGCTGATGCTGTCGAAAGCCTTGCCCCAAAGGTTTTGCTTTGGCTTTGTTGCTTCGTTCCTTGGTGGTTAAAAAAAGTGATTAGTGGAATCAATCAACCGCCCGCTGCGCGGGTGACGCGGACTTCGATCCGGTAGGTGACGCGCACGAGCAGGTCGCCGCGTCCGCCGCGCGGTTTGGGCAGACCTTCGCCGGGCACGCGCATAATTTCATTCCGGCCGATGCCCCGCGGGATGGGCACGCGCACCGGCGCGCCCAGCACCCCTGGAATCATTTCAATTCCCCCCTGCGCGGCGCGTTCGGGTTTGATCTTCAGGTCGCAACGAAGATCGGAGCCGCGCACCTTGAAGCGGAAGCCTGGCCGCGCCCGTAAGCGCACTTGCACGAAGCCGCCGTCGGTGCGCGGCACGCGGAAGCGCGCACCGGGTGCAGTGCCGGGCGGAATGGCGAGTTCATAAATCTCTGGCCCTGCCGGCTGGGCGGGGTCGTTGACGCGCACCTTGAGCTTTGTGCCGCGCAAGAAATCCTCGATCGGCAGATGCGCGTCTTGGGCCAGGTTTTGGTGGAGCTTGGTGGTGCGTTGGCGTGGGGCCGGTTTTTTTGAGGCGTCCAGTCCGCGGTCGTAGGCGAGCCGTTGCTCCGGATCGCTCAGAACTTCGTGCGCGGCGTTCAGCGCCTGGGTGCGTTGGACCGCGGCGGGCGAGGCGGGGTTGAGATCGGGGTGATGCTGCTTGGCGAGGAGCCGGTAGGCGGCCCGGATCTGCGCGAGGGTGCAGCGGCGGTCGAGACCGAGCGTGGCGTAATGGTTGGGTTCAGCACTTTGCAATGCCTGAGTTTAGCCAACGCCGGCGGATTGCGCCAGTTGCCGCAGCGCCAAATTTTTCGAGTCGTCCGCTCCCGGGGCCGGAGCGAAAGCCGGAACAACGTGCGGATTCCCGGCTTCGAAGCGATGCGGGGTTGTTTCCTCGCGCTGGAGTTTCCGGCGCTCGTCCTAAAATGCTGCGCTGACCAAGCTGCGGCCCATCAGGGGGTGCGGTCGTCAAAGGCAATTTTCACCGTCTTCTCCAGCGTCGCGGAGTCTGGTCGCGAGGGCTGGATTTCTCCGACAAGGGTGGTGCGATGCTGGATCCACCAGTTCGCGCGGTGATCCGGGGTCCACGGCTGGGCCAGCGGACACACCGCCAAAAGTTGCGCCAGCGCCCGCGCGGATTGGGGCCGGGCGGCGGGATCTTTCTCCAGGCAGCGCAGCAGGAGGCTTTCAAATTGGGGATTGAAAGTCCGCCCGGCGCGCAGACCCGGCGGCACCGGCGTTTCCGTGAGATGCTTCCGGCACAGCTCGGCCAGGGAGTTGCCTTCAAAGATTTCCTGTCCGGTCAGCAGCCAGTAACCCATCACGCCAACCGAATACAAGTCGCTCCGCGCGTCCGCCGGGTGGGGAGCACGGATGGTTTCGGGCGCAATAAAATTGGGCGTGCCCACGAGGCCCTCCTGACTGGCGCGGTCGGTCAGATCGGATTCGTCCGTCCGGTCATCCAGACGTTTCACCAGGCCGAAATCGAGCACCTTTACGCTGTCTGGCCTGCCGCCGCGATCGCACAGGAAGATGTTCGCCGGTTTGATGTCGCGATGAATCAAGCCCACGCCATGGGCTTCCGCGAGGGAGTCGCAGATCTGCCGGAGAATGTGGGCGACGCGTTCCTCGGGCTGCGGGCCGTAGCGGCGGACCAGTTGCTGGAGATTCAACCCGTCGAGGTATTCCATCGCGTAGTAGAAAATTCCGTCCGGCGTGTGGCCGTAATCATAGACCTGGATCGTGTTGGGATGCGTCAGGCGGCAGGTCAACTGCACTTCCTGCTCGAACCGTGCGATGGCGGCACGGTCAGCCTTTTCCGGCAGCAGCAATTTGAGCGCGGTCGCGCGTCGGAGCAGCGAGTGGTGCGCCTTGTAAACCATGCCCATGCTGCCTTCGCCGATTTTCTCGAGGATTTTATACTGGCCCAGCTGGCGCGCCTTCAACTGCGCCTCGCTCAACTGCCGCCGCCAGATCACCTGCTTGTAGGAGAAGAGCAGGATCACGAGCGACGCCAGTACCAGCAGCAGAAACAACAGCAGGAAAATGCGCCGCACCACGCGCAAGGTCTGGAAGGCCTCGCGCGCGTCAATCTTCGTCCCCACACCGAAGCCGTACTTCGGGAGCCAGCGCCACGCGCCGACCACGGGCACGCCGCGATAATCGCGGAAGGCCTCCGTCTCCACGCCCGTGCCGCCGGCGATGGCGTTCTCGACCATCAGCATCAGCGGTTGGGGCGCGTTGGTGGCGGAAACGAATCCCTGCGTCAGATCTCCGCCGGGATCTCGCAAGGTCAGGGACAGTGCCGAGACGGCGGCGGGCTCGTCCTTCAACAGCTTGAGCCGCTTCAACTCCGCGTCAAAGCGGCTTTCGGAAATCATGATTCCCTCCTCGTCAAACGCAAAGGTCTCGCCGGAATCGCCGGAGCGGGCCACGGAAAGAATGCGGGTGAACTCCGCATTGGGGTTGATGATCAAGGCCAAGGCGCCGCGCGTTTGTCCGGAGTTGTCCTTCAACGGCGCGGCCACCTGCATCACCGTCAGATCGCGCGGTCGGACCGGCTCGCGATTGGTAAAGCGGCGGTTGGGCGGTGGCTGTCCGTTCACCTCCAACTCCGGCCGCACGCGGCGTTCGCCTTCCCGGTTCGGCGGGCGGCGAAAAGTTTCCGGCGGCTTGACCTTGAACGGCGTGATCAGAATCGGCTCGCCCGAGGCGAACAGCTCGGCGTATTTGGATTGAAGCTCCTCGAAAACTGGCGTGCCCTGGCGATCCCGTCCACGTCCGCGCACGCGCCCCGTGTCGGCCACAATCATGAAATTCGTGCCGACCAGTTGCGCCAGTTCGTAGTCCAGCGCGTGCAGTCGTTCCGGCAAGCGTTCGGTTGAAATCAGCTGCCGTGACAGCTCGTTCAGCGCCGCCCGGTTGGTGGGTCCGGCGACGGGTTGCTCGAGCAATTGCAACGCGAGTAATTTGAAGCGCGGCTCTTCGGCCAGCGCGGCGGCCATGCGCTTCTGGTTCGCCATCCAGATTTCCAGGGCGGTGACGTTGGCTTCCAGGGTGGACTGCAAATCCGACCGCAGTTCCTGCTCGATCGTCCGGCGCAAGGCGCGATCCGCCCACCAGCCCGCGCCCCCGACGAGCAGGGCGAGCAGCAGGGGAAACAGCCAAAGATGTTTGCCGCGTGTCATGTGCAGAGCATTGCACCGTAGAGACGCCGGCGGGAATGAAAAGTTTCAGTTCATCAGGCGGGAAGCAAACCGAGGGACGTGAAAAGCTTGAACCGCCGGCCCGCCTCCGTTATCACAGGTGAGCCATGAAAATTCTAGCACCGCTTTTATTATTGGGACTGGCCTTGTGCACGGGTTGCGCCCGCCACTACGTCATCACGCTGAACAGCGGCACCCAGCTCGGCGCCCAGGGCAAACCCGAACTCCGGGGCGGCTCCTATTATTTCAAGGATGCGAACGGGAAGGAGACTTCGGTGGCGGCCGGCCGGGTTTCGCAAATCGAGACCGACAGCTCTGCCCAGCGGGGCAACAAGTCCGGCTTCATCAACGCGCCGTCGCGGTGAGTCGAAAGGCGTTGCGCCGCGGCCCGGCCGGCGGCGGTCAAAAGGAGCGCGACACGCCAAAGGAGACGAACACGGATTTGCTCAAATCCAATTTTGCCGACTGGCCGCTGGCCCTTGAGCGGTGCGTGTAGGTGCCGACATCCTGAAACTGCGCGCCCCCGAAAGCACTCCAGTCCTTGGCGAACTGGACGGAAATCCTGGCGCCGGCGTAACCACCCACCATCACTCCGCTGGCGGAACTGGAGCCGACCTGGGGGAAGGTGCCGGAGTCGGGCGTGGAGACGAGCTGGTTGTAGCCGAAATCACTGCGCGCGATGACGACGGCGAGCCCGGCGTTCAGGTCGAGTGATACGTGTTTGCCAAGGGGCAATTCCAGATACGGGCCTACCCGGAATCCGAACAAATCGGCTTCCAAACTGCGGGAGCCGGTGATCGGTTCGGGCAATTTGCTTTGGCTGCGGGTCGGTGAGTCGCCGATGACCGCGCCGGCGCCGCCGAACAGCCCGTTGTAGGGCAGGGTGGAGGGCGGGATCACTCCGTTGAGCTGGTAAACATCGGAGACGCGATTGTAAACGGAGGCCAGGCGGCTCGAGTCCTTGATGCAGACGGGGGTGAAGTTGAAGGCACCTTCCAAACCCAGGCGCCATTTTTCGTGACGCGACAATTCGCGGCTGTAGGTCAGTTCAATGCCATGCTGGAGGGTCTCCCCACGGTTCTCGGAACTCGCGCCCGGCGAAGAGGAGCTGTGCATCACGAGAGTGTCGCCCTGAACCTGACTGGAGTTCTGGTAGCCCCAATACCAGGTCCCCTGATAATTGCCATGCATGTCGTGGGTGGTGTCCTCCCCGACGAAACCGTCGTCATAGGTGCGGGTGGAGAATCCGGGGTGTGCCGGGTTGGGGTGGGCGTCGGGGTTCGACTGGGCCGGATAGGCGCCGATGTTTTCGAAACTGGCAGCGATGTTGAAGGCCATTCGGTAGCCGAGTTGAAATCGATTCCGGGACGGCTCCTGGGTTTTTTCGAGCCGCAGCGGGGTGATGGCGGCCGCGTCGGCGGCGGCTGAAGGCTGGGTCAAGGACTGTCCACTCGGCGCCTGCATGGCCAGCAGCGAGAGTGGGAAAGCGAGTTGGCCGAGGAGGTTTCTTTTTGTATTCATAGGATTTTGGGCGTGGAGTTTTAGGGCGTGGAAATGACCTTGTAGAACCGCTGGCTGGCCAGGGCGGGCAAGGAGTCCGTTTCGGGCGGGCCGGCATCAATCCACTGGATGGTGGTGCCGTTGCCGGAAATGGCCGGCTGCACCGTGGTCCAGTTTTTCAAGTCGCCGCTGAACTGGATGTGGTATTTCCGGTTGGTCACGGTCACGAACTCCACCATGAAATTGCGGTCCCGCAACACCGAGCCGCGCACGATCCGCTGGCCCGTGCCGTTGGTCACGATCAAGGTCGTCGTGGCGGGCAGGACCAGCTCGGTGACCAGTTTCGGATTGGGCGTGACCGCGCCCAGCGGGACAAAAAATTTGATCGTGTTGGTCCACGCGGTTCCGGGCATGATGGGGCCCGCCGACTGCACGTAGGGAACCCCGTTGGTGATGCCCGTGGCGTTGGCCACGGTGATGGGATTGGTGATGCCGTAAATGTAAATCCGCACGGCGTTGAAGATGGAGTAGGTCGGGTTGAAGACCACGTTCGTCAGGTGAAACAGCCCGCTTTGCGGGACGAAGGTGACGCCGCCCAGCAGCGTCAG
>JANPGB010000185.1:0-10721 GCA_031423695.1 Verrucomicrobiota bacterium
AATGCTGCTGCCAAAGGTCAGCCGTCCGCGCGTGGTGCTCACCAAATCCCACTGCGGTCCGCCAAACCAGGCCGCATACACCATCTCGCCGCTGTTGGCCAGATGCGGATCCTGCCCTGAATCAGTGAGCTTGCCTCGCACATTCGAGTAGATGCCCAGGTCCCCTTCGAGCGCCCAGACAATCTCGTTGCTGGTGTTGATGGAAGGATGCGACCCGTAGTCTCCAAAATTTAGCTGCCGAATGTTCCAATAAGCGCTCCCGGCGAAGGCTGTTAAAAGCCCGCCAAGAAAAATTACCGTCACGTAAAATCGGAAAGGCCCGCGCGCTGAATCAAGCATGACGCTCATACTCTAGTAAAGCCGCGCTTAATTCAAACTTGTTCCATCAACCTTGCGCGGAGCCGCGCCGACCCGCATAGCTGCTTCAAGCGAGCCGTGGAACCGGTGCGTCACAGCTTCTTCCCTGTCAATTTTTCGTAAGCTTCCAAATACGTCGCGCTGGTTTTGGCGACGACGTCGTCCGGCAGTTTCGGGCCGGGCGGGGTTTTGTCCCACGTCAGCGTTTCGAGATAGTCGCGGACGAATTGCTTGTCGAAGCTCGGTTGGCCGCGGCCGGGCGCGTATTGGTCGGCAGGCCAGAAGCGCGAGGAATCGGGCGTGAGCACTTCGTCAATCAGGATCAATTTGCCTTCGAACAGGCCGAACTCGAATTTCGTGTCGGCGATGATGATGCCGCGTTGCTTGGCGTAATCGCGTCCGGCCTTGTAAATCTTCAGGCTCAAGTCGCGAGCCTGCGTGGCGAGGTCCGTGCCGACAATCTTGCACGCCTCGTCGAAGGAAATATTTTCGTCGTGACCGGCCTCGGCCTTGGTGGATGGCGTGAAAATCGGTTCGGGCAGTTCGGCGGATTCGGTCAGCCCCGCGGGGAGTTTGATGCCGCAGACGGTCTGCGATTTTTTGTATTCCTTCCAGCCGCTGCCGGAAAGATAGCCGCGCACGATGCATTCGATGGCCAGCGGCTTGGCCTTTTTCACGATCATCGATCGGCGCGCAAGCTGCGCGGCGAACGGCTGCAAGTTTTTTGGCAGCGGGTCGTTCGCCCCGGCGAGCAGATGATTCGGCACGAGTGAGGCGAATTTCTCGAACCAGAAATGCGAGATCTGCGTGAGCACCTCGCCTTTGCGCGGAATGCCATTGGGCATGATGACGTCGAAGGCGGAGATGCGGTCGCTGGCCACGAGCAGGAAGCGGTCGCCGAGGTCAAAGACTTCGCGGACTTTGCCCGAGCGGACTTTTTTGATGCCGGGCAGATTGAGCTGTAGAACGGTGTCGTTTAACATGGCCGCAAATAATACGCGTCGCGTTTCCGCTGCCAAGCGCGAAGTGCCGGGATTTGGGGCTTGCCAGAGTCTGCTCTGGGCAGGTCAAGTTTGCGCCGCCATTGGCAAGCGACGATGTCTTCAGCAGACGTGAGGAGTCCGGGATGGGTTTAGCGAATCTTGAACGCGCTCGCTCTGGAGATTTCACGACCCGCCTTGCGCACCCGAGTCATTTCGGCATCCGGCAAGGACCTCAGAGCATCTTCAAAAACCCCGGCTCATCCAGAATCTTCACGTCCAGCTCCTGCGCCCTGGTGAGCTTGGAACCAGCTTCAGCACCAGCCAGGACAAAGTCCGTTTTCCTGCTCACGCTGGCGGACACTTTGCCGCCGAGCGCTTCGATCTTCGCCGTCGCCTCTTCGCGCGTCAGCGTCGGCAGCGTGCCGGTCAGCACGAAGGTTTTGCCGGCAAAGATGCCTTTCGCGATCGAGGTAATGCCGGCTTTTTCACTCACCGGCTGGATGCCCAATTCACGGATGCCGGCGAGGACTTTCTTTCCAGCAGGCGAGGCAAAAAAATCCAGCACACTCGCCGCCGCCACCGGGCCGACTTCCACCAACCGGGCTTTCAATCCGCCTGCGTCCAGTCGTGCCTCGATCGCGGCAATCTCCCCCTTGAGCGCTGCCTCGCGCGCTTCGCGCTTTGCTTTTTCAGCGTCGGTCTTGGGTGGATTCTTGCGGGAGCGCGGGCTGATTTCGGTGCGTTCGGATTCCTTCGCGCCGAGGTCTTGGATGTCGCGCAGGACTTCGGAGTCGGCCAGCGCTTCCAGAGAATCGTGCGTGGCGGCGAGCTGCTTCGCGGTGGCTTCGCCCACGTCAGCGATCGCCAGCGCGTGAATCCAGCGGGAGAGCGGCGCGGTCTTGGCTCGCTGAAGTGCGTCGAGAATCTTGGTGGCGTTCTTCTCGCCGAACGTGCGCCGCTCGTCGGTTGTGCCAAGATTTAATTTCGCCAGTTTTTCCGGGGTCTCAATCAACCTGAACAAATCGAGCGGTTCCTTGACGAGCCCGCTTTCGACGAGTTTTTCGGCCACGATGCCGCCGAGCGATTCGAGGTCGAGTGCCTTGCGTTGCGCAAAATATTCGACGCGGCGCGTGAGCTGTGCCGGACAGCCCGCGATGTTCTGGCAGCGCCAAGCGACTTCTTCGTCTGCCGAAAGCTGACTGTTGGCGGATGGCTTCTCCCTCTCCCCGCCCAAGCGGGGTGAGGGTTGGGGTGAGGGGATTTGATCTGATAACAATTGGGCCTCCTCACCCCGGCCCTCTCCTCCCTCGGGGGAGGAGAGGGAGTCGGCGTCAAGCTGTGCTTGCCTCGCTCCGGTTCTCCCTCCTGTTTTAGTTTTATCCTTCGCAATCGGCCCGCCGCACGCGGGGCATTTGCCGCCGACGTGTTGGAACAGATCAAATTCCTTCGCGCCGGGCGGACGCTTGGTTTTCACCACCTCGAAAATTTCCGGGATGACCATGCCGGCCTTGCGGATGACCACCGTGTCGCCGATGCGGATGTCTTTGCGGCGGATTTCATCCTCGTTGTGGAGCGTGGCGCGCGCGACGGTGGAGCCTTGCACGAAGACAGGTTCCAGCTCGGCCACGGGCGTGAGCACGCCGGTGCGCCCGACTTGAATGGTGATCGCCTTCAACACGGTCTCCGCCGGCGTAATCCACGGCACGGGTTTGTGGACGATGGCGTAGCCCGGCGCGCGGCTGCGACCGGGAATGCGCGGCCAGTCGGCGAGCGTGTTCACCTTGAGCACGATGCCGTCAATCTCGTAAGGCAACTGGCGCCGCAGGTCTTTGTCCTCGTCGTAGTGCGCGACAACTTTGTCCGCGTAAACTTTCAGGACATCCTCAATGCCTTCGCACACCCACCAGAGCTTTTGCGTGGGCAGGCTGAACTTGGCCAGCGACTCGAGCATTTCCGAATGGGTCTGGAACTCGATGCCGTCCAGCTTGCCGACCGCGTAGAACACGGCGCGGATGGGGCGTTGCGCGACGAGGCGCGGGTCGAGCTGCTTGAGCGTGCCGGCGGTGGCGTTGCGGGCGTTGGGAAAAGATTTCTCACCGGCGGCGGCGAGCCTGGCGTTGAGCGCGTCGAATTCCTTGATGGAAATATAAGCCTCGCCGCGAACTTCCAGCAGCGCGGGCGGATTTTTCAAATTCAATTCCAGCGGAATGCCGCGCACGGTTTTGAGATTGGTCGTGATGTCGTCGCCTTCCGTGCCGTCGCCGCGCGTGACGCCCCGCACGAGCCTGCCGTGCTCATAGTGAAGGCTGATGGAGACGCCATCCACCTTCGGCTCGAGGATGTATTGGACGTGGTCGCGGCCCAGTTGCTTGCGAATTGTCGCATCAAACGCGCGGAGTTCGGCCAGAGTGTTTTGGTCCTGTTGGCGGTTGCGCTGCTCGCGGTCAGGCACTTCGTCCTTGGTGGGATGATCGCTGGCGGAAATCTTATCGAGCGAGAGCATCGGCACGAGATGTTTGACGCGGGCAAACTTTTCGCTGGGCGCGCCGCCGACGCGCTGGGTTGGCGATTCCGGCGTGACCAGGTCCGGGAAAATCTTCTCCAGCTCCTGAAGTTCCTTGAACAGCAAATCGTATTCGCGGTCGGTGATGAGCTGCCGGCCCTCGACGTAATAGGCGCGGTCGTGCCGGCGGATTTCCGCGGCGAGTTGCGCGTGGCGTTTCTGGGCTTCGGCGTGCGTCATGCGGAAAAAGTCTATGGGTTGCCGCGGCACTTGGCAGTTGGAAAATGCAATCCAAAGGGCGTCCGCCCCGGCAAGACCGTACTTGACCGGATTCAAGGCGGGTGCAAGGGTGCGGGACTGTTATGAAAACAAGCCTTCTCCTCGCACTCACGCTGGCGGCAACCCTTTCGTCAAGTCAGGCCGGCTGGCTGGACAAGCTGGGGCTGGGCTCCGGCTCCACGAATTCATCCGCCAGGACGTCCGCCGCGCTGGGCGCGCTTTCCAATGACCAGATGGTAAATGGACTCAAGGAGGCCTTGGGCAACGGACTGCAAAAGGCCGTGGCCCAACTCGGCCAGGACGGCGGCTATCTCAACAATCTGAACGTGAAGATTCCGATGCCGGAAAAATTGCAGACCGTCGAAAAAACGCTGCGCTCGCTCGGGCAGGGCAAGCTGGCGGATGAATTCATCACGACGATCAATCGCGCCGCCGAGCAGGCCGTGCCGGAGGCCGCCAGCGTGTTTGGCGACGCGGTCAAGCAGATGAGCATCACCGACGCGAAAACGATTCTGACCGGGACGAACAATGCCGCCACCCAGTTTTTCCGCCGCACCACGCAGACGAACCTTTATGCGAAGTTTCGTCCGATCGTGGAGAAGGCCACTGCGAAGACGGGCGCGACGGCCGCTTACAAGAATATGTTGGGCAAGGCGGGCGGGACTTCCTTTGGTGGCGCGCTCGGCGGCTTGCTGGGGCAGGACGCGCTGGATCTGGACAATTATGTCACCTCCAAATCGCTGGACGGACTCTTTAAAATGGTGGCCGACGAGGAGAAGAAAATCCGCGAGAACCCGGCGGCCCGCACGAGCGACCTGCTGAAGCAGGTGTTCGGCGCGGTGGCCAAGTGAGGGCGGGCGGACGTCATTTTTCATTCGACAAGTGACGCGCCGCGTTACAGATTTTCCGCATGGCTGCTGTCAATTCGACCATGTTGCCGCTGGGCACGAAGGCGCTGGACTTCCAACTGCCGGACACCAACGGAGAAATTCTCTCCCTCACGGACTTCAAAGCGGCGCGGGCGCTGGTCGTGATGTTCATCTCCAACCACTGTCCCTACGTGAAACATCTGCGGCACGAGCTGGCGGAGCTGGCGGCGGAATACCAGGTGCGCGGCGTAGAGTTCGTGGCCATCAACTCGAACGACGCGGCGAATTATCCCGACGACAGCCCGGCCAAAATGGCCGAGGAAGTGAAGCACATCGGCTACACCTTTCCGTATCTGTATGACGAGACCCAGGCCGTGGCCAAGGCATATCGCGCCGCCTGCACGCCGGAATTCTACGTCTTCGACAAGGATCAGTCGCTGGTCTATCGCGGCCAGTTTGACGACAGCCGCCGCAACACCGCCATTCCGGTGACGGGGAATGATCTCCGCGCTGCGCTGGACGCCGTGCTGGCAGGGAAGCCGGTCTCGCCGGACCAGACGCCGAGCATCGGCTGCAATATCAAGTGGAAGCCGGGCAACGAGCCGGATTATTTCAAGTAAAGCGTTACTCCCCCCGCCGGGAAATGTGTTCAGCTACTACTTGGGAAGTTTTGCCTCAACCATCTCGCAGAGGACGTGGAACAGGAGTTTTTGCGCTTCCTGAATGCGCGCGGTGTTGGTTCCCTGCACGATCAAGTCGAGCGTGGCGATGCCCTTGGTGAATCCGCCGTCGCGGCCGAGGAAACAGATGCTGTTCACCTTTCGCCGACCGGCTTCTTCGAGCGCCAGCACCACGTTTTTCGATTTGCCGCTGGTGGTGAACGCGAGCAGGAGATCGCCCTCTTCGCCGAGGCCCCAGACCTGCCGTGAAAAAATCTGGTCCGCCCCGTAATCATTGCAGACCGCGGTCATGTATTCGCCGTTGGCGGTCAGCGAAATCGCGGGATACGGCCGGCGATCCTCCTGGAAGCGGCAGAGAAATTCCGTGGCCAGATGCGTGGCGTCCGACGCGCTGCCGCCGTTGCCGCAGAGCAGCAGTTTGTGGCCGGAGGTGAGGCAGTCCAAGACCATCTTGGCCGCGTGCGCCAGGTCGTTTTCCAAACCCGCCAGGCCGCGCAGGCAGGCGATGGAGTCTTCAATGGTGCGTTGCAACTGTGACATGGCGGCATGATTGCGGGGAGACGGTCAAAAAGCAAAACGCAAATCCGCGCCCGCTGTGATTTTGCGCTTTGAACCGGGCGGCGGGAATGGTTGAGTCTCCGGGTGATCGGAACTTATTTGAATGTGGCGGGCATCGTGGCGGGCGGACTCGCCGGCCTGGCGCGGCCGAAACCGCTCACCAACGCCACCCAGTTTTTCGCCAAGACAACGCTTGGCGCGCTCACGGTTTTCTTCGGCCTGCGCCTGGTCTGGCTGAGCTTCAGTGGCACATCGCTGCAAATCCTCAAGCAGTTCGGCGTGGTGCTGCTAGCGCTCTCCCTGGGAAAACTTCTCGGACAACTCCTGCGGCTGCAAAAAACCTCCAACCGCCTCGGCCAGTTTGCGCGCGAGCGGTTGGCGGGCGGGCCACCGGGGAAGGGGAACGGCTTTGTCACCGGCTTCCAGGTTTGCAGCGCGCTCTTTTGTGCCGCGCCGATCGGAATCCTCGGGGCGATCCACGATGGCTTGTCGGGCTATTGGGTCCCGCTGGCCATTAAGGCGGTAATGGACGGGCTGGCGGCGATGAGTTTTGTTTCCCTTTTTGGCTGGGGCGTCCTGTTTTCCGCCGTGCCGGTGCTGGTTTTACAGGGCACGATCGCGCTGGCGTGCGCGCGGTTTTTGCTACCGGCCTTGGAGGCGCACGGGTTGACGGATTCCGTGAATGCCACGGGCGGGATTTTGATTTTCTGCGTCGCGCTGGTCATTTTTGAAGTCAGAAAAGTCCAGGTGACGGATTATCTTCCCAGCCTGCTGATCGCGCCGCTGCTGACCTGGTGGTGGCTGCGCTGAGGGGAGTGGCGGATTTTCCCCGGAATAAGAGTTTGACAGACCCGCCGCGCAACTTATCCTCAATCAAGATTTATGGCTGAAAACATTCCAAACGTTCCAGCGGGTGCCATTCCTCCTAAAAAGGAAACCGGCAAAGTGCAGCCCAAGAAGGAGACCGTCCGCATCAATTTGCCGCCGAAGCCTTCCGCTGCGCCCACCATCAAATTGCCCACGCTGCCGCCCGGCGGTCCGACCGGAGCCGGCGGCATGCCCCTGTCCGGTGCGCCTGCGCCCTCCGCCGCCGCCCCGGCGGCCGCCCCCGCGGCCGCGCCGCGCACGGCCACCGCCGCGCCGGTTGCCCAACGCCAGCCCGCTGCCGCTCCCCAGACGCAGACGCAGACCAAGCGCGCGCCCGCGCCCGCCGCCGGTGCGGCCACGGTCAGCGGACTCGATAAAATTCTTGCCCTGGTTGCTGCGGTCGCCGGCCTGGTCGCGATCCTCAGCACGGCCTGGCTCGCGTTCATGCTCCTCGACAAGTGAGCCGGCGCGCCGAAACTATTTTCCAATCCCCTCGCAGGCTATGTCATCACCCCAAATTGTCACGCTGACCCAGGAAAATTTCGACGCCGAAGTCTTGAAATCCACCGTGCCCGTGCTCGTGGATTTCTGGGCGGAATGGTGCGGCCCATGCAAGATGATTGCACCCGTGCTGGATGAGCTCGCCGGCGAGTACACCGGCAAGGTCAAGATCGGCAAGGTCAACATCGACCAGTATCAAGGCATCGCCGCCCAGTACAGTGTGCGCGCCATCCCAACGCTGCTGCTGTTCTCCAAGGGCCAGGTCACGGAACAGATGGTCGGCCTCCGCAGCAAGCGCGATCTCAAGGCCAGCTTCGATCGAGTGACGGCCTGAGCGCCGCCGGGCGACTGGCCTTATGCCGCTCATCTTCACGCCCGGACAGCTGAGCCACCGCGCGGATTTTTATTACCAGCTCAACCAGCTCACGAGCGCGGGCATTGGCTTGGTGGAAGCGCTGAAGCTCGTCCTGAAAAATCCCCCAGCCCGTTCCTACCGCGAGCCCGTTCGGCGCATTCTCGGCGAACTCGCCCGGGGCAACACCTTTTCTGAATCCATCATCCGCACCGGCCCCTGGCTGCCGGAGTTCGACACCACGCTCCTTGCGGCCGGTGAACAAAGCGGCCGCCTTGACCAGTGCTTCCGGCTGCTCTCCGCGCATTACAATGACCGCGCGCGGCTGGCCAAGCAGATGGTCTCCGACCTGGCCTATCCGGTTTTTCTGTTCCACTTCGCCCTCGCCATCTTTGCCCTGATTGCATTTGTCCAAAATGGTCATTGGGCGCTGATTCTGGTGGGCCCGTTGATCCCGGTTTATGTGCTGACGATTTTTTTGATTTACGCCGGGCAGAGCAAACACGGTGAGACCTGGCGGGCGTGGGTGGAAGGTGTCCTGCATCCGGTGCCGGTCCTGGGCACCGCCCGCCGCTTCCTCGCGCTGGCCCGGCTGGCGGCGGCGCTCGAGGCGCTCATCAGCGCCGGCGTGACGATCATCGAGGCGTGGGAGCTGGCGGCCTCGGCCAGCGGCTCGCCCGCGTTGCGCCGCATCGTGCTGGCGTGGCGTCCCCGGTTGAATTCCGGCCAGACCCCTGCCGAAGCCCTTATTGCCTCCGGCCGCTTTCCCGAACTCTTCGTCGGCCAGTACAACGCCGGGGAGATCAGCGGCAAACTTGACGAGACGCTCCGCCGGCTCCATGCCTATTACCAGGAGGAAGGCGCGCGTAAGATCCAAGCCGTGGCGAGCTGGGTGCCGCGCTTCATCTACCTGCTGGTCATGCTCGGGGTCGCTTACTTCATCATTAAATTTTACATGGGCTACATGAGCCAGATCCGCGAAGCCGGCGGGTTTTGAGAAAATCCTGTCGCCATTTGCAGTCCCCTTTTAAACCCCCTACTTTATCGCATGAATCTGAATGACCTTCTCGCCGACGATACGCTGCGCCAGCATGAATTCCCGGTCACCCGCGACAAGATTTTTCTCTCGCACGCCGGCGTCTGTCCGCTCCCGCGCTGCGTTTCGGAGGCGGTGGCCAGTTACGCTCGCGAAGCCGGCACCGGCGACCAGGAGCATTTCATCTGGCCGGGCGTCGTCGAGGACGGACGCAAACTTGGCGCGCAGTTGCTGAACTGCCAGCCGGAGGAGGTCGCCTTCGTCGGACCAACGTCGCTCAGCCTGAGCCTGATTGCCAGCGGACTCAAATTTCGCAAGGGCGACAACATCCTCATCTACTTCGACGACTACCCATCGAACGTCTATCCCTGGATGGCGCTGGCCGCGCAGGGCGTCGAAGTGCGGCTCATGAACACGCGTGGTTTGGGCCAGATCCGGGCGATCGATGTGATGGGACAGGTGGATGAAAACACCAAGCTCGTCGCGCTGGCCTCCTGCCATTTTATCAGCGGCCATCGGCTGGACATCAATGCCATCGGAAAATATCTGCGCGGGCGGGGGATTTTTTTCTGCCTCGACGCGATCCAAACGCTCGGCGCCTTTCCCACCACCGTGGAATACGTGGATATGCTCGCCGCCGACGCGCACAAGTGGCTGCTCGGCCCGTGCGGCGCGGGTTTGCTGTACGTGCGGCGCGAGGTGCAGGCCCAACTGACGCCGGCGCTCTATGGCTGGCACAACGTGCGTTGCCCGGATTACGTCGCCCAGGAGAAGATCACCTTTCGCAACGACTCGCGGAAATACGAGGCCGGCACGCACAACCTGTTTGGCGTCGTCGGGCTGATGGCCGCGATGAAAATGCTGCTTGAGGTCGGCGTGGACAACATCGCCCGCGAACTGCGCCGCAAGCGCGCATGGCTGGTCCCGGCCCTGCAGGCAAAGGGCTTTACCGTGCTCAATGCGGATGCGACACCGGATCTCGGCGGCGGCATCACCTCGTTCCTCGAGCCGGGCAAAGACATGGCGGCGCTGCAGGGAAAACTGACGGCGGCGAACATATTCACATCGTTGCGCACCGACCGGGCCGGGCAGAAATACATCCGCCTCTCGCCGCATTTTTACAACACGGACGCGGAGCTGCAACGCGTGGTCGAGCTGCTCTAGCCGCGGCGGCGGTTCGGATCGGGGCGTGACCTGATTCGCATCCGAGTCCCGCCTCAGCCCAGCAGTTCCTGAATCTCATCCCAGTTCAGCGCCGCCGCGAATTCCTCTTCGCCGCCGAGGGTCGCCTGGATGATCTCGCGCTTGCGGTTTTGCAGCAGGAGGATTTTTTCCTCCACCGTGTCGCGCGTGATCAGCTTGTAGCTCGTCACGACTTTGGTCTGCCCGATGCGATGCGCGCGATCCGTCGCCTGATCTTCCACCGCCGGATTCCACCACGGATCAAAATGGATCACCGTGTCCGCGCCCGTCAGATTCAAACCCACGCCGCCGGCTTTCAGGCTGATGAGGAAGACCGGAATTGCCGAGTTCTGGAACTTCTCCACCACTGCGCCGCGATCGGTCGTCGAGCCGTCGAGGTAGCAATACTCAATGCCCTCCTCCGCCAGCCGCTCCTTGAGTAAGGTCAACATGCTGACGAACTGGCTGAACACCAGCACGCGATGTCCGCCGTCGATGACTTCTTCCAACAACTCACCGAACAACTCCAGCTTGCCTGAGGATGCCAAGGTGGG
>JANPGB010000186.1:0-5725 GCA_031423695.1 Verrucomicrobiota bacterium
TTTGCGGCGCGCTGCCGAGACGCGGCTACACATGATGAAATCCCTCGACCTCATCCTTCGCGGCGGCACCCTCATCACACCGGACGGAGGGCAGCAAACCGACCTGGGCATCGCGGACGGAAAAATTGTTTTGCTCGGCGCCGGCGGCTCGGCGCGCGAGGAGATTGACGCGACCGGCCTGCACCTCTTTCCCGGCCTGATTGATTCGCACGTCCACTTTAATGAGCCGGGCCGCACCGATTGGGAGGGAATCGAAACCGGCTCGCGGGCACTGGCCGCCGGCGGCGGGACGTTGTTCTTTGACATGCCGCTCAATGCGCATCCGCCAACGTGTGATGCGGAAAGTTTCGATTTGAAGCTGGCCGCGGCGCAAAAACACTCCGTCACCGACTTCGCATTCTGGGGCGGCCTCGTGCCGGGAAATGCCGACAAGCTCGAAGGCCTTGCGGCCCGCGGCGTCATCGGGTTCAAGGCGTTCATGTCCAACAGCGGCATCGAGGATTTTTCGTGCGTGGATGACGCGACTTTGAAGTCGGGCATGAAGCTGGCGGCGAAATTCAATTTACTGGTCGCCGTTCACGCCGAAAGCGAAACGCTCACGAGCAAACTGGCACACGAAGCAATTACCGCCGGAAAAACCGCCATCCGCGACTATCTCGCTTCGCGCCCGGTGGCGGCCGAGCTCGAAGCGATTCGCCGGGCGATTCACCTCGCGGGCGAGACCGGGTGTGCGCTGCACATCGTCCACGTCAGCAGCGGCGAGGGCGTCGCGCTGGTGGCCGCCGCAAAAAACGCCGGCGTGGATGTGACGTGTGAAACGTGTCCGCACTATCTGATTTTGACCGAAGCCGACGTGGAAACGCTGGGCGCGGTGGCCAAGTGCGCGCCGCCGCTGCGCCCGGCCGCCGTGCGGGAAGCCCTCTGGGAGCAGTTGCTCGCCGGAAACATCACGACCATCGGCTCGGATCATTCACCGTCGCCGCCGGACATGAAAACGGACAAAAACTTTTTCAAGGTCTGGGGCGGCATTTCCGGGGTTCAGCACACGTTGCCGCTGCTCCTCACGGAAGGCCATGTCAAGCGTGGCACCGCTCTCCCGCTCCTCACGGATTGGTTTTCGGCGAATGTCGCCCGGCGTTTCCACATCCCGAACAAGGGAAAGATCGACGCCGGTTTCGACGCCGACGTAGCCCTCGTGGACTTGAAGCAGTCGTTCACCGTCGCGAAAGCAGAGTTGCGCTATCGCCACCAGCAGAGTCCCTACGTCGGCCGCGCGTTGACAGGACGAGCGGTTCAGACCATCCTGCGCGGCAAAACAGTTTGCAAGGACGGCAGGATTGTTTCGCCGCCGGCCGGCCGCCTCGTCAAACCGCAACGCTGATAAAATTATGTCCGACTTATTTGGCTTCACCCGCACCGTTGTGAAACCCCGCTACGCCCTCATCACGCCGGACGGCTTCGTCCCGAGCGCCCTGCCCGGCTGGCGCAATGTCGTTGCGGTCGTGAACATCTCGCCGGTGATGGCCGGTCCGCGCTTCACGCAGTTGCAGATCACACTCGACACGCACAGCCGCGGCACGGGCGCCACCGGCGCGCTGGAACATTTTTATTACGTCCTCGCCGGCCAATGCCGCGCGAGGCTCGGCGGCAAAACCTCCGCCCTGACTGCCGGCAGCTTTGCGTTTGTTCCGCCCAAAACGACTTTTGATTTCAGCGATGCCACCCAGGGAACCACGCTGCTGGTTTTCCAAAAGCAATTCCAACCGCTCGCGGGCACCAGAAAGCCCGGCGTCATTGTCGGCCACGAGCGCAACGTGAAAGGCCAGCCGTTTCTCGGCAACGAGGACGCGCGCCTGCAGGTGTTGTTGCCCGACCAACCCGCTTTCGACATGGCGGTAAATATCTTCACCTACCAACCGGGGGCAACGCTGCCGTTCGTCGAGACGCACATCATGGAGCATGGCCTTTTGATGTTGCGGGGCCAGGGCGTTTACCGGCTGGATGCCGAGCACTATCCCGTAACGGCGGGCGATGTCATCTGGATGGCGTCGTATTGTCCGCAGTGGTTCGTGGCGATGGGCAAGACGGCTGCGAGTTACATCTACTACAAGGACGTGAACCGCGCGCCGCTGTGAGATGAAAGTGGTCATTGATAAAAACCGGCTGCAAAAGGAAATCGATGACCTCGCGCTCATCACCGAGGCCGCGCCGCCCGTCGTCACGCGCGTTTTGTTCTCCGAATCGGATCTGCGCGGCCGCGCGTTCGTAAGCAACCTTTGCCGCCAGGCCGGGCTGGCTTTGCGCGAGGACGCCGTCGGCAACATCTTCGCGCGCTGGGCGGGGGCGGACAAAAATCTCCCAGCCGTCGCAACCGGCTCGCACATTGACGCAATTCCCAACGCGGGAAAATACGACGGCGTCGTCGGCGTGCTGGGCGCGATCGAGGCGATTCGTGCGCTGCGGGCGGCCGGGTTTCAGCCAAAGCGCTCCCTCGAGCTCATCATTTTCACTTCGGAAGAGCCGACGCGCTTTGGCATCGGCTGTCTCGGCAGCCGACTGCTGGGCGGCGTGCTGTCGCTCGAGCGCGCCGCGGCCTTGCGCGACCGCGACGGCCAGGATTTGGAATTCTGGCGCAAACAAGGTGGCTGCACCGGCGCGCTGGAGTCCGTGAAACTGCCGAAGGATGGCTACGCCGCGTTTGTCGAGCTGCACATTGAGCAAGGGCCTATTCTTGAGGCGGAGAATATTGACATCGGCGTCGTGGAAAAAATCGCCGCGCCCAGCACCCTGCGATTGCAACTCACCGGCGTCGGCGGCCACGCCGGCGCGACGCTGATGCCCGGGCGGCGCGATGCGCTGCTGGCCGGCGCGGAGATCGCGCTGGCGGTTGAAAAAGCGGCAACGACCACCGGCAGCCCGGACACCGTCGGCACCACGGGCGTTTTCCGGATTGAGCCCGGCGCGGTCAACAGCGTTCCCTGTCGCGCCTGGCTGGAGATTGATTTGCGGGACACGCTGGTAACGACGCGCGATGCCGCCTTGGTTCAAATTGAAACCGCCGCGAATGAAATCTGCACCCGCAGAAAAATCGAGTTCACGATGGAACGACTCAACCAGGATCCGCCGGCCCTCTGCGATGCGAAGCTGGTCGCGACCGCCGCCGCCGCCGCTGGAAAATTAAATTTCTCGGTGAAGCAGATGATCAGCCGCGCCTATCACGATTCGCTCTTCATGGCGCAGGTCTGTCCGACGACGATGATTTTCATCCCCTGCTTCAAGGGTTACAGCCATCGCCCTGACGAATTTTCCTCGCCCGAACAGATTGAAAAAGGCGTGCGTGTGCTGGCGGAGACTTTGGCCCAGCTGGCCAGCTAGGGCATGCCCCAAGCACCCGCCGCCACGCTCCGGAGAGATGCCAAGTTCCAAACCTCACCCACCCGCCGCCGCCTTGATGTTTGGTATTTGCTGCTCCTCGGCAGGTTGGAGTTGGGAATTTGAAGCTTTGACCTTTTGCACCGCTATCCAGATCGCCTCACAGGTCGCGGGCGACGCCAGCGACACTTCACGCCTGCCGGGACCAAACGCCGCCACCGCGTCGCGAATCGCCTCGCGCACCGAAATTGCCAGCATTAACGGCGGCTCGCCCACGGCTTTGCTGCCGTGGACCACGGATTTCTGCGCCGCATTTTTGAGCAAGGCCACGTTAAAGCTTTGCGGCATGTCGCCGACGGCTGGAATCTTGTAAGTATCCGGCGAGTGCGTGAGCAACACGCCCTTGTCGTTCCACAGGAGTTCTTCGGCGGTAAGCCAGCCCATGCCTTGCACGAATCCGCCTTCGATCTGGCCGCGATTGACCCCTTCGTTCACCGAGTCGCCAACGTCGTGGAGGATGTCCACGCGCAGCACGCGCAGCATGCCCGTGAAGCCATCCACTTCGACCTCAGCGACCGCCGCGCCGTTGGCGAAATAATGGAACGGCTTGCCGCGTCCCGCATTTCGATCCCAATGAATACCCGGCGTGGCGTAGTAACCAGTGGCCGAAAGGCTGACGCGTGCCAGGTAAGCTTTCTTGACGACATCAGCGAACGAAAGCCTCGTCCGTGATTGCGTGCGGTCAAAAACTTCACCGTCCGCGAACGAAATGTTCTCCAGCTGCGGCTCGCCGCCGAGTTTCTCTTTGAGCAACCCTTGTGCGACCGGCGCAAGCCGCACGCGCAAAATCTCGCACGCATTCTGCATCGCCGCGCCATTCAAATCCGTCCCCGCGCTCGCCGCCGTCGCGGACGTGTTCGGCACCTTGTCCGTGCTCGTCGGCATGACGCGGATATTTTCCACATTCACGCCGAGTTCCTGTGCGGCGATCCGGATGACATTCGTATGCAACCCCTGCCCCATCTCCGTTCCACCGTGGTTCAACTGCACGGTGCCGTCCTGATAAATCAGCACGAATGCGCCAGCCTGGTTCAGATGCGTGACCGTGAAACTGATGCCGAACTTCACCGGCGTCATCGCGAGGCCGCGCTTGGTGTGCGGATGCGTGGTGTTCCACGCGGCGATTTCCTTGCGGCGCTGCTCCAGCTCCGCCGACTTTTTCAACTCCTGCCAGATGGTCTGGAGGCGGTTGTCTTCAATTTCCTGACCGTAGTGCGTCGTGTTCGTCTCGCCTTTGCCGTGATACAGATTCCGCTCCCGCACGACTTCCGGCGGCAGGCCAAGCCGGCGCGCTATCCGATCCAAAACCTCCTCCATCACCAACATGCCCTGCGGGCCGCCGAAGCCGCGGAACGCCGTATTCGAAAAGAGATTTGTTTTCGCCACCTGCCCGCGAAATTCGACCGCGGGAATGTAGTAAGAGTTGTCCAAATGGAACAACGCGCGGTCCGTGACCGCCTGCGACAAATCCTGCGACCAGCCGCCGTTGGAAGTCAGATGCACTTGCGCCGCCCGCAGCAACCCTGCTTCATCAAAACCGATTTTGAAGCGTGCGAGAAACGGATGGCGATGGCCGGTGATCGCCATGTCCTGATCGCGATTGAAGCGCACGCGCACCGGCTGACCGGTGTGATGCGTCGCCAGCGCGGCCAGCGCGGCGGGAATGGCCGCCTGGGTTTCCTTGCCACCGAAACCGCCGCCCATGCGCGGCATCCGCACCACCACCTGGTTTGAGGGCAAATGCAAGACGTGCGAGATGACCTGCTGCACTTCCGAGGGATGCTGCGTCGAGGAGGCAACGAAGATCGAGCCATCTTCACCACGCTCGGCCCACGCCGCATTGGTTTCCAGATAAAAATGTTCCTGCCCGCCCAATTCAAACTCGCCCTCGAGCGTCAACGGTGCGGACGCCAAACGTTGCTCCGCGTCGCCACGCCGGATGAAATTGGGTTCGTTGTGAAAACTACCTTTCGCCACTGCGTCGCGCAGGGTGAGAATTGGCGCGAGCGGCTCGTATTCGACGACAACCCGTTCTGCCGCCGCGCGACAGGCTTCTTGCGAATCACCGACGACAATCGCAACGAGCTGGCTGTGAAAGAGGACTTCGCTACTCGCCAGCAACGGCTCGTCGTGCTTCATGCCCACGTCGTTCACGCCGGGGATGTCCTCCGCGAGCAGCACCGCTTGGATGCCTGGCATCTGGCGCGCGGCTGTGGCGTCCCGTTTTACAATCTTCGTCCGCGCGTGGGGTGAGCAAACGGGCTAGACTTTAAGCATACCGTTCGTCTGGTCG
>JANPGB010000187.1:0-1612 GCA_031423695.1 Verrucomicrobiota bacterium
CGGCGGTTCGCCGGCGACCTTCCCGGCTAACAACGCGCCGAAGTACTTCCGGCTGATCTGTCCGTGACCTGAGGCCCTCCGGCCGGCGAGTTTCCACCAACCGCTCCGATGCAAATCGGGGCGGTTGCTTTTTTGTGAGAATGCCCGCGCCTCAACTCCGCAATTTCGGAGAAGCGAAGGGGGGTTGCGATGCCCTAGTCTCGGTGGCAGTTCCGATGTTTGCCGTCCAAGAAATTTTGAAGCGTGTCAATCGAACACGAAGTCCGGCTGGATGGCCGGGGTCTTCAAGTTGGGTGGTGGGCGTCTCAAAGAAAAAACGGGATCCGTTATGAAAACAATTCCTTCGTCCGGTCAAAAAGCTTCCTCAACGCGGCTCGCGGCCATGCTCGCGCTGTTGGCGCTGCTTGGCAGCGGGGCGCGCGGCGTGGCGGCCACGTTTCCACTGGTGCCCGGGGATGACACGACTTTCAGCATCGGCGTTTTTCGCCTGATGATTGCGCCGGCCTTCCGTCCGCTGCTGGCGCCGGCTGTGGGCACCAACGGTTATCCGGGCTACCGCAGTTCGGACGGACGCCTGACCAGCCCGATGATGTATGACAACGCCACCACCATTGGCCACAGCAGCCGGCACGATCGTCTGCTCGTCGGCAGCGTGCCGATCGGAAGTCCTTCGATGGGCAGTGATGGCTACGCGGATTTTGCCGCCATCCCGTTTCTCTGGGCCGCCTCCCCCGCCCCGACCGAGGAAATCCTGACCCGCATACGCAGCTTTGCTTTGCAAAATGTGAACAACAGCAACGGAGACCACTGCACCAACGCCGACCCACGCATTCCTACGATTCCGTTGTCCTGGGTGATGGTCAAGGCCGGACCCGGGCAGGGTGTGACCCGCAAGAGTCTGGGCATGGTGCAGGAAGACGTGGCGGGCGGCGCGGTGCTGGGCGGAGCCAATCCGGATTTTCCCGCACGCAGCTTCTTTGACATTTTTGTGGAGGTGAATTTGCCGCCGGTGCCCACGACCTTTTCCATCACGGCGTTTCCGGTCACCGGTGCCGAGCTTTACAATGACTCGCCGCTGATCATCACCAACCTCGGGGTGACGACTCTGCCGCCCAGCGTGGTGTATATCCACGGTGAAACCACGGCGGTGCCGATGAAATTCAAGTTCAACAACCCGCCGTTCTGGAACGTGGACGACGTGTTCGGTTACCTGGTGTTGGCGGGACATGGCACCATCACCAACGACTGCAACAATGAAGCCGCCTTGGCGACCGCCGTCCTAGGTCCGATCGGCACGTCGGCGCCGGAAATGGCGGTGGAGTGGCCGGTGCACACGAACCGCTGCCCGACGCCGGGCACCACGTATGAGTCGGTGAAGGATGATGATGTCATCAACTTCACCATTCCCGGGCAGGGCACCATCAAAACCCGCAACTTTGTCCACGGCAATCTGGGCAACCCCATTACGCCGCCGGCGTTGAACGCCACTGCCAATTACTCGTCTGCCAACACATTCGTGACGTTGGAATTGTCCTTTGACGGGCAGACTTGGTTTCCTGGAAGCGCCGGCGGCAGCGTTACAAACAAAATCACACATACGTCCGGCACGGGC
>JANPGB010000188.1:0-1932 GCA_031423695.1 Verrucomicrobiota bacterium
GTGGCGCAACTTTTGAGGCGTCCGGTGGTGGCGATCCGATCAACGCGGCCAGCGGGAACTGGACGCTCGGCGGTGCTGGAGCGGGTCCTTTTACGGGATTTGGCTCAGGGGTCACAGGCCAGATCGGCACGCTGCTGAGCGACTTTGTCTATAACGGGAATCCGGCGACACTGACCTTGAACAATCTGACCGTGGGGAAAACGTATGTGCTTACTTCTTACAACGGACAGTTTGGCGGGGCGGGCGGGCGGGTAACGACCGTGGCCGGGTCATCCGGTGCGAGCACAGTCTATGACCAGAACCTCGCGGCCGGGTTGAACTTGCTGCGCTATACATTCGTGGCTTCCTCGGCTTCGGAAGCGCTCACCTTCACCCCGAAAAGTCCCGGAGACACCTGGCACTTTTATGGATTTAGCAATGAGCAGGTGTTCAACAATACCTGGTCGCCAGTCTCAGGGAGTTCGTGGAATACCGCCGCGAATTGGTCCACCGGCGTGATCCCAAATGTCGCCGGAACGAACGCCTCCTTTAGCGCGCAGGCGGGTCCGACGACCGTGAGCCTGAACGGCGCGAAAACGGTGGGGCATGTGCAGTTCCTCGGGACGGGCAGCTACACGATTACCGGATCGCAAATCAATCTGAAGGCAGATGCGGGCGGAGTTTCAGTTTTGAATGTGGAAGCAGGCGGATCCCACACGATCGAGACGGGGGTGCAATTGCAGTCGGACACCGTTAAATTCGGGGCGGGCACGTTGACCCTGAATGGAGAGGTTTTCGGTCCGAAAAGCTTGTCCGTGAATGGCGGGACCCTGCGATTCGGCACGACGGTGGGTTACGGAGGCGGAACCTCGGTCAACACTGGTGCCACGCTGGATGTCAATGGCTTGAACCACCCACTCGGCTCATTGAATGGGGCGGGCACGATCGTCAATGATGCTGGCGGCACGAGTTTGGTGACGGTGGATTCGGGTAATTTTTCCGGCGTCATCCGCGACCATAATACAGGCGCCGGTACCGTAGCGCTCACGAAAGCGACCGGCGGTTTGCTGACGCTGTCCGGCTCACACACCTATACTGGCACGACCACGGTGAGCGGAGGAACCTTGCGAGTGGCGGGAGCGCAGACCAGCACGACATTGCTGACGGACAACTTCACCGCGACCGGCAATCCAAACACGGGTGATCTCAATTTCAATCTCGCGAACCGCCAAACCGGCACTGCGGCACTGCAAAACTTTACCGCGGCGGGAAACGCCCAGGTCGGCAATGGAACCTTTGTGCAGCAATCTCCGGGAACCAACGGTGACTACCTTTTGCTCGCCTTTGGTGGCAGTGCCGCCCTCAGTGGTTTTCCGCTTTCGACCGCGAACTCCCCAGGTCCGCTGAAAATCAGCGTGGACATGTTCAAGGGAAGCTCGGGCGACACCACCGATTGGGTCAGCTTGGTGGTGCGATCCGCAGGCGGCAACGGTTTTCCCATCACGGGTTCCGGCGAGTTCGGCTTTTTGTACCGGCAAAATACCGGCATTCAACTTTTCAATAACGGCGGGCTGCTGCAAGATATCGCCGCGACCACGGGCGGAGATCATTTTGCCTTTTATCTCGCGGACTCCACGGGCTTGGGCTCCCCGTTTGCCGGCAACGGGACGAAACTTCTCATCACGCAGGGCGGCAACACGATCAGCGCGGTCAATCTGGATACGGGCCTCACGGCGAACAGCTTCATCACCTTTGGCTCGGGTGGATCAAAGATCGGCGGCGTGGACAATCTCGCGGTGACGACTGACTTCGCGAATCAAACGAATGTGTTGCTCCCGACGACCAACGTGAACCTGGATACGGCAGGCGCGACGTTCGATCTCACGGATGTGAACCAGACCGTCGCCACCGTTTCCGGCGTGGCTGGCAGTGCGGTAAATATCGGGCCGCTCT
>JANPGB010000189.1:0-1771 GCA_031423695.1 Verrucomicrobiota bacterium
AGGTGTTGCGGGCCGAGCATTCCGTGAATTAAAATATCGCGGGAGTCGGCGAAGAAGTGGTCATCAGCCGGAATCTCCGAGGGTGGAGCAATCCATTTTGGATTGTAGCGGACTCCAAAATCTTCATACACCACCACGGCCATCATCAGCATTTTATAGAAAGCTTCCGAATTGTAGTAATCGGTGGGCTTTTCCCGGAAATGATGATAGTTCCGATCCGTTTCGGATTTCACATGCTGCGCCCACCGATCAAGTGTCGCGAGACATTCATCAATGCTAAGATTTTCTGCACCAGGCAAACTTTGGGCGCAGAGTAAATTGATTAACGCGATATCGGTGCCTTCAAGTTCTTGGGGTTTTAAGGCGAGAAGTTCAGCCAGCGCTCGTGGTTTTGATGCAATTTTTTGAGGGGCAATTGCTGTTCTTGAAATGCCGAACGGAAAGAAAACCGCGACAGCCAAACCAGCGAGAAGTAAAAAAAGTCCACTCAAGGCAACGAAACGTGAACTGTGCGACTTTGTTTCCTTTGCCTGCGGCCTTTTGTGAGAACCGTTTGGGCGGCTCGACTTCACGAGATGAATCCTACAACCTAAAATTTTCCCTGCAAGGGAATTTTATTCACAAAATTAGTTCACCCGCGATCGGGTTTATTCCAACATCTCCCGCATCGCCGCGAACATGCCTTTGCCTGATTCCGTCGTCACCGGCTGTTTGCCCTTTTCATCGCCGTGTTCGATAAGTTCCGGCGGTAGCTCTTTCAAAAATTGCGACGGATGACACGGCACGACCTGCCCGTATTTTTTCCGCCCGCCGCAATGGCTGATCGTCAGCGTCAGCATCGCGCGCGTGATGCCCACGTAAAACAATCGGCGCTCCTCGTCCAACGTGCCTTCCACCTTCGAGCGCGCGTGCGGCAGCAGCCCGTCTTCCAGACCGACGATATAGACGTGCGGAAACTCCAGCCCCTTGCAACTGTGCATGGTGATGAGCGTGACGGCGTCGCCGGCGGATTCCTTTTCCTCCTCGCGATCGCTGTCGAGCGTGATGTCTTCGAGAAAAGTTTCCAGCCGTTCATGCGCCGGTTGCGCGGCGGTGCCCGCGTCGTTCAACGTGACGATCAAATCCTTCAAATTCCGCGCGCGACTGTCGGCGGCCTCCTGATTTTTCTCCGACTTCCGCAAGTCGGCGAAGTAACCGATCTCGTCGAGAAAGCGGTCGGCCCACATTTGTAATGAGTCGTGACCGCCCTCACCCCGGCCCTCTCCCCCAGGAGAGGGGGAAGCGAATCCAGCGTGGGGCAAGTTCGATGGCTCGTGATTATTTCGAGACGCGGCTGCGTGTTCTCCCTCTCCCCGGGGGAGAGGGCCGGGGTGAGGGCGGACGATCTCGCTCAACTGGCTTCGCGTCCGTTCAATGAATTCCACAAACGCCTCGATACTCTCTCGGGTGCGCGTCTGAAACGTCGTCGTGACTGAGGGGTTTTTCATCGCGGCGAAGACGGAGCCTTTCCGCTCATGGCTCGCGGCGAGCAGGCGTTCCATCGTCACATCGCTCAAGCCGCGCGCGGGCGTGTTGGCGATGCGCAGCAGGTTCACGTCGTCGTGCGGATTGATGAACGTCTTGAGATACGCGAGAAAATCCCGCACCTCGCGCCGGTCAAAAAAGCTCTGCCCGCCAATCAAATTATAGCGCACGTCCGCCTGCCGCATTGCCAGTTCCAGCGGCCGCGACTGGATTTTCGTGCGAAACAAAATCGCCTGCTGACTCCACG
>JANPGB010000190.1:0-12226 GCA_031423695.1 Verrucomicrobiota bacterium
AAAGCCACGTTCAACACGTCCGTCTTCGGCACCAATGAAGTCATCCAGTATTACCTCTATCTCACGTTCGATGGCGCGAACAACGTCTCCAACACGTTCGTTTACGCCCCCACCGGCCTTGGCGACAAAGTCGGTGCCACCACAGCGTCCGCAGCCGCGGCGCAGGCGAATCCGTACACCGTCCGCAACCGCGCCGCATGGCTTTTCCACGGCAACAACCGCGTCGTCAACGCCGGTACCAACGCCAACGTCAGCAACGTTGACCTGTGGCTCAAGGCTGGCTACCTCGGCAAGGACGATTCGCTCGCGTCGCGGTATGCGGATAACGGCCGGATTTATTTCACCACCGACGGCTCGACGCCCGCCGGCTCGCTCGGCATTGGCAGCAACACCACGCAGGTGGCGACGCTGGTTTTCGATCATCGCGAGAACGATCCGAGTCCGGCCGGCAACGCGATGTGGTGGCGTGGCACGGTTTCCAACGTCGCCCAGTTCGTCACGCTCAAGTACAAACTCAGCCTGTGGCACAGCGCGAACAGCGAGGAGAAATTCGCCGAATACATCGCCGGCACGGACAGCGCTGTCTTCAGTTACACGCTCGGCACGCTGGGCGATCCCATTCTCACCGTCAATAATGTCAACGCTGACTACACGACCACCCACGTTTTCGTGGACGAGCTGGCCGGCGATACGGCACCGCTGAGCCTGCTGTTCACCCCGAGCGTTGCGAACGTGACGAACGTGGAAGTGTATTCCAACGTGAACCGCCGCGACCGCGCCACGCTCGACGCCAACGGCGACGGCATCGAGGACGGTATCGTGCAGCCGGACGGCAACAACCTCGTGGCTGGCGACGACTCCAATTATTTCAAGGCTTACGCGATGACTAACAGCGGCACGCCGGGACAATTCGCGCTCATGCTCAACGCCCAGAAGACCGGGGCGTACCGGCTTACCGCACGCTACAAGGTCATCGGGAGCCCTTCGTGGTTCTGGTATTCGAGCAACGGCCGCCGCGACCATTGCGTCGTCGTCACCCCCAAAAAGGCGCGCAGCGTCAACGTCTACGAGTTGAACGCGATGAACATTGACGCGCAGGGAACCGGGCCGAACGACCGCAGCACCTTCACCGATTTGTACAACGGCCCCGGATCGCGCCCGTATGATCCGGTGACGAACCGTTTCAATCTGAATTACGTCCAGAACCTCGGCGTGAACTGGCTCTGGTTTCAGCCGATTCATCCGATCGGCATACAAAACCGGCTGACCGATCCCAACACGGGCCAGCCCTACGCCGTCGGCAGCCCGTATTCGGTGAAGAACTTTTTCCAGATCAATCCGCTGCTGGGCAAGGCGAACACGCGCGCGGGGGCGATGCAGGAGTTCACCAATTTCGTTGCCGCCGCGGATGCGACCGGCGTCAACATCATGCTCGATGAGCCGTTCAACCATTCCGCGTGGGACGCCGAACTGGATGCCAGCGGGGTTTATTACTTCGCCACCAACGCGCAGCCCACGGATCAGATCGGGAGTTCGGAGGCGCGGTTTTACTCCCGCTCCGGCGAATATGACCAGCGCGCCTCCAGCGCGGCGAACATGGCGCAGGCGCCGGACCGTTACGATTTCGGCAAGTGGGGCGACGTGGCCGACGTTTATTTTGGCCGCTATGCCGCCCTGGTGGGCAACTCCTCGCAGTCCGGCAACCAGGTCAGTGAAGGCGACTGGTTTGATTACAGCATCGGCAGCGAAAGCGGCACGGGCACCACCAACGGGCATTTCGACAAGATCACCCAAAACGTCTGGCGCTATTTCTCCGATGCAATGCTTTACTGGCTCGACAAGACCGGGTGCCCGGCGGGCACGCCCGCGAATCAAACCTACAAGGGCATTGACGGGCTGCGCGCCGACTTCGGGCAGGGCCTGCCGCCGCAATGTTGGGAATACATCATCAACAAAGTCCGAAGTCGCAAATGGGATTTTGTGTTCATGACCGAATCACTCGACGGCGGTGCGGTGACGTACCGTTCGAACCGGCATTTCGACATTCTCAATGAGAACATCGTCTTCCCGCTCCAATCCGCCGCCAACGCCAGTGATTACCGCGGCATCTTCGACGCGCGGCGCACGGCGTACGGCCAGAGCCTGGTGCTGCTCAACGACACGTCGCATGACGAGCAGAATTATGCCGATCCATTCCAGGCGCTCATCCGCTACAGCGCGTGCTCGACGATTGACGGCGCGCCGATGATTTTTTACGGCCAGGAACTGGGCATCTCGACCACGTTTGGCTTTAACAGCTACCAGCTCAACTTCGGCAAGACGATTCCGCAGTTCATGAACTACAACTCGCTCCAGCCGATCTGCGCGCCGGGCAACCGCAATTACGGCCTCGACCAGCTTTGGCCGGTTTATGCCGGCATCAACCAGGCGCGGCAGTTCAGCGCCGCGCTGCGCAGCTCCAACCGCTACTACCTGGATCAAACCGGCGGCAGCGGGCCGCAGCCGAGCATCTTCTCCGTCGCAAAATACGAGCAGGCGAACGGCTCGCCGAATTTCAGCGACGTGGTGTTCGCATTCGCCAACCTGGACCGCAACAACAACCAGCAGGGTAATTTCAACGTCAACATCACGCAGAACGGCGCGAATCTTTTCGGCATCAAATCCAACCGCGTTTACAACGTGAAGAACCTCGCCGCCTACACCGCGATTGATTCAAATCGGCGAAATGCTTTTCTGATTCCCGGCAACACGACCGGCACCAACCTGCTCAATAACGGGCTGTTTGTTTTGCTGAAGAAGGTGCCCGCGGCGGAGGCCGGGTGGAGCACGGATCCCTTTGAGGCGCAGTATTGGAAACTCTACGATGTGACGGCGCCGCCGACCCCAGCCGCACCCGGACCGACCAACACTTACGTCTTCACCAACGTCGTGACGTTCACCTGGCCGGCGGTGAGCGATCCGGACGGCGGCATTTCCGGGTACCACGTTCTCATCGGTACTTCGTCCGGCGGTTCGAATGTTTTCAACGGCATCGTCGCCGGCACGTCGTTGACGGTGACGAACACCTACGGCGTCACACTGTTTGCAATGGTGAGCGCGATCAACAACGCCGGCATCGATGGCGCGAGCAGCGCGGGCAGCGCGGGAACGGCGCTCGTCAATCCCGCCTGGATTCCCGTGCCGGCCATCAGCGGTGCCGGCGTTATTTCCTGGAACAGCGCGGTCGGCAAGGGTTATCAGATTTGGGCGACCACCAACCTGATCAATCCGTTCACGCCGTTCAGCGGCATCATCACCTCGACCGCAACGACCACCACCTTCACCAACGCGCCCAACAACAGCGCCATGTTTTACCGGGTGCGGCTCTTTCCCTAAATGAATTGGGACAAATACGGACGAAACCGCATGAAAATATGGTTGCTCGCGCAAACCTGATTTGATAAAAAAATTTCGAACCAGAAAGATTATGAACGCAAAGATATTTCTTCCAACCATCACGGCGATCGCTTTAGGTTTCACCGCCCACGCTGCAACTTACAGCGGTAATGGAAACTCCGGCTTCGGCGGCCCCATCGGTCTGGGCAGCCTTACGCTGACCGACAATGGCACGACGGTTTCCGGTACTGTGAACAAAGGCCCCAACGGCTTCAACGACGTTCTGGTGCTTTACATAGATTCGACCGGCGGCGGCTTTGGCGACACATCGGGTTTTGCCGATGGCGCGGATGGATTGCGCAAGGCGATTTCGGGTTTTGACGGCGGCGCCAACCGCAGCCTGCTGACTTTCAGTAGCATGTTGCCGGACTATGGCATCGCGCTCGGGCCGGCCAGCGACAATTTCGGCGGGTTGTGGCAGTTGGCGAACGGCGGTGCCAACAGTTTGAATTTCGTCAACACCGTGAATCTCAATCCCACCGGCAACAACAATTCTCCGACTTACACTTTCTCTTTCAACGTGAGTGACATCGGCTTGACTCCGAACAGCGGAGCCACGTTCAGATTGTTGGGCACCTACATTGCCAATTCCGGTTATCGGTCTGATGAAGCCGTTGCTGGCAACGATGTCGGTGCTCAGGGATGGAACCCGTTTCTCCAGACAGCCCTTTCTGCCTACACCATTGTGCCGGAGCCTGCCACGGCAGCCTTGGGGCTGATCGGAATCGCCTCGCTGTTCCTGGCGCGCCGAAAGAAATGATTTCCCGGACTCAACGGTGATTTTTCAAAAGCCACGCATCGCGGGGCTTTTTTCGTTCGCCTGGACTCCAGGGAAGCCTCGATTCTCCGCTCGGCTTGGAGTGGAAATTCATGCGCGCGGGTCTGCGAGCTCAGCACAGTTTCAAGCTGCAGCCGTTCAATGCCTCTCGATTTGCACGGAGGACGCGCGGTCAGCCATTCTCTGTCGGTCGCGAGAACCAGGATCCGTGTGGGCGATCAGCGGCTTTCTGCCGCCGCTCGCTGGAGCATCACCTTTTGCGACGGGCGGAAGTTGGCGATGAACTCCCGGCGGAATTCCGCGAACGTCCCCGCCGCTATCGCCGCGCGGACATCGGCCATCACTGACAGAAACATGTGGGTGTTGTGAACGCTTAGCATGCGCAGGCCCAGAATCTCGTTTGCCTTGAGCAGGTGCCGCAGATAAGCCCGCGTGAAATGCCGGCAGGCGTAGCAGGTGCAGCCTTCCTCGAGCGGCCCAAAGTCCAGCTTGTAGCCGCCGCCTTTGATGCCGAGCGCGCCCTTGCGCGTGTAGGCCGTGCCGTTGCGCGCCACGCGCGTCGGCAGCACGCAGTCGAACATGTCCACGCCGCGCGCGATCAATTCCACCATCTGCGCGGGAGTGCCGAGGCCCATCGCGTAGCGGGCCTTGTGCGCGGGCAAATGCGGCTCGGCCAGCTCCACGGCCTTCATCATCTCCGGTTCGGGTTCGCCCACACTCACGCCGCCGATGGCGTAGCTGTCAAATTCCATCGCCACCAAGGCCTTCGCACAGTGTTCGCGCAGGGCCGCGTTCGAGCCGCCCTGGACGATGCCGAAAACCCTCTGTCCGTCCGCGCGCGGCTGTTCGCGACACTCCTGCGCCCAGCGGATGGTGCGTTCGACCGCCAGCTTTTGTTCCTTCGGCGGCGCGTCGTGCGGCGGACATTCGTCAAACACCATCGCGATGTCCGAGCCGAGCGTGCGCTGGATTTCCATCGCTTCCTTTGGTCCGAGAAAAAGCAGCGAGCCGTCGAGGTGCGAGCGGAACTCCACGCCGTGCTCCTTGATCTTCCGGATTTTCGCCAGGCTGAAAACCTGGAAGCCGCCGCTGTCCGTGAGGATGGGGAGATCCCAGTTCATGAAGCGGTGCAGGCCACCGGCGGCGCGGATGATGTCCATGCCGGGCCGGATGTTGAGGTGATAGGTGTTGCCGAGAATGATCTGCGTGCCCATCTCCAGCAATTCGCGCGGGTCGAGCGCCTTGACGCTGGCTTGGGTGCCGACCGACATGAACACGGGTGTCTGCACCACGCCGTGGGCGGTGGTCAGTTTTCCCAGCCGGGCTTTGGAGTGGGGATCGGTCATTAACAATTCAAACATCGCGCGAAGGTTTTAACGCAAAGCGGTGCCGACGCAAAGCGGCAAAAGCGATTTGTCCTGGAGTTTTTCAAAATGCTGTTCGGTCGAATCGGCGGCAATACCCGACGCGGCATCCGCACAACCTCTGAATTGACAGCCACGCCATCGGGTCTAAGTTGCATCAGACATTAGGCTGGATGGATGGCAAATGAGAAAATGTAATCAGTCTGGCGGTGGGAACCCGACCAAAAAAGCTGGTCCAGCCTGAGCAGTGCGGAGGTTCGCAGGTTCCATCGTCGGTCGTGAGGAATTGGTTGTGCAAACGAATTCAACTCATCGTCCCGGTTCGGACACGCTCCGCAGCATCAGCGGAGCAGGGGAGGATGCCCATTTTTCCGAGGTGGATTGCGGCGCGCGCACGCGCATTCAAGATTTTGGCGGGACTGGCCGGCATCGCATCGTGTTGGCCATCGCGCTCGCGCCGAGCCTGCCCCAGGATTTCCTCAGCGAAAGACTCGCCCAAAGCCTGCGGGATGAAACCGGTGAATCCGTGCTCCTGGTCAAACTGGTCCCGGCCACCGGCCCGGAGTGTGGGGCGGGCGCGTTAAGCATCGAGTCCATTCTGAGCACGCACGCGGAGGCGCGGGTTTCCCTCCCGCAGAACAACGGCACAATCTCCCGGATCGTTTTAAAAATCAATGTTGGTCCGGATGGCGGCGAACCGGTCACGCCGCTCCTGAGTTATCTCAGCAGCCAGTTCGATTGTATCCTCGTGCAAGGCGATTTCCTCGCCACTCCGCGCCGGTCGCTTCTGGAATCTAGCGGCCTGGCGGATTCAATTTATTTGTTCCTGCCGCCCGCGGCGGATGACTTCCGACGTTTTGAATTCTTCGCGTCGGATCTGCGTTCGCACCGGCGCAGCGATGCCCTGGACGTCCGTGCGGTCATCTGCCTGGCTGGAACGGAGCGGGTGAACGCACCGCCGGCATTTTGGCGTCACCCTGTCCACGCCTTCATTCACGATTGTCCCACGTCCGACATTTCACCTGCGAATGGCTCGGAGCCGACGGGTTTGTTGCGGCAAGACATCCGGCGTCTCGCCCGTGAAATAGGGCATTGCCGCCTGGGCCTGGCGCTGTCCGCCGGCGGAGCCAAAGGCCTGGCCCACATCGGCGTGATTCAAATTCTCGAGGAGAACGGCATTGAAGTGGATGTCATCGCCGGTTGCAGCATGGGGGCTTACATCGCGGCGGCATGGGCGGTCGGCTGCGACGGTGCCAAGATGGAAAAGCTCGCGCGCGAAAACGAAAAGCCCTGGGGCTTCTGGCGCCTGCTTGATCCCACGTTCCTTCCCCGGCAGGGATTTCTCCACGGCGACGCGGTGCGGCGACGGTTGCAGCAGACGATTGGCACGGCGCACTTCTCCGATCTTGTCCGGCCCATGCGCGCGGTTGCCACCAATCTGGACACGCTGGATCGCGAGGTGTTTGCCAGCGGCTCGGTGGCGGAGGCGGTGCAGGCCAGTTGCGCCATTCCGGGTGTTGTGGTGCCCGTCACCATCGGCAGCGAAACGTATATTGACGGCGGCGTTTCCGATCCATTGCCGGTGGATGTCCTCAAGGATATGCGGGTGGATCGCATCATTGCGGTCAACGCCATTCCGCCTTCCGCCTTTCTGCGGTGCTGCCGCGAAGTGGAACGCGAGCGGGCCGAGCTTGCCGAAAAACGGTTCAGCCTGCTCCGGAATCTGAACCAGCAGATCAACTATTTCGCCCGTGGCAACATCCTCGACATCATGATGCGCGCCGTGCATGGCGGGCAAATTCGCATGGCCGAACAGGCCTGCGGCCGGGCCGATGTGGTGCTGCGTCCGTTGGCGATCGATGCGCACTGGCACGATTTCAATCATCCGGGAAAGTACATCGCCCTCGGACGAAAAGTCGCATTGGAACACCTCGACGAATTGAAAGCGTTGGTAAAACCAAAGGCTCAACATAATGAACACGAATCGTCTCACCACGAAATGGCCGCGCTTATCTGAAAAGCAAATCCGCAGCCTCCAGTCGGAAAAGCTGCGGCATTATCTTCAGAAGGTCGTCGCGCCGTTCTCGCCGCACTACCGCGAGCTGTTCCGGCAGCAGCGTGTGGATCCCGGGGCTTTTCGCACGCTCGACGATCTCCGCCGACTGCCCTTCACGTCCAAGACGGATCTGCTCAATTCGCCTGAGCATCCCCAGCAGGGCCGCGAATTTATTCTGCAGCCCGACGCGCACCAACTCGCCCGTCGTCCGGCCACGATTTTGCGCGCCGCGCTGCTTGGCCGGGAAAATGTGAAGCGCGGTTTTGAGCGCGAGTTTCGTCCCATCTTCATGACTTGCACCACCGGGCGCTCCACGGAATCAGTGGCGTTTCTTTACACTCAACACGATCTCGCGAATCTCGCGCGCGGCGGCAGCCTCATTTATGAAATCTGCGAAGCGCGCCCTGATTTCCGGCTGCTCAACACTTTCCCGTACGCGCCGCATCTCGCCTTCTGGCTCGGGCATTACGGAGGCATGGAATTCAACAACCTCGTCGTCAGCAGTGGCGGCGGAAAAGTTTTCGGCACCGACGGCCAGCTTCGTTTGCTGCGCCAGTTGCAACCGCACGCGATCATGGGCATGCCGACGTTTCTGTATCATGTCCTGCGGCAGGCCGTGGACGAAGGCCTGCGCTGTCCGAATTTGCAATGCATCGTGGTCGGCGGCGAAAAGGCCGCGCCGGGCTTGAAACAAAAGCTCGCCAACCTCGCCCGCGAACTCGGTGCCAGCGCGGTCAACGTCCTAGCTACCTACGGGTTTACCGAGGCGAAAATGGCCTGGACTGAATGTCCGTGTGGGACCGGTGACTCGAGCGGCTATCACCTGTATCCCGACCACGGCATCATGGAGGTTATTGATCCGAAGAGCGGCGAGCCGGTGCCCGAAGGTCATCCCGGCGAATTGGTTTACACACCGCTCGACGCGCGCGGCAGCGTGGTGTTGCGCTACCGCACCGGCGACCAGATTGACGGCGGGCTGGTTTATGAGCCTTGTCCGCACTGCCAGCGTTCGGTGCCGCGGCTGATTGGAGAAATTTCCCGCAGTTCCGAAATCAAGACCATGCGCCTCGACAAAATCAAAGGCACGCTCGTGGATTTCAATGTCCTCGAACACGTCTTGGACGACTCCACGCATCTCGACCTCTGGCAGCTTGAACTTTGCAAACGAAACAACGACCCGCTCGAGCTCGATGAACTGGTCCTGCATGTCCACAAAACCGATTCACTGGACAATTTCAAGTTCACGCAGGAGTTGAACCGCAGCTTCGTCAGCAAAACGGAGGTGCAGCCCAATCGGATTGTTTTCCATGAACGCGAGGAAATGGCCGTTTTGCTGGGCATCGGCACGCAACTCAAGGAACAGAAAGTCGCGGACCACCGTCCAGCCGCCAATGACAACGGGCATCACCCAAATGGAAAGGTGAACGGATCATGAGCACCCAACGAATGGTCATCGTGGACGGCGTGCGCACGCCGTTCGCCAAGGCGGGCACCGATCTGGCCCGCTGCGCGCCCGACGAACTGGGCCGCGTGGCCGTCAACGCGCTGCTGACACGCACGGGACTCGATCCCGGGCTCGTGGATGAAGTCATCTTCGGCTGCGTCGCGCAACCGGCGGAGGCGGCGAATGTCGCCCGCGTCATCGCGCTTCGCGCCGGCATTCCCGAATCGGTTCCGGCGATGACTGTGCATCGCAACTGTGCGTCGGGCTGTGAGGCACTGACCCTGGCCCATCAAAAAATGTGCGCCGGACAGGGCGACATATTCATTGTGGGAGGGACCGAAAGCATGAGCGGCGTGCCGCTGCTGTTTAAACCCGCCACGGCTGAAAAATTCTCCCGGCTGTCCCGTGCCAAAACCTTCGGACAAAAATTGCAGACCTTTGCAGCGTTTCGTCCGGCTGATTTTCAGCCCCGCATCGGGTTGATGCTGGGGCTTACGGATCCTGTGTGCGGATTGAACATGGGCGAAACGGCGGAAATTCTGGCGCGCGAATTCGGCCTGTCCCGCGACACTCAGGATGCCTTTGCCCTGGAGTCGCACAGGCGCGCGGTGGCCGCGCAAAGCCGGCTCGCGGAAGAAATTTGTCCCGTGTATGTGAACGGTCACCAGCCCGCCACCGCCATTGTTCAAGACAACGGCCCGCGCCCGGGCCAGTCCCCCGAGGCGCTCGCGAAGCTTAAACCCGTTTTTGACCGGCGTAATGGCACCGTCACGGCGGGCAACGCTTCCCAGCTCACCGATGGCGCGGTCGCGCTGCTCGTGATGAGCGAGGCCAAGGCTGCGGAATTGGGCCTGAAGCCGCTCGGCGCGCTGATAGGCTACGCCACGGCTGGATGCGATCCATCGCGCATGGGACTGGGGCCGCTCTTCGCCATCGCCAAAGCCCAGGAGAAAACGGGACTGGGCTTGGCGGACGCGGATTTGATCGAGATCAACGAAGCCTTCGCCGCGCAGTTGCTCGCCGTGCAGAAATGCGCCGAGTCCGTGAGCTTCGCCCGTCAGCATTTGCAACGCGAAACTGCACTTGGTGAAATCCCGGGTGAAAAACTGAATGTGAACGGCGGGGCGATTGCGCTCGGCCATCCGGTCGGCGCGACCGGTGCCAGATTGATTTTGACCAGCTTGAAAGAATTGCGGCGAAGAAAAAACAAACGCGCGCTCCTCTCCGTCTGCGTCGGCGGCGGACAGGGCGCGGCCATTTGGGTGGAGGCTTTATGACACACCTTGCACAACCTGTGTCGGAAGTTAATCCGCCCGATTGGGGGCGTCCGCGCACATCCCCGAAATCCCCAGCGTCGGACGCCCCCTCTATTCGCCGCGAGTTGAACAGCGATCAAATTTGCATCCTGACGTTCGACCGCCCGGATTCATCGGCGAATATTTTCGACCGCGCCACACTCGTCGAGCTCGACCGGAATCTGGATTTTCTCAGCGCCGCCGGCGGGTTGAAGGGGCTCGTGCTCGTCAGCGCGAAGAAATCCATTTTTATCGCGGGCGCCGACCTCCTCTCGATGTTTGCTGAGACGCGTCCTGAGGCCCTGCGCGAATTGATCGAGCTTGGCCAGCGGGTCTTCAACCGCATCGCAGATCTTCCGTGCCCGACCGTGGCGGCGATTCATGGCGCGGCGCTCGGCGGTGGTTGCGAAATCGCCCTCGCCTGCGACTGGCGCGTTGCTTCGATGGAGGCAGCGACGCGGATCGGCCTGCCGGAAACCCAGCTTGGACTCCTGCCCGCATGGGGCGGTTCCACCCGCTTGCCGCGCCTGATCGGTCTGCCCAAGGCGCTCGAAATCATTCTTGCCGGAAAAACTCTGGCGCCAAAGCCGGCGCTGAAGTGCGGCCTGGTGGATGCGCTGGTGCCGCGCGAATATCTCCTGCCGGCGGCGTTGAAGAAAATCAGCGAAGGCAAACCGCATCGCTCCCGGCGGCGCTTCCTCAACAACTCCCTGGTCGCGAACGTAATTGCCATGCGGCTCAAATCGCAGTTGCAAACGAAAACGCGCGGCCATTATCCGGCCGTGACCAAGGCGCTCCAAGTGGTGACCTGGGGAATCAGCCGCTCTGTCGAAGCCTCGCTCCAGTTGGAAGTCGAGGGCGTCGAGGAACTGGGCCGCACCGAAACCACGCGGAATTTGCTGCGACTCTTTCTCCTGCAGGAGCGGGCGAAAAAATTGAGAGTTGGACCGGCCACCCCTGCTGCGCCGGCGGGAAATTGCGCGGTCATCGGGGCTGGCGTGATGGGCGTGGGCATCGCTCAATGGCTAAGCGCAAAGAAGCTGTCCGTCATTTTGCGCGATGTCAGCCCGGAACAAATCGCGCGCGGCATGTCGAACATCTCCAAGCTGTATGCGGAAGGAAAAAGGCGGCACACCTTCACCGCCGTCGAGGCCCGCGCCGGATTGGATCGCATTCATCCCGCCGCCACCGAGGTGCCGCTGCGCAACGAGGACTTCGTGATTGAGGCCGCCGTCGAAGAGATGAAGCATAAGAAAGAAATATTCCGCAAGCTTGACGCGCTCGCAGGCGAGCAGACGATTCTAGCCACCAACACCTCGGCGTTGTCGGTGGCTGAAATTGCCGCCGCCACGAACCATCCGGAACGTGTCGTCGGCATTCACTTTTTCAACCCGGTTCACCGGATGCAGTTGGTGGAGGTCGTCCGTGCACCGCAGACCAGTCCCGTCGCCGTGCAGCGCGCGATCCAGTTTGTCCAGCAGATCGGCAAGCTGCCGCTGCTTGTGAACGACCGCGACCGGCAAGCCCAACGGGCGCGCGAACAGCTCGGCTCGCTTCACCGCGCCCAAGTCTGGCGACACCACCACCGAGTTCTTCGGCAATTTCGACCGAACCGCTTCGACCAGCGACGGCACCGAGCTCGCATGCTCGACCGGTTGGGGAAAACAGCCTTCGACCGCGCGGGAGTGCAAATCAAGACAGACCATTCGCTCGATACGAGCCGCAGCAATCATCTCGGCCATGACCCGAGCGCCCAAAGGTTCAGCGCCGCTTTCACGGCGGTCTTGCCGGGCGTACCCCAAGTAGGGCACCACCGCGGTGACACGGGCAGCTCCTGAGCGGTGGCAGGCGTCG
>JANPGB010000191.1:0-7169 GCA_031423695.1 Verrucomicrobiota bacterium
CGGCGACAGTTCAAACGTCCGGCGATACCAGACATTTTTAATGTGCTCCGTCATTGGAATGGCCAGGCCCGACAGCTTGCTCTCCGGGCAGAACGGGACGAGGATTTTCGCATTGAGATCCTGGCCGTAGGTCAGCCCGCGCGCTTCTCCGTCCGCAGTCTTATCAATCTCGAACTGCCACTCGCCGTTGAGGGTCATCCAGTTTTCCCGGAGCATATCTGGCCGGGGATGCTCGGGGCGCGGCACGGCTTCGGAAGCGTGGACGAGGACGGTCGAAAGGAAAATGAGTGCCGCGATTGCGCCTGGGAATTTGAAAAACAAACTCATCATGGTTTGATTTTGGTCAGGGGAATTGCGTTCGCCGTCAGGGATGTTCCGGGGTCAGTTGGATCGTGATCGGACTCGTTGCCTCACGCTGGATGAAGACGAGCAGCGTGGAGCCATCCAGCTCGTGGCGATGGCCGTAACGGAACTTCGTGCCGCGCGGAACCGGCTGGCCGTTGATTTGCAGGTTCGCACCGGCGGCTCCCCAGTTCTTCACCACCAAGGCCACGTTGACCAGCGGCGAATTGGCGCTTGCTTTGATTTCACATTCCAGCGCGCCTGAATCAGCCGCCGCTGCGCGAATAAGTTGATAAACGCGGTCACCGCGATCGAAGCCGACGCTGCTGAATCCCTGACCCTTGAGCACCAATTCCGGTGCCTGCGACCAACTACGCGCGAGGCCCGTCAACTGCTTGATGGGCTTGGTGCTCATGCCGTAGAGACCGTTCCACCATTCGCGCGTGTCGTTGGTATAGACGGGCGCATACGAAATCGGGAAACCCAAAAAATGAGTTGGCTGATCGGCGGCCTGACTGTGGCGTCCGTCGCAGGCCGCCTGGCCCACGGGCCAATGATTGCACGGGCCGGGCTGGGCGTAATGTCGTTCGTCCTGATCCACCACGTCTTCCATGTGGGTGCCCGGTTCGTAAATGATGAACGGCGAATTCTTCGCCTTGAAGTTGTAAGTCTGCATGCACAGATCCGGCGGCAGATTCGTTTTCTCCTTTTTTGGGTCGGCGACGAACGACATCGTGGCCGTCTCGCCCTTGAGATTGGCCACGGTGCAGAAATCCCTTTGCACGACGTTGCTGGGATACTGGCCCGGATGCGTGAGCGGCAGGGATTCCTGGAACTGGCGGACATCGCCGAGCGTGCCGCGCTGCCACGTCACTTTGCGAACGCCCACCGCGTCGGGATAGATCGTGTAATATTCGTCCACCCAGCAGGCGTAACCGGTCTTGGGGTCCACCCGCCAGAGATGGTTGTGCGCGCTGACGGGAGCGTAGCGCCAGTGGACCACCACCCGCGCGTCGGTGTTCTCGATGATGCGCACCTGGGAGTAGAGACATTTCGGATCCTGCATGTGCTCGAAGCAGCCCTCGACATCATTCGTGCCCTCACCCCACGCTTCGACGCTCTGGTCGGCCATCCACTTGTCGTTTTCAGAAACCCACGCGGGCGAGTAACGCGTGCCGCGCCAGAAGACGACGCGCACCGGGGATTCATCAAACCGCACGAGCACGTCGGGATCGGATCCGACGCGCCAGAGCGCATCCCACTCGTCATAAAATTTCAACTGCGTGTAGTAGGCACCGAAGCGGCCCGGGCCGGGCGGCCCCGAGGGCATTTTGCGCGCGGCAAATTCGGGAGCCGCCGCCGGCTTCACCGCCGCAAACGACGCTTGAATCTCCCCGGCGCTCAAAGCATGAGCCTGGACTTTGAGTTCGTCCACGATGCCATCGAGCGAGAACCAGCCGGGCAGCGTGCCATGTTCGCGATAGAGATTCGAGGGCTTGGCCGGTGACGGGATGGCACCGATTTGCAGATCGGAATCCGGCGCGGGCGTGATCCCTCCGCTCGCGTCAGTGTGGCCGGCGAGCTGGCCGTCCACATAGATCGTCAATCCCCTGCCCGGCTCGAATGTTGCCGCCACCTGCGACCACTGGCGCAAGGGCAGGATGAAATCCTTGGACACGCACTCGCGCCATTGGCCGCCGCTGGCGAGGCTCAGGCGCAATTCGCCGCGCGGGCCGAGGGCGAGGGAGTAACCGGCGTTCGTCCCGCTGCGTTGCTCAATCAATGGGCACCAGTTGATCGGGTAAGCGCCCAACGCCACCCAGGCTTCGATCGTGAAATTATCCGGCAAGCGCGGCACGGACGCGGCCGGACGCACAAGCTCCGTGGTGAACCCATCAAACTTGAGCGCCTTGCCAACGACACCCGGCACGAGCTTGAAGTTGCCGGTGACCAGATCGCCCGACGGCGCGGTGCGCTCGGGAGTTCGCCCGTCCGTCATCACATCCAAGCGCCACCACAATAATGGGTCTGCGCCCAGCGCCGTCGTGACAAAGCCGACTCCGCACAGCACGCAGATCAAATGTTGAGTCAAGCTGCCGAATCGGATTCGGGAAGTGCGGGGCCAGAGTGTCTGCACCGGTCGGAGGGCGTCAGCCTGCGCGACATGTCGAACGAGTGATGGCGATGAATTCCGACGAAACGGGAGGGTTGAAAAAGGCATGCGGGAATTATCCATGAAAGGATGGTGGTTACAGCTTAAAAAAACGGACCATCTCCCCGGGCTTGCCATCCATTAAGGAGCAGATGACGCGGCACCCAGTGACGATGGTGGTAGGACGGAAAGCGGCGCGACGGCTGGGAGTGAGGCGTGCTTCGAACCGTTGATGGATCGGGCCGAAGCCGAGGGTTTCGGCTTCCCAGATCCGGCCGGTGCCGCCTCGTAATCCCACTGCTGGTTCATGACGGGGGCGAGAATCTTCCGCACTTGGCCGAGCAGTTCCGCATTACACGGTTTCTCGTGCCAGCGGACATTCTGGCGCACGGATTCCGGACGCGCCGAACTGAACAGCGTGGTGGGAATCTCCGGGTGCTGGCTAGAAAACTGCAAAGCCAGCTCGCTGATCGAGGTCCCTTGTTTCCGGCAAAAGGCCGCCGCCTTGGCAAAGACCGCCCGCGCCGCAGCATCGGCCGGATGCCAGTCCGCCGGGCCGCGATCCGTAAACAGACCACTGGCGAACGGGGAGCCGTTTATGATGCCGATGCCTTTCGTCTTCGCCACCGGCAGGAGTTCGAGCAGCCGCGTGTCGTGGAGGCAATAGTGGTTGTGGACGAGCGCGGCGTCCACTTCGTAATCCGCGAAGATGCGATGCCAAAGATCCATCGGATAAATGCCGAAGCTCACGGCTCCGATCCGACCTTCGCGCTTCAACTCCTGCACGGCGGCCAGTCCCTCACGCAACGCCCACTCGGTGTGCTCCCGCCGCTGGTATTCGATGTCGTGCAGGTGAATGATGTCGAAATAGTCCGTGCCCAGGCGCGCGGCGCTCTCGTCCAGCGACGCACGGATGCGGGCGCGGGAGTAGTCCAAGATGTCCTGGCCATAGCTGCCGGGCTGGGTGTATTTGCCGACCTTGGTGGAAAGGAGATAGCGGTCGCGCGCGATGCCCTTGAGCGCCTTGCCCAGCACGGTTTCCGAACGCGTGGCACCGTAGGCGGGGGCAACGTCAAAGTAATTGATATCCAGATCGAGCGCCGTATGCACCGCCTCGATCGCCTCGTCCTCGTCCACGTGGCCATAGACACCGCCCAGCGCCGAAGCGCCGAAGCTCAACGCCGACACACGCAGACCTGTTTTACCAAGCAGGTTTCGTTTCATAAAAATTTGATTGATTGATTGTTCATGGAACTTCCTCGCTCATCGGAGCCAGACATATAACACGCCCACTACACCCAGCAGGATCAACGTCACCACGCGCGGGTCGCTGGCTCCGGTGACAGCGCCCTTGAGAAACGCCAGCGGGTGATCCCAGCAAACTTTGGCAACTTCCTTCGGATCCATCGCCGGAGTCAGCAGGCTGGTAACGACGTAGATGCCGACGCAGAACACCGCGATGATCGGACCGACGAGCATGAAGGGAACGCCCAACCCCTGCGCGGGATCGGAAACCAATCCGCTGAAACCCGTGTGCGCCTTGTCCGCGCCAAGAATCATTTTGCCGATGCCCGGCATATCCACCAGGAAGTAAGTGACACCGATGAGTGAACCGAGATACAGCGTCGCCATCGCGGCCTGCTTCGTGCCGCGTTTCCACATCACGCCGAGGACGAACACCGTCGTCACCGCCGGCGCGAAGGTCATGGGAATTTTATTGATGGCCTCGAAGATTGTGCCGAACTGGTCGCCCTGCGTGGACCAGAGCATCGCCAGCACCATGATGACGCCGGTGGCAATTCGTCCGATGGTCACCGTGCGCTTGTCACTGGTGTCGGGGCGCACGCGCTTGACGATGTCGAGCGAGATCAGCGTGGCGCAACTGTTCAGCGCGGCCGCCATGCAACTCATCAACGCCGCCGCCATGCTCGCGGCGATCAATCCCTTGAGACCGACGGGAATCAGGTAGTTGATCAGCGAGGGCAGCATCGTGTTGTAATCCGGCTGGCCGGTGCTGGCCACGTTCAACAATTGGAAAGCCCCTTTCTGCCAGAGCACGTAGCCTATCACACCCGGCAGCACCATCAGGAACACCGGAGTAATTTTGAGGAAGCCGGCGAACAACGCGCCGTTCTGTCCGTCCTTGAGACTCCTCGCGCCCAGCACGCGCTGAACGTGCGTCTGGTCCGCGCACCAATACCAGATGCCCAAAATTGGATAACCTAGCAGCACGCTCAACCAAGAGAATCCATTCAGATGACCCTGCTCGTTGATGACGGGTTGCAGCATGTGCAACTGACCCGGTGCCACCGCCGCCTTGAAGCCGACGAGGTCATGCACGCCGACGCCGGGGAGGGCTTTGATTGCCAGCACCGTGACCAACGTCGCGCCGCCGAGCAGCAGACAGACTTGAATATTTTCCGTCATCACCACGGCCTTCAATCCGCCGAGCGCGGTGTAGATCACCGTGAACAATGAGAGCACGACAATCGTGACCATCATCGGGACGCCGAGGAAACTTTCAAACACTTTCGCGGCGGCAAACAAACTGATGCCGATATGAATCAGCAGCGCACCCAGCAGGCCGATGACCGCGAGAAACGTGCGGGCCTGCGGACAGTAGCGGCGTTCCATGAACTCCGGCAGCGTCGAGACTTTTGAGTTGATGTAGAACGGCGCGAAGATCAGCGCCAGCGTGATCAAGGTGAAGCACGCCATCCACTCGAAGTTGCCGATCACCATCCCCTCCTTGGCGCCGCCGGCGGCCAGCCCCACCAGATGCAGCGTGGAAATGTTCGACGTGAACACCGCCGCGCCAACCGTGAACCAGCCAAGCGATTTGTTCGCCAAAAAATACTGCTGCGACGAAGTGTTCTTACGGTAACCAATCCAGATGCCGAAGGCCGTGATGCCAATCAGGTAGATCGCGATCACAGCTACATCAATGGGAGAAACGTGCATATTCAATTATAATTTCTGTGGGCGTTGACTTCGATTTGAACTTTGATGACATCATCTTTGGCGAACGCGCGCAGCATCGCCTGCGGGACTTCTTCCAGCGGGAAGACCTGGCTGATCAACGAATCCAGATTCACGCGGCCGGACGACACCAAGCGGATCGCTTCGTCGAACACGTTACCATAACGAAAAGAACCGATGAACTGGATTTCGCGCGCCATTATCTGATTGGCGGGCAGCGGCACATCGTCCGTGCCCAGCGTGCCGATCTGCACGATCGTGCCGCCGGGGCGAACGAGGCTGAACGCCTGCCGCAACGCCGGCGGCGCACCGGACGCTTCAAAAATTAAATCGAAACCATCGCCGGTCAGCTCACGCACTTGGTCGGATAAGTTTTTCGCCGCTGGATCGAGCGCCGCATCCGCGCCTAATTTCAGTGCGCTCTCGCGCCGCCCGGCAACCACGTCGCTCAACGCCACCGGCGCCGCGCCAAAAGCCCGCGCCGTGAGCAGCACCAGCAAACCGATCGGCCCGCCGCCGGTCACGAGCACTTTTTTTCCGGAAACGGAACCCGCACGTTTCACCGCGTGCAGCGCAACGGCGAATGGCTCCATCATCGCGCCCAGACCGTCTTCCAATTCAGGCGGCAGGAGGTGACATTGATCCGCCCGCACCGTGACAAATTCCGCGAACGCCCCGTCCGTCGGCGGCGTGGTGCTGCCGCTGCCGAGCATGATGGTCTGGCGGCACAGGTTGCCGCGTCCAGCTTTGCAGTAATTGCAAACGCCGCAAGCCCGGGCCGGGTTGACCGTGACGCGGGCACCTACCGCCGGCGTCTTCACATCCTCAGCCACTGCCGCAACGTCCGCAGTGAACTCATGGCCCAGGATGAAGGGTCGCGACGGGACAAACGCCCCGCAATAGCCGTGCTCGAAGTAATGCATGTCCGACCCGCAGATGCCCACGCGCCGGACGCGCAGCAGCACCATGCCCGGACAGAGTTCCGGCGACGCAACTGGTCTTACCCGCATGTCTTTAGCGCCGTGAAGGACGCCCGCCAGCATGGTCGCGCTCATGATTGTTCCTGGGTTGCCATGGAATTAATTCCGTAAAACCGGGCGCAGTTGCCGCCGAGAATGTCAGCGCGCACATTGGCCGGAAATTGTTGCACGTAATCTGTTACAATGTTCATCACGGAAGCGTAATCGCCGGACAACAGGCACACCGGCCAGTCCGAGCCAATCATGACGCGGTCGGTTCCGAACGATTCAATGACGATGTCGAGGTAGCGATGGAAGTCGTCCGGTTGCCATTGCCGCCAGTTCGCCTCGGTGACCATCCCGGAAAGTTTGCAGCCGACGTTGGGAGACTGCGCCAGCGCCGCCAAATTTTCCTGCCACGGGGCAAACTGTTTTTCGGCGATCCGCGGCTTGGCGATATGATCCAGCACGAACGGCTGGTCGGGAAATTCCTGCACGAGTTTTACGGCCACCGGCAGATGTCGGGGAAACAGCAGCAGGTCGTAGGTCAGATCGTATTCGCGGAGTTGCGCAATGCCGCGCCGAAATTCCGGCCGCAGCATGAAGTCATCCTGGGGTTCGTCGTGGACGACATGGCGGACGCCGACCAGCTTGGGATAATTGCCAAATTGGGCTAATTGCTCGCGGAGCAAAGGAGAACACAAATCCACCCAGCCCACCACGCCATTGATGAAGTC
>JANPGB010000192.1:0-1893 GCA_031423695.1 Verrucomicrobiota bacterium
GAACGCCGCCAAACGGCCCGCTCCGCCCTCCGCTGGCCACGACCGGGCGGCGAAACTGCCGCAATGACCAGGACAAGACCCACGGTTCAATCAGCCACTGCTCGCGAAGATCACGGTCAGGTGCGTTTTTCGCGGGTCATCCCGGCGCTCGGGATTGCGCAGATCATCTCGTGGGGCAGCCTGTACTACAGCATCGCGGTCCTGGCTTCCCCCATTCAAGCTTCTCTCGGCATTTCCAGGACCTGGTTGTTCGGCACCTTTACCATTGGGCTTCTGGTGTCCGGCGCGGCATCCCCTGTAGTCGGCCGGCTGGTCGACGACCGGGGCGGCAGAAACGTATTGACGGCGGGATCGGTGGTCGGTGCCCTCACTTTCCTGGTGCTGGCCGCGGCGCAAAATTCGGCGGGACTGTTCTTCGGCTGGGTACTCGGTGGCGTGGCAATGGCTGCAACGCTCTACGATCCGGCATTCGCGACGCTGCATCAGCTATCGCGCGAACATTACCGGCGCAGCGTCACGGCGCTCACTCTCATTGCCGGCTTCGCCAGCACGGCGTTCTGGCCCCTTACCGACTGGCTCGAGGGAAGCGTCGGCTGGCGTGGCACGCTGCTCGCCTTCGCGCTCCTGCATTTGCTGGTATGCCTGCCGCTGCACTGGTTCGTGGTGCCGCACGGGGAACATGCCGCCCACGCGGAAATCCCCGCAGCGGTTGCCAGGAACGAACACACCACGCAAACGGCGACCTACTACTGGCTTGCTGCCGCCTTTTCGATCGCAATGTTCGTGATGGCGGTGGTGTTTGCGCATCTGATCGAGATTCTCAAGGGGCGCGGCATTCCTGCCAGGGACGCGATTCTCGTCGGTTCACTGATCGGCCCAATGCAGGTTGCCGCCCGCGTGGTGGAGTTCAGCCTTGCGCGCCACGCGCGCGCCACCCGGGTAGGCATTGTCGCGTTCGGCATGTTTGCCGCGGCCGTTCTGGTGCTGGCCTTTGCGGGGCAAAGCTTCTGGTGGGCGGTCACCTTTGCGGTTCTGTTCGGTGCGAGCAATGGCGTAATGACCATCGTGCGCGGCACCGCGCCAGCGGAATTGTTCGGTCAGCAGCCACTCGGATTGCTGTTGGGGCGTCTCGCCCGCCCAGCTTTCATCGCCAAGGCGATCGCGCCGGTGATGTTTGCGGCACTGGCCGCCCACGGACTCGCGGCAGGCTGGGCGGAAGTGGGCTTGGCGTTCGTGGCGTGCCTGGGCTTTGCGAGTTTTCTGGTGGCTATCCGCTCGGCCAAATCCTGAGCGTGCAGCCCTCCAGGCCATCACAAACTCACATTGGATCGGCTGTAGTCCTGGCGCCGCTGGTTGGCCACCTGAAAGAAAGAGCCGGGGTCGTGTTCCAACATAAGTTTCTGTGCCAGCATGAGATCCGGGATCGGCACCGGAGCACTGGGGGCCGCGCAATAGGCAAGGCCGGTTTCCATGCTCAGCACATTGAATACGCTGCGCGACAGGATCTGAAAGCGCCCCCATCCCGGGGCATCGACGGTGAAGTACCCGTAGCGCAAATATTCCTGCCGCTGCGCGGGGGCGAGCACCCGGATCAGCAACTGCGTGGCGCGAGCTTCCGCGGCCGAATGTAATCCCGGGGCATCCATAAACAATCCCCTGACTTCCATGGCGTCCTCCTTAATCGAAGAACTGCGCCCGACTGCGGGGCAAATTCGTTACCGCGTCCGGAATCTCCGGAGGTCTAACAGCGCGCCCTGCACAGACCAGGGCGAGACAACAAACTTCTCAGCCTCCGACGATCCGCGGAACAACAACTGTCTCGTCTTCCAGGGCGGAGAAATCGCCGACTTTCTTGTCCGGCTCACCGCCGCCGCGATTCACGCCGAACGCAAC
>JANPGB010000193.1:0-25864 GCA_031423695.1 Verrucomicrobiota bacterium
GCCCGCCAGCCGGCAAATGGCATTGTTTTATTTCACTCTGAGTTTCGTTTTTGGTTCATGGCTTTTGCTCATCGGATTGGGAGTGCTATAAGGAACTAGGTGTTAATAAATCGCTGCGGCCAGCGCTAGTTCAGAGCTCCAATAAAAAAACGGCGACCCGTTTCCAGGTCGCCGTTTTGAATTTCGGCAGTCGCTTACAGGCCTTTGCTGATCATGTATTTCAGCAGGTCGCCGACGCGGTTGGAGTAACCCCATTCGTTGTCGTACCAACTGATCACCTTGAAGAAGCGCTTGTTCAGCTCGATGCCGGAGCCGGCGTCGAAGATGGAAGAGCTGGTGCAGTGGATGAAATCGGTGCTGACGACTTCATCGGTGGTCCAGGCGAGAATGCCCTTGAGATACGTCTCGCTGGCCTTCTTCATCGCCGCGCTGATTTCAGCGTAGCTCGCGTCCTTGGTGGTTTTGAAGGTGAGGTCGACGACGGAGACCGTCGGCACCGGCACGCGCAACGCCATGCCCGTCAGCTTGCCCTTTACTTCGGGGCAGACGAGCGCCACGGCCTTGGCCGCGCCGGTGGTGCTGGGAATGATGTTCTGCGCCGCGGTGCGGCCGCCCTTCCAGTCTTTCTTGCTCGGGCCGTCGACGGTTTTCTGCGTGGCGGTGTAGGCGTGAATGGTGGTCATCAGACCTTCTTCGATGCCGAAACCTTCCTTGAGCAGGACATGCACGAGCGGCGCGAGGCAGTTCGTGGTGCAGCTGGCGTTGGAAATGATGTGGTGCTTCGCGGCTTCGTACTTCTCATGGTTCACGCCCATGACGACGGTGATGTCCTCGTTCTTCGCCGGGGCGGAGATGATGACCTTCTTGGCGCCGGCAACGATGTGGCCGTAGGCGGATTTCGGATTGGTCTTGTCGGCGTCGGTGAAGAGGCCGGTGCATTCAATCACAACATCCACGCCGAGCGCTTTCCACGGCAGTTCCGCCGGGGTCTTGGCGCTGACGACCTTGATGTCCTTGCCGTTGATGACGAGGATATCGTCCTCAGTCTTGTCGGCGGCGGATTTCTTGGAGCTGACGTCGCCGTGGAAACGACCCTGGGTGGAGTCGTATTTGACGAGGTAAGCCAGATTGTCCGCCGGCACGATATCGCCAACCGCCACGACTTCGATGTCCTTGCCGACCATGCCCTGTTCGACCAGCGCCCGGAAGACCAGGCGTCCAATGCGGCCAAACCCATTGATTGCGACTTTAATTGCCATAGTTCGATTTCTTATTAGTTCAGTTCAAATTTCGAGCGCGCATGATACCCCGCGTGGGTCGGCGGTCAATGTGAAATCCTGCCGCACTCCGGCGACAAACGCCCGCCGGATATTGTAAAAGGATGCTCCTTTTTTGGGAGAGGAGACCACCGTGAAAGCCGGAAGCTATTGCTGGATCACCTTGACCTCGCCGGTGGCGGGATCATAGTCGAGGCGGGTGCCGAAAGGGGTGGCGGGAATTTTCGGCAGGTACTTTTTCTGCACCAGCTCGTTCAGATCCTTGGGCAGGCTGCCCTGGTCCGCCTGGAACATTTGAATCGCCGACTTCACTGACGCCGTATCAATCGTTTTCACGGCCGACTGTTCCGCCCGGGCCATGGCGCCGAGCTGTTCCACCGGCGCAGTCAACACGCTGCCGCCCGCCTGGTTGGTGGCTTGCGCCGCCGGGTTTGATTTGTTGCCGCAGCCGGTCAGCGCCAGGCTCACGGAAAGACCCGACAGGATCAGGAGACAAATTGCTTTTTTCATAGGACTGGAACTTTTACCACTTGCGCTGCTCACGCAAGCCCAATCCGCGCCTCCCGCCGGGCCGCAGGTCACGCCTGCGGAAAAATCTGGTAGAGCAGGAAGTAAATCACCACACCGGTCACCGAGACATACATCCAGATCGGCCAAGTCCAGCGGGCGATTTTTTTGTGCGCCTCGAAGTCTTGCCGGCGGGCGCGGCCCAGGGTCATGAACACCAGCGGCACCACCACCACGGCCAGCACTGTGTGCGTCAGCAGAATGATCAGGTAGATCGGGCGGAACCAGGACGGATTCAGAAACCGGGTCGGGCCTTGATGCAGCACATACGCCAGATAGGTGTGGTAGGTGAGGTAGCACGCCAGGAAAATCGTGGACGTGGCGAAGGCCGCGATCATGCAGTTGCGGTGGACGATTTTACTGCCGCGCTTGATGAAGAGGAAACCCATCGCGAGAAAAATCGCGCTCAGGCCGTTGAGGGTGGCGTTGACGGCCGGCAGATCGGTGATGCTCATGGTTCGCGCTCCAATTGTCTGACGGCGGCGAGGATTTTTTGCTGCTCGACGGCCCAGTCCACGCCTTCGCCGCCGGTTTCAAAAACGCCGCGCAAGCGCGCCTGCTTGTCCACCACAACGAAGATGGTGCTGTGAATGAACAGGTCGTTCTCGGATTTGCGCTCGTCGGGCTTCACCTCGACGGAAGTCAGTTTCAAGCCGCTGCTGCCGAGCGTGCCGATTTCTTTTTTGGTTCCGGTCAGAAACATCCAACGATTGGTGTCCGTGCTGAAACGCGCGGAGTATCTGGAGAGAATCGTTGGCGTGTCGTAGTCGGGATCGGTGGTGAGCGTGACCAGCCTGGCTTTGCTGGTGGCGGGCAGCACGTCTTGAAGTTCCTTCAATTGCCGGGTCATCTTGAGGCACGGGCCAGGGCAGCGGGAAAAAATGATGTCGGCAATCCAGACGCGACCACGTAGGTCAGCGAGCGTGACGGCGGCGGCGAACTGGTTGGTGAGGGTGAAGTCATTCACCGCGCCGATGACTGGCAACGGCTGGCTGCGCGGAACGCGGGATTGCAGCGCGGTGAGCAGGTACGCGAGCAGCAAGGTAAGCATCACCAGCAGGAGACCAGTGCTGAGCATGACGGATATTTTTCGCGGCTGCGGATTCATTTATCAAGGGTTGTCGCCATCAACGTAAAAGGCCATTCCCGAATTCGGAAATGGCCAATCTCAGCCCGACGCACCAAGGTGCGCCCAGCTTACTCGAAACTCGTGGCTGCGCCGGACTTGGAGGCGAGCCATTTGTCGAAGGCTTCCTGGCTCTCCACGATCAACCGGCCGCCGGCCATCGCCGAATGGCCGTTGCCGCAGAGCTGCGCGCAGTTGATCTGGTAGGTGCCTTCCTTGGTCGGAATGAAATGCAGCGGCACGCGCATGCCGGGAATGGCGTCCTGGGTGACGCGCATGGCGAGAATTTTGAAGGAGTGGATCACGTCCTTCGAGCTGATGTAGGCGATGACTGGTTTGCCCACCACACAGTGAACGGAATCGGAAACCTGCACATCGTCTTTGCCGTTGGGGTCAGCCGGGTCAATGCCGAAGGCGTTGTCCGCCTTGACGAACTTCATCTCCTGTTTGCCGGGAATGCCGTCCTTGCCGGGGTACCGAACGTTCCAGCCGAACTGCTGGGCCACGATCTGCACGACGACGGAATCTTTTTCCGCCGGAAATTCATCCACCGCCCGCGCCCAGAGCGGAATGGCGAGGAAGATCAGGATCACGCCCTCGACGACCGCCACGGCGATTTCAACCCAACTGGACGCGTGGCTTTTCACGCCGACGTAATCGGCCTTGGGATTGCGCGTGTGATGGAAACGGAAGATGGCGTAGAAGAAATAGACGATCCAGCCCACGAACAGGGCGATCATCAGCCAGTGGATGTAAACAATCAGGCTGTCCACGTCCTTGCCATGCTTGGAAGCCAGCTCCGGCAGTTTGAGAAAGTCTTGCAGATTTAGAATCTTTTCCATGATCAGATTTTATCGGTTGGTTCAGACGCCGGCTCGGCCGCAGCGGCGGCCGCCGATTTTTTCGCTAGAAATACGATGAAGGTGGCGAAGGTGCTCAACACGCAGCCCACCACGCCCAGCAGGGTGAAGATGCCCCAGTTCATGCCGCGAGCCATCGGGGAATCCGAGGCGCCATAGCAGGCGGCGCAGGCGTGGGACGAAACGGGATGCAACACCAGAACACAGGCGGCCAGCAGGCCGAGGGTTTTTAGAAGACGGATCATAGGTAGCTCAAGTTTTTCGTCTTCTTCAAAAAGTAACGCTCATAAAACACCAGTCCCACGGCGGCGGCAAACGAGAGCAGCGCGCCGACCAGGTTCATCACGCCGCCGTCGGTGAAATAATTGTTCGCCAGCCAGACGCCAAAGCCCACCGCCAGCGCAATGGAGGCGATGATGAAGATGAGATGGAAGGCTTTGAGCGACATAGGATCACTGGGTGACGGTGAACTTCGGGAAGTTGTGCATGGACGCCAGGGTCAGCACCATGAGGCCGGCGAAGAAAAACATCGTGAAGCCCAGGATGCTGTAGATCATTTTCTTCTCGGAGATGAGATGCATGAAATAGGCGATGACCAGGAAGGCCTTGACGCAGGCGATGACCAGCGCGAGGACAATGTTCCAATGATGCCCCAGATCAATGTAGGAAGCCCAGACGGTGAACAGCGTGCCGACGAGCAGGGCGAAATAGACGACCATGTAGCCCTTGACCGAGTGCGTTTCGTGAGTGTGCGAATCGTGGTTGCTCATATAAATCAGAGTAGATACAGAACCGGGAACAGGAAGATCCAGACCAGATCCACGAAGTGCCAGAACAGCCCGGAGACTTCGATGCGGTTGGTGAAGCGATCCGGCTCGGTCTTCCACATTTTCGCACCAAACAGCCAGAGATAACCGATGACCAGCGCGCCGCCGACGACGTGCAGCGCGTGCAGGCCGGTCAGCGTGAAATAAATCGCGTTGTAGGTGCTGTGGCGCGGGCCGTAGTTGCCGCTGTGGACGGGGTCAATGTCCGCCTTGGCGATTTTGATTTCCTCATGCGCGCCCACATGCTTGTGCTTGTGCAGGTCAAAGAGTTCTTCCCGATCCTTCACATAGCGCCCAGAGAGGGTGATCTCCTCCTTGGTCTCTTCCACCTTGTGGCCGTCAATGATCCGCCCGTCCTTGAGCGTGATTTCGTAGTGCAGGAACTTGTCGCGGTATTCCACGGACTTGATGCCGATGAAACCCAGCGCACAGAGCAGCGTGATGGCGTGGAAAAGCTTGAACTTGCCGAAGTTTTTCTCCTTCAACGCCGCCCACGCCAGAACGGTTGTGATGCTGGAGGTGATCAGGACGAGGGTGTTGACCGTGCCGAGCGGCACGTTCAGCCAACCGTGCGGCCAGAAGCCTTCGGGCGCGCCGACGCGCAGCAGGATGTAGGCGGAAAAGAGCGCGCCGAAGAGCATGACTTCGGAGGCCAGAAACAGCCAGATGCCGAGCTTGGCGTTGTAGAGTCCGGTGTCTTTCCGGGGTTCAACTGTGTACGGAATGTCCATGAATGGGTAAGGTTCCTATTTTCCAGGTTCGTTCTGCGGGGTGAAATCGGTCTTGTGGCCGGGCACGCTGTATTCGTAGGGCCCGCGATACACAACCGGCTGCTTGGCAAAGTTGCCGTGCGGCGGCGGGGTGGGTGTCTGCCATTCGAGCGTCGTGGCGTTCCACGGGTTGTCCGAGGTGACCTTCTGTCCGCCTTTGATGCTCCAGAAAAAATTGATGATGAAAGGAATCTGCGAGACGCCCAGGCCGATCGCCGACCAGAAAATCATCGTGTTCATATGCATGACCGAATCGCTCAAGCCGCCCATGGCGCCGGTCTTGTTGATGACCGCCGCCGAGTAGTTCGCACCGCCATCCGCCATGCGGCGAATCATGCCCTGCATTCCTTGCGCAAACATCGGCTGGAAAATCAGGTTCATGAAAATCAGCGACAGCCAGAAATGCACCTTGCCCCAGAACTCGCTCATCATGCGTCCCGTGGCCTTGGGATACCAATAATAAACCCCCGCAAACAAAGCGAAAATCGTCCCCGGCGCGACGACGTAATGGAAGTGCGCGATGACGTAGTAGGTGTCATGCAGATGCAGATCCGCGTAGCTCAGGCCGAGCGGCAGCCCGGTCAGTCCGCCGATGCCGAACATCGGCAGGAACGCCATCACGAACAGCATCGGCGTGTTGAAACGTATCGAACCACCCCACAGCGAAATGAACAGACACGTCAGGATGATGACGGACGGAACCGAGATGATCATCGTGGTCGTCTGGAAGAACGTCGCCACTTTCTGGCCCATGCCGGTCATATACATGTGATGCGCCCAGACGATGAAGGAAAGAAAGCCCACGGCAAAAGCGGAATACACGAGCGATTTATAGCCCCAGATCGGCTTGCGCGTGTTGTTCGCAATGATTTCCGCGACGATGCCCATGCCCGGCAGAATCAAAACGTACACCTCTGGATGACCGAGGAACCAGAACAAATGCTGCCATAGCAAGGGACTGCCGCCGCCGCTGATGTTCGCCAGATTGCCCCCAATCGCCAACCCGGTCGGCAGGAAGAAACTCGTGCCGGCGAGCTTGTCCATCAACTGCATCACGCCCGCGGCTTCCAGCGGCGGGAACGCCAACAGCAGCAGAAACGCCGTCACCAACTGCGCCCAAACGAAGAAGGGCAGCCGCATCCACGTCATGCCCGGCGCGCGCATCTGAATGATGGTGGCGATGAAATTCACCGCGCCCAGCAGCGACGAGGTGATCAGGAACACCATGCCGATGAGCCAGAACGTCTGACCATCCGTCGCAATGGAGGTAGCGAGCGGTGAATAGGAAGTCCAGCCCGCCTGCGCCGCGCCACCAGGAATGAAAAAGCTGATGAACATGATGATGCCGCCGAGGACGTAGGACTGGTAGCTGGCCATGTTGACGCGCGGAAACGCCATGTCGGGCGCGCCGATCATCAGGGGAACTACGTAATTGCCAAACGCAGCGAAGGCCAGCGGCACAATCGCGAGAAACACCATGATCGTTCCATGCATCGCGCCGAAGGCGTTGTAAAGATTGGCGGAAACCACGCCACCCGCCGCATCCGGTCCGAGTAATTTTGCCAGCAGCGGTCCGACGATCGGCACCGGTTGGCCGGAATGCGCGATCTGCCAGCGCATCATCAGCATCAGGCAGAAGCCGAACAGCAGAAACGCCAGCGCGGTCACGCCGTACTGGATGCCGATGACCTTGTGGTCGGACGAAAAAATGTAGCCGCGCCAGAAGCCCGGATCTTCATGGTGAACTTCGTGCGCACCGGTGTGCGGAGTTGCGTGTGTTGCCTGCATGATCGTTATTTCAACTGCGATTTTCTTCCGACGTACTGAGATTCTTTTGCCTGAGCATCGCCAAACGCGGGTCAGTGAACTTTACCCGCCCGTGCGTGTCAACGGCAGATTCGCCTGATGCCATTCATTATTTCAACTTGTCCAACACCATCGCCGTCAACAGCAAGGGGAGATACAAGATGGAAAAAAAGAAAAGCTGCCGCGCCCGCGCCACCGTCAGCTGGCGGGAGAATTGGATGGCATACCACAGAAAACCGAAGCCCAGTACCAGCGCGCCGACCAGATAAAACTTCCCGGTCATGTGAAACACAAACGGACAGAGGCTCACCGGCAACAGCAGCAAAGTGTGGCTCAAAGCCTGGCGCCCCGTGCGGTGGCCGTCCGGATCAATATTGGGCAGCATCACAAACCCAGCCTTGGCATATTCCTCCCGATACATCCACGCGATGGCGAAGAAATGCGGCAACTGCCAGAACGCCAGGATAGCGAACAACACCCAGCCTTCCTGATTCAACTCACCCCGCGCCGCCGTCCAGCCCATCAACGGCGGCAATGCGCCGGGCACCGCGCCCACCGCGGTGTTGAGCCACGTCACCCGTTTGAGCGGAGTGTAAATAAACAGGTAGCTGACCAATGAAACCGCGCCAATGACGCTGGTCGTCAGGTTCACCGCCAGCGCCAGCCAAAGCAGCCCGGCGCACGCGCACACCCCGCCAAACACCATCACCGTTGTGGGCTGAAGCCGGCCCGACGGCAGTGGACGGGTTTTGGTGCGACGCATTTTCGCATCGTGTTCACGCTCCAAAAGCTGATTCAAAGCCGAAGCGCCGCTGGCAACGAGCGCCGTGCCGAACAGGGCGTTGAACATGAGGAAATAGTCCATCGGCCCGCGCCAGCCCAGATAAAAGCCGACAAGCGTGGTCAGGAGGACCAGCGTGGTGAGCCGCGCCTTGCACAGGTCGGCATAGACGGCCACCCAGCCTTTTTCGGCGGCGGCGGTTTCATTCAATGTTTCAGCGGTTGCTTTCATGCTCACGGTGCGGCCGTTCGGGCGGCAAACGAAATTTCATCCCGCGAAAGCGCTTCGCTGGCGACGGAATCCCCGGCAGCGCGGCCGGTCGCTGCCAAACTGCGGGCGCAGATAATACACAAGAGCGAGCCGGTGGCCAGCGAAAGTGCACCGACCAAAACGTGTGCCGTGGCGATGTCCGCCGGCTTGTTCAACAAAACCGTCGCCGCGCCCAGGCAGGCCTGGATAAAAATCAGCCCCAGCCAGAAAAAACTCAGGCGGCGAAGCGGGGTGCCAGTTTCCGCAGTTCCCAAGTTACGCGCCTTCCAAGCACAGACCGCGACCGCCGCCAGAATCAAAACCGCCATGAGCCGGTGCGCCATTTGCAGGAGGATCTGCGCCGCGGTGATCGGATTAATGCCGCTGAGTTCCATCCGTTGCTGGTTGTAACCGGCGACGGCGTCCACGCTCGTATCCGGCCACAGCTTGCCGTGGGCGAGCGGAAAATCGGAGATGGCCAGACCCGCGTGCTGGTGACGCATGGTGGCACCCAGAACCAGTTGCAGGAAAATTAAAATGGTCGTGAAGAGGAACAGGCGCCGCAGTTTCGGAACACCGATCTCCGAATCGGCTCGGCCCGAAAGTGTCGCGGAGTCAACGGGCCGATTCGGAGATCGGCGCTCCGTCCACCAGCGGCTCGTGAACAAGCCGATGGCGCAGGTCAGCACGAAAAATAGTTGCGCCAGCGTCGCGTGGAAAATGCCAATTTGATCCTTGAGCCAGACCACCCTCAATCCGCCCAAGACACCTTGCAGCGCGACCGAAAAAAACGCCACCACCCCCAACCATCGCAGCCAGCGGCGCGATTCATTTAGCCACAGCCAGACCATAAGAATCGTGGTAAGGAAACCCACGCCCGACGCCAGGAGCCGGTGCGAATGCTCATAGAGCGCGCCGCCGGTCCAGAATTTGAATGGCAGGGCAAACATGTTGTAGCCATAGCTGGTTGGCCAGTCCGGCACCGCCATGCCCGCCTCCTTGCTCGTGACCAATCCGCCAATGCCAATCAACGCCAATGTGGCCAGGGCGGTCAGCACGGCGAAACGATGGAGCCAGGGATTATTGGTGGAGCGGGCCATGTAAATCGAACTGCTGAAAAAAAATAAACCGCTGCGGGCCGGATGACCCGCAGCGGTTGAAAGCTCGGGCTGGTTACTTGATTTCCAGCGTGAAATCCGTCTTGCCACCGTCAGCGGTGACCACGACTTCCTTTTCCACGCCGGTCGGAGCGACCTTGCGATGCAAGGCGGCGATTTTGTAGGTGCCGGCGGGCACGTTCTTGATGGCGAACTTACCGTCCTTGTCGGTCACGGCGAAGTAGGGGCTGTCCACGACCGTGATCCAGGCGAACATCCAGGAATGCACGTCGCATTGGAACTTCTGGAAATTCTCAGCGGCCGGGAAGGTGTAGGTCAGGTCGGCGGCGCCGGCCATTTGCGCCGCGTTGAGCTTGCCAGCGTTTGCGTCCTTGTTGGCTTCCGCGATGGGATTGATGTGGACATTGTGCATGGCCACGGGAGCGGGGTCGGAATTTTTCACAAGCAATTTCTGGCCGGTCTGGAGCGCCAGAATTTGCGGCATGTAGAGGCAGTGTTTCTGATCGAGCACGACGGGCGCGGCCGAGGCATCCGCCGCCTTGCTGGGAACGCCCTTGAGCAAGACGATCACGTCCGCCAGTTCCTTGTTGGCCCCGACCACATAAAAGCGGGTCATGGGCATGTCCTTGTAAAACTGGCCGCAGATGGCGTCGTCCTTGAGCGGGGCGATCCCCTTCTCGGCGGGCGGCGTGCCAGTGAGGGTGACGGTGCCGGTGATGTCACCCGCGGTGACGTGCGACGCGACGGCCAGGCCGGCGGCGAATACGAACAAAGAATTAAGTTTCATGTTTTATATTTTAGATTTCAGACCGGGCGAAGTTTATCACCCGGTTTTTTCCCCGCAAGCGCGATATGACACGCACAATTGGCCGGCGGGGCGGCTTCTGTCCGGATACTTAGAGTCTGATTGCGCCCCGAATATTCATGGCCTGCTTGAATTTCGCGGACTCAATCGGAAAAAAGGGGAATGCGCGGGCGAGGCGCCAGAAACTTCACGGCCCGGTCGTCAGCAACCTTACGCGGACGGTGACGAACTGCTTCGTGAGGCTCGGGTAGGGCGCGGTCAGGCGCGCTTTGACGGTTTCCGAAAGGCTGTTGCCGTCATTTGTCGTTTGGATTTCCTGCACGAGGTTGGTGCCCGTGTTCCAGGTCAGCAGATCGTTGGAAACAATCACGGCATAACTGGTGTCGGTGGGGGCCAGCCGCCGGTGATAGGTGAAGGTGAGATATTTCACGCTGTTGGTCGTCTCAATCGCCATTTCAATCGGCGCGTTCGTCTCCGCCGATTTCGGATCACGGTTGAAGGCATACTCCACAAAATTTCCATACCCATCCTGATCCAGATCCGCCATCTGGCCGCTCATCGCGGGAATGGTCAGCTCCTCCAGCGAAAAATGCTGCACGCTCCATTGGCCGTACGGCGAATCATGAATCGTCGCCGTTGCGGGGCTGCTGCCGATGGAGTAGGCCAGATCGCTGAGCAGGGTGATCATCACGGTTTCGTCGCCCTCGATGCGGTCGTCCAGGAACGGCGCAAATGCCAGCGCCACCGAGTCCTTGCCGCCGGTGAAGGTGATCCGGTTCGTCAGCGTGATGAAGTCGGCCCCGTTGCTCGCCGTGCCGCTGACCGTGAAATAAACCGTGATGTTCAGGTTCGTATCCCCGACCCGCGTGAACGTGAATTCACCGGGGTCCGGCCCCAGTTCCGCAGCCTCGCTGTCGCTGGCGACCACACTGACCAGGGTGGGGTCCACTCCGGTCACGGTGATGTCCTCGAACACTTTCACCTGGCCGTCGTCGCCGACCAGACGGAACACGTAATCGCCGGAAAGCGGCAGCCCGACGCTGTTGGTGAGGCTGGTGGCGTTGGTGAACGTGACCGGGCCGGGGCCGCTGACGAGGCTCCACAAGTTGCTCAACGCGCCGGGCGGATTGGGCTTGCCGTCGTCGCTGACCACGCCCGCCAGCGTGAGCGGCAGATTGATTTGCAACGTCAGGTTGGTGCCGGCGTCCACGGCCGCGCCGTAATTTCCCGGCGGCAACGCGGCGAGCGCGTTGATTTCCCCGGCGTTGAGCGCGCGCGGAAAAACGCGCACGTCGTCGATCAATCCTTTCCAGGAGACCGGGCTGTCCGACGGACCTTTGCCGACGAGAAACTGGGCGCAGTTGGTCAGGACGCCGGATAACGGAACGAAGCCCGACAGCGGCTGGTCGAGTTGTCCGTTGATGAACAACGCCGGCGCGAGGCCGTTGCTCCACGTCAGCATCAGGTGCTGCCAGCCGTTGGTCATCGCGCGGACGGCGCTGATGTGGCGGACGGAGCCAGCGGTGGTGGCGACCGTGGCTTCGATGACGTTCGTGACGCCGCCACAGGAGGCGAACGTTTTGGTGACGAGCGACAGGGTGGCGTTCGTCCCGGCATCGCTTGCGGAAAAAATTCCCTGTGCCGTGTTCGTCGCCGACGAGTTCACCCAGAGCGAGAGGGAAAATTCTTTGCGCCCGTTCAGGAAATTCGTGCCGGAGAATTGCGCGCAGTCGTTCGTGCCGTAGAAACGCGCCGCGCTGCCCAGAATTGCATTGGTCTGCCGGTCCGAACCGCTGGTGAGAATTCCGTTGCGACCGTTGCCGGAACCGTCGGTCACATTCGTGCCGCCCGCCTCATCGAAAGTCCAGTGCAGCAGATTCGTCGAAAGCAGATCCACTGCGCCGACCACCGCCGTGAGGTCGGTGAAGTTGGTGAGCTGCCCATCGTCCGCGCGCAGCCGAATCACATAAACGCCGGTGTTCGTGAAAATCGCGGTGGTGCTGCTTTCGTTCGTGCTGCCGAAAGTTACTGGCGTCGGTCCGCTGAGATCCGTCCACCTGGTGATCAGCGTGTTCGTGCCGCCGTCGTCGGTGACCGGCGCTTCGAGCAGGATGCCGACGGGTGCGCCGAGGAGGAAGATTGTGTTCGTCCTCGGGCTGACGAGGCTCAGAACCGGTTGCTGATTCGTCCCGGCGTCGAGGATGTTGATGACGGCGTTGTTCGGCGAAAGAATCGTGTAAGCCGGATCGGGCAGCAGCGTGGCGGTGACGGTCTCGGCGCTTTCGGCCACAAGTTCGTTCGTGGGCGCGACCACGAGATCAATCGTCACCGTGCCGCAGTTGAAATAAATGTTCGTGAAGAACGGCGGATAATCCACGCCATAGGTCGCCGCGCCGCCAACCGCGAGGCGGACATTGAAGTCAAACTTGGGATCGCCCGTGCGCGTGATGCGAAATGCGGCGGGCGGGCGGGCACCTTCGAGAATGTTCGTCACGGTGGCGATGATGGTCAGCATGGCTTCATCATCCTGAATCGTCACCGTTGCATTCGTGGGCTGGCTCAGCGCGTAGGCGGCGTTGGCCTGCAAGGTCAGCGTCACCGTCTCCGGGCCTTCGACAAGTCCGTCGTCCAACGGCAGAATGGGCAGCGTGGCGCTGAGTCGGCCGGCCGGGATGGTGAATGCATTGGAGATGGCCGCGTAATCCAGGCCGTCGCTCGCGGTGCCGCTGCGGGTGAAGAAAACTTGCAGCGCGGTGTTCGTCGTGCCGAAACGTGTGAAGGTGAATTCTCCCGTGTCCAGGCCCGGCTCGGACGCCGTGAAATCGCTCGCGTCAATTTGCACGCGCTGGTCGTTGTCCTGGATTGTCACCGTCGCGGACGCGGGATACGCCACGCGATAGGTGTTGGTCACGGTCAGGAAAGCCACCACCGTTTCCTCGCCTTCAATCAGCGCGTCATCAATCGCGACCACCGGCAGGATCAAGGACGCCTGCCCGTCGGGAATGGTCACGACGTTCGGGAGCGCGGCGCAATCCACGCCATTGCCCGCCGAGCCGCCGAGCGAAAAGAAAATATTCAGCGCGCCGTTCGTGCCGTTGCGTGTGAAAACAAAATCGCCGTTGAGGCCGCCCTCGACTGCGTAAGGATGGTTCGTGGAAGTGAGGGTGATGATGGGCAGCGTGTTCGTGTCGTTGTCGGTGAGAGTGACGGTGGCCACGTTGGGCGAAACGATTTTTGCGCCGGGTGCGGAGAGCAATGTCAGGACGACGGTTTCACCGTGTTCGACGGTGGGATCGTTCACCGGCGTGACCGGCAAATCCACAAACGCGAAACCTGCCGGAATAGTGGCCGAGGTGCCGAGCGGCGTATAATCGGCGGGCGCGCTGGCGGTGCCGGTGAGTTGGAAGTTCACCACCAGATCCGCATTCGTTGCGCCAATGCGGGAGATGCGGAAATTGCCGGACGTGCCGGTTTCGGCGGCGTTGGGCGAAGTGGCGCTCACGCTTACGGACGACGTGTCATCATCCACGATGGTGTAGGTGTGAACTTTGATGCCGTCGAGCGTGGCGCCGATCGGATTGAAAATCACAATGCGGATGGTTTCGTTCGGCTCAGCGATGGTGTCGTTGATGATCGGCAGCGCAATGGACAGAGCGCGTTCGCCGGGGGCAATGGTCAACGTCCCCTGCGGTAGCGTGAAGTCCGTGCCGCTCGTCGCGGTGCCGCCAATGACGCGGTAATCCACCGTGACAGGAGCGGACGAAGTCTGGCTGAGCGAAACCGCCACGCCCGGCGATAGGCTTTCGATCACGCTCGATGCGCTAAACGAAAATCCGACGGCGGGAACATTGCTGGCGTCATCGTCATCAATGGTCACCCGCGCCGGGGCGGACGAGCCGAGGTTGTAATTCGTGCTCGGAAGAATGGAGACGAGGATGTCCTCGGTGGGTTCGATCTGGAGATCGTCGAACACAATCACATCCAGGTTGACGAAGCTGGCTCCGTCGGGAATGACCACCGGATTATCCAGAGGTAAATAATCCGCGCCGGGCGTGGTCGTGCCGCTGATGGCGAGATTCACTGTGAGATTGCCGGCGGTCACCGCGCCGCGCGAAATTCGGAATTGTGCGGTGTTGTCGCCGGGTTCGGAGGCCGCGCTGTCCGGCGCGGTGAAGCTGACGGAAACTTTTTCATTGTCGCGGATGAACATGGTCGCCGTGCCAGGCGTGCCGATGTTGTAGGCGACGTTGGTGGTGAGCGTGAGAATGACCGACTCATCGCCTTCGGTGAGGCTGTCGTCCAGCGGCGTAATCACAATGTCCGCCGAGGCCGCGCCGGAGGGAATCGTCACCTGCCCGCTGGGTGGAATGAAATCCACGCCGTTGCTCGCCACACCGCTGACGGTGTAGCTGACCAGCAGGTTGCCCGTCAGATCGCCCTCACGTTTGACCGTGAATCTTCCGGGCGTGGACGGCTCGGCCAGGCCGGAGTCGGTGGGGAAGATCGTCACGGTCATCAAATCATCGTCCGCGATTTTAATCTGCGCCGGCGAACCTCCCACCGCGTAGGCCGCATTTGGTGTCAGCGTGACCACGACGGTTTCATCGGACTCCACGCTCTGATCGTCCAGCAGTTGAAACTGAACCCTGGCCGTCGCACTGCCGGCCGGAATGATTGCCACTCCGACGAGTGAGCCGTAGTCCACCCCGGGCGTGGCCGTGCCACTGACGGTGTAATAAACCGTCAGATCATTTTGCGGGCTGCCGACGCGCGTAAATTGAAACGTGCCGCTGTCCGTTCCGTTTTCAATCACGATGGGTGTGATGGCCGTGACGGAAACCGTCGGCTGGCCCGCCAGGTCGTCGTCCACAATTGTGAGCGTGGTCTCGGCGGCGGACGCGACGACATACGCCGGCACCACCGAGTTGGTGGGATCGTCGAGAACGGTCAGCGTGACGGTTTCCGAACTTTCCGTGGTCGCGTTGTTGATGGTTTGAAATGCAAACACGACGCTCGACGTGCCGGAAGGAAAGACAATCAGGTTCGTGCCGCTGACCAGCGCCGGACTGAAGGTGAAGTCCGACCCCACCGTCGCGGAACCGGAAAGGTTCAGGATCACCGGCAGCTCGTTCGTGGTGTCACCCGTGCGCGTGAGCGTGAAAAACTGCTGGGCGGCGTTGTTTTCGGCGATGGTATTTGTGCTCACGGAAAGACTCACGGCCGGCAGCGGCAGGGCAACGAAATCAATGTTGGCAAAATTGTTGGTGACTGTGAGGGGATTTTCCCAGCTCAAGTTGGTGAAGGTGAATCCCGGCTTGAACGCATAGAGCGAGAGTTCGCCGGCCAGACCCACGATGACATAAGTTCCATCGCTATCAGTGTAACCGCCGATGTAGTCCGCCGAATTGGTCGGGGCATTGTCCACCCGCACGCCTTCCAGCGGAATGCCATTAGTGTCGGTCACACGACCGGTGATGCGAAAACCAGAAGACGCGCCGACTGTCACCACCTGATTCACACTGGCTACGCCGCCCTTCATGTCGCTCACCACGCAGCGCACTACGCGGTCTCCGGACGCGGCCCAGCTCTTTGAGATCCACGGAAGATTATTTGTGGAAAAACTCAAGTCATTAAACGCCCACGCGTACGCAAGAGCGTCGCCGTCCGCATCGGTCGCGGTGGCATGCAGGTGAACCAGCGCGCCGGGCTGCGGATTGGCCGGATCCATTTCCACTTTCATGACTGGCGCACGGTTCGTCGGCGAGTTGCCGAGATTGATCTGCACATCCATCCAAACGTTGGTCCCCGCCGAACCACGCGCGAGCGGTGTGATGTGAACGCCCGCCGCGAGATCACTGAACGTGCGCCCGATCACCACCGCTGAATCTTCCCGGCTGTCGCTGCCGGTTGGCGTGCCGGGCGTGGTGTCAATCAACTGCGTGCCGCCGTTGCTTTGGTTCCATGGCGCCCAGTCCAGCAAGACGCCGTTTTGCAGCCACGGATTGGAAATGAATTTCCGGCGGAACTCGATCCAATAATCGCGTTGAAAATCCTTCCGCACTTTGGCCGCGTACAAAATTCCGTTCTCGCGGCTGGCAACATCGAAGGCGAAAATCCGGTAAACCCCGTTGCTCGTCACGTCGCGAACGGCGGTGTCCGGGAGCCAGTCGAGAATGTTTTTGTGCGTCGCGTTGAACTGGCTGTTGCCGCCCGCCGCCGGGCCCATCGTGTCGAAGATGTTGCCGTATTCCCAGTTTGTGCCCGAACCGATCACGCTGAAGTTGGTGCGCGTGTCCCAGAGGTTCGCATGCCAGAGGCCGTAGTTGTGGCCGAGTTCGTGCGCGGTCACACCCACGCCCGTGCTTTGCAACCAGACGCTTTTGCCATGCACCGCCGCGAGGCCGCCGAAGTCGTAATCCGGCACCGACGTGAAGGCGACGATATCCAGATCGTAGTTCGCGGTTTCGTAACCGGCCTGGCGGGCGACGGCCCGGGCGGCGCTGATCAACGCTCCGGGGCCGGCGGTGCTGTACCACCACTTGGTGTTGGGCAGCGTCATCAGCGGCGTGACGGTGGAGGACAACGACGTCAGGTCGTAGGAACCTTCGGTGTAAAAATCATTCACGCTGTCCATGACGTTGTACGCCGCCGCCTCGGAGATCGGCTCGGTCAGGTCGTCGGGAAAATTCACGCGCATGTAGAGAACGGTTTTGGGTCCGTGCGTCCACGCGTCATTCGCGGCGGTGGCCAGCGCGGAAATGCCGCCGGGGCCTCCGCTCTCCGCCAGGGTCAACTGCCGGTTCACCATTCGCGCATGATCAACGCGGCAGAAGAATTTCACCTCGCCGCCGATGTCCGCCGCCACCGGTTCCCTCCGCGATTCAGCAGACTCACCGGATACGCCGCAGATTTTATCCGCCGGCTGACCGCGCTCCCGGATCAACGCGTCGGCTTCGGCGGAATCCAGAACGCGAACCGGATCGGTGTGCAACGCCAGTTTTCCCGCCAGCGCAATGCCGTGCAGCGGAATTTGCGTCTGCGATGTTTGCGTCACCCGCCGCCCATACGTGAAGGCCTGATAACTTCTCCCGCCGATCTGCACCTCGCGATGCACGCGGGTTTTGCCCTGGGCGAAATCGGTGGCCACGAACACGTCCAGCGCGCCCCGCCCATCCACCCATTGTTCAAAATGACGCGTGACGTTTGCCGGCAAGGAGCTCCGCCAGGGATAAGGAATCGCGAGCGCCAGGGCTTTCTGCGGATCAGCTTCGATGAGCTGGAGCATGACTTCGCGACGTTTCCACGCGAGTGTTTCACCTTGCGCCGCGCCCACCGCCGGGTTGCCCGCCATGAATTGCTCCGCCCAGCTTGAGAAAGCGCTCATCTCTGCAGGCGATTCTTCCGCCTTGCTGAGTGTCCCGGCCGGAGTCGGGTTGGATCGGGCTGAAACTCTCGCTGCAGTAGCAGCGGGAGGACGTGCGGGCGCTGCGGGGATGGGTGAAACAGACAGCTGCTGTTCTGCTCGCGGGACAATCCGGGAACCTCCAGACTTAAACCAAACCAAGATCCCCAGCGTCAAGGCACCGGCAATCATTACATGGACGACGAAGCGATTCACAAAAATTTCTCCGTTGGGTGAGGGCAGGGAACATTAGGCTCGCCTCGGGTGGAAAGTCAATCGCGCGCCACGACATCGCGCGCGGCGGCAGCAGGCCTTTACCGGCAGGCCTTTGCCGGTTGACACCCCGAGTCCGGCATAACTACATTCCCGACAAATCAAGCTGTGCACCCAACCACACAAAATATGATCCAACGACTCAAACTTTTGTTCCTTTGCTCCGTCGTCGCGGCCGCCGGTGTGGCCACGTTGTCGGCCGGCGAAGCTTCCGCAATGCCCGAGTACCGACCCGTCAGCCTGAGCCTGGAAGCCGGAATTTTCACCGGCCTCGGCGGTTCCGTGACCTGGCGTTTTGCCAACCACCTTGGCGTAATGGGCGGGGCAAATTACCTCGAGTATTCCCACACTGGCGACATCAAGGGCGTGGACTAAGATGCGAAGCTGCGCCTGCTGACCGAGCGCGTCGCCGTCAGCCTTTACCCGTGGAGCCACAAATCGTTTCGGATCAACCTGGGTGCCATCTTCGATCAGAACCGCTTCACGGGCCTGGCCCGACCCACCGGCGGAACCATCACCCTGAACGGCACGGCTTACACGCCCACGCAACTGGGCGCATTAAATTTGCGCTACGAACAGCAGCCGGTGAATCCCTATCTGTCCCTCGCCGGAAATTTTTTCTACTTCGACCGGGCGCATCATTGGTCCCTGGGCGGCGAACTCGGCGTCATGTATATCGGCACACCCCGACTGAGCCTCTCGCAGACGGGCGGGACGGCGGATGCCTCCGCCGACATCCAGCAACACAAGAACGCGCTGGAACGCGACCTCAAGCGGCTGCCGGTCTGGCCGGTGTTGAACATCGCCCTCACGTATGCGTTCTGAGCCGGCCACGCCGTGTCGTCGCGTTTCTCAGCTTGTGCGGACCGGTTGCGGCTGCTAGCTTTTCTGCGGTTTGTCCGATGGTGTAATGGTAGCACAAGGCTCTTTGGAGGCCTTTGTCATGGTTCGAATCCATGTCGGACAGCCACTTTCTTCAAAGGTAACTCTGCCCCGGCAGACAACTCCGCCCGGGGCAGCACCCGGCAACTGAAACGTTCTCCCGTGACGGTTCAGGCTTTCAGAATTTCGCCAATTTCCAACCCTCACGGTAGGTTCTTTTGACATAGCGGTTGGCCTCCGCGTCATTTGTGAACTTCAAACCGGCGTGATCCCACTCCAGTTTTTGTCCCGGCCGGCGGATCGCCACGGTGCCGAGCAGAATGGCTTCGGTCATTGGACCCGTTTGCGCGAAGTGCGATTCGTTCTTCTCACCCCCCAGACAGGCATCGGCGAAATGATGATAGTGATTGCGGTTGGTCAATTCGGGCCGCTGGACCGAGGCGAACTTGGCTTCGGGCAACAGTTGCGGCGGTTGCTGGTGGGGAATCAATAAAGCGCCCTCCGTCCCGATGAGCATGGCGGACTCGGCGGGATATTCCTTGAGGTCGTCCGAGTAAAGTTTGCGGATGTCGTCGGGCGGATAGTAATCGCCGTCGAACCATTCCAACGTCAGCGTATCGCCTTCGATCTTGTCATTGCCGGGAAAAGTCCAGGTGATGTGATTGCTCTGCGGCCAATTTTCGGCGCGCCGGGCGGGCGTGTTTTTCCAGGATTCCTGCACCTCGGCCTGAACGGTGAGCGCGGGTTTCATTCCCAGACCTTTCCACACCGCATCGAAAATATGACAGCCGATGTCGCCCGACCAGCCGGTGCCAAAATCCTGCCAGCAACGCCATTTCCCGGGATGATAAGAATCGGCTGCGTAAGGACGAACCGGCGCGCTGCCGAGCCACAAGTCCCAGTTCAAACTCTTCGGCACTTCCGCCGCCTCCGCCGGGCGCGGGCCCGCGAGGCGATACGCCGCAATGCCCTGACGATTCGAGCAGAGGTAGGCGCGTTTGATTTTCCCGATCCTTCCTTCCTTAAGCCACCTGACTGCCGTGCGATCATGAATGGTGGAGGCGATCTGCGTACCCAGTTGCGTGACGACGCCCTGTTTGACCGCCGCTTCGGTCAGCGCGCGCACTTCGGCCACGTCATGACACAGGGGCTTCTGACAATAAACATGCTTGCCGCGTTGGATCGCGCTGTAGGCGGCAGAAAAATGGGTGTGATCGGGCACCGCCACGTTCGCAGAATCAATCTTGTCCCCTTCCTTTTCCAGCAGCTCGCGCCAGTCGGAATAAAGCCGGGCTTCGGGCACCAGCTTGGCCGCTGCGCTGAGATGTTCCGAATCCACGTCACACAGCGCGACAATCTGCACGCGCTTGTGCTGGAGAAAATTCTGGAGGTCCGCATTGCCCATGCCGCCCACGCCGATGCAGGCGTGTTGGAGTTTGGCGTTGGGAGCGATGGTTTTGGGCTGCGCCTGGCCAGACATGATGAGCGGCGTCGCCGCCGAAGCGAGTGCGGTCGTGCGCAAGAATTCCCGCCGGGACCAGCTTGAGGAGGGATTGGTTTGAAGCTTGGGATTTGGCATAAGTGATTATGAATTTAACAGGATGTTGAATTTTCAGACGAATTATTTTTTGGTTTAATTCACCCCGGCCAAGCCGGCGGCTTCCGCGCGGGACAGAATTATGGTGGCCACTTTCCCAAGGCTCGGCGATAGTAGGCCCGGAAACACTAACCAGAGGATAGACGATGTCACAGGCAATCATGGACCCGGAGAAAGTGCGGCGGTTCGCCGAGGAACTGCAGCGGTTCAACAGCGACCTGGAAAACCGGATGGTCATGCTGCATTCCCGCTTCGGCGCGCTGGGCGACACCTGGCAGGATCAGGAACACGAGAAATTTTCGGAAGAATTCAAGCAGGCGATGAAGGCGCTCAGAAAATTCGTCGAGCTGTCCAAGGAACACACGCCCTATTTGCTGCGCAAAGCCCAGCGCATCGAGGACTACTTAAACCAGCGCTGACCCCATGGCTCAACCGGCCAAGATCACCTCCATTGAAGCGATTGCCGCCTTTCGCACCAGCCTCATTCTGTACCTCAGCAAAGTGCGCCCCGCCCTGGAGGAAGTCAGCACCGAGGTGGCCCGCACGCGCTCCTGGCTCCAGAACGACCAGCGCCGCCATTGGGAGAACGAACTGCGCCGGCGCCGGCGCCGGTTGGAAGAGGCCCAGGCAGAACTATTCAACGCCAAGATTTCCCTGACTCAAAAATCCACCCAGCTCCCCCACATGCTCGTGCAACGCACCAAGCAGGCCGTCGAGGAGGCGGAGGACAAACTGAAGGTGCTCAAACGGTGGGAGGCCGAAATGGAAAACCGGACCGATCCGCTGACCAAGCAGGTGGAACAACTGCACGGCTTCATGACCACCGACATGGCCCGCGCCGCCGCCCAGCTGGCCTAGCTCGTCACGTTCCTGGATGCCTACACGGACACGCGGCCTCCCTCGGGCGCCTCTTCCAGCGCCGCCGCGGCCGAGGGCGACCACACCTCCGCCACATGAGCCTGAGCGGAAACAAAGGCCGCCTCGTGGGCGCGACACAGGAACTCTTCCTGCGCTGGGCCGAGACCCGGAATTTCTGGCGGGATGACAAAAGCCGGGAGTTCGATGAAAAGTACCTGCAGGAATTGCGGGCCCGGGTTGACAAGGCCGTGACCATCATTGAAAAACTGGATGAAGTATTGAAGAAAGTTCAAAGTGACTGTGAATAAAAACCTGGGTGCCAATGAAATGCTCGCCCTGCTCGACACGCTCAAGGGCGTCGTGCAGGATTTCGCCGCGCGCGAGGAGGCGCTGAACCACGATTTCCGCAGCGCGTCCAACGCGGAGCTGAACGCCTTTGCCACCCAAAGCCGCCTTCAGGAATCCACCCTGGCGGAGCAAAGCGCCGCGGCGGAGCTCGCCGTGGAGACGCAAAAGCAACAGCGCGCCGCCTGGTTTCAAAAACGCAAAGCCGCCATCAGCCGCGCCCACAGCGCCGCCAAGAAACGCCTGGGCGACGCCCTCAATGCGCAGGAAAGCCGGCTCAACGACCGGATTCGCGAAAGCTCCACGCTCGCTGAACATCGGCGCGACCAGGCCTTGGCCGCCGCCGCCACGCAGCAGGAAAGTTTTCTGCAAAGGCTGAACGCCAGCGGCGCGGCCCTGGATCAGCTGGCCGCCGCCGCCCGCAGCGCCTTTCGTGGCTGTCGAAAACTTCGCCGCCTGCTGGCGCCGGAGCATCCCTGGCCCGAACCCGATGGATCGCGCAACGAACACCAGCTGTTCGGCGAATGCGAACAGCTTCAAGCAAAGATCCGCGCGGATCTGGCCCGGTTTCAAAAATTTCCCGCGCCCCGGATTTTCAAATTCATTCCCCTCTGGCTGGTGAGCTTCTTGTTGCTGGGACTAGCGGTGGCGGTGGTGGTGCTTCCGCGGCTTGGCCTGGTGACGATCCCGTTGTGGGCGGCCATGGCCAGCCTGGTCGCGCTCGTGTTGGTTTGGGGTTTTTACTGGCTGGGCCAACGCGCCGCCGCGCCGCTGGCCCAGGAGATTGCCGCCGGCCTGGGCCGGTCAAGCCGTTTGCTGGAAGGCTGCCATGAGAAAGCCGGGGCGCATCACGCGGCCGAGCAGCTGCGTCTCAAGGATGATTTTGCCGCCGCCATTCGCGCGCTCAATCAGGAGTGGAAGCAGCAAACCCGGGAGCTGGCCAGCCTGCGCCTCAACCAACCCGGCGAGTTGGATGAAAAGGCGCGGCGGCTCCTGCAAAAAAATGACGGGCTGCACCGCACCGGCCTGGAACAGGCCCAACTCCGACAAACCAACAGCATTGCCCAATTCCGGCAGGACACCGGCGCGCAGGCGGCTCAATCGGTGGCGACCCACCAGGCCAAGATGCTGGATTTGAATCGCCGTCATCAAACCCGGTGGCAGGCCCTGGAAGCGGATTGGAAAAGCGCCATCACCCCGTTGTATGAAAGCCTCCACGCCACCGCCGCTGCGGCGGAAGAGCTTTTCCCGGCTTGGGATAATCCCGCCTGGGAAAAATGGTCGCCGCCCTCCGAATTCAAAAACGCCGCGAAGTTTGCTCGCCTCGACGTGGCGCTGGCAGCCTTCGCCGGGGTTTTGCCCAAAGACGCGCGGCTCGCGCTGCCCGGCCCGGCGGATTTTTCCGTGCCCGTGTCGCTGACGTTTCCGCTGCAGGGCTCGATCTTTTTCGAAACCGGCCAGACCGGCGGCGACGATGCGGTCACCGCGATCAACAACCTGGTTTTCCGGCTCCTGTCCACCACGCCGCCCGGCAAGGCGAGCTTCACCATTTTCGATCCCGTGGGGCTCGGGCAAAACTTTGCGGCGATCATGCACCTGGCCGATTACGAGGGCAGTTCCATCAACAGCCGCATCTGGACGCAGACCGCGCAGTTCGAGGAGAAACTTGCCGAGTTGAATGAGCACATGGAGAAGGTCATCCAGATGTATCTCCGCAACGAATACGCCACCATCGCCGAATACAACGCCGAGGCGGGCACGACGGCGGAAAAGTATCACTTCCTCGTCATCGCCGGCTTCCCGGTCAACTTCAGCGAAACCGCGTTGCGCCGCCTGCGCAACATCGCCGCGAGTGGCGCGCGCTGCGGCGTTTACACGCTCATCCAGTGGGACCAACGCGCGGCCCTTTCCGAAAAACTCGTGGTGGATGAGCTGCGCAAGAACAGCCTCTGCCTGGCGCGCGCAAACAACGGTTTTGTTTTCTCCGGCCGGGAGGATGCGGGAACGCAGCTCGTCCTGGATCCGCCGCCCGCCCCGGAATTCGCGACCCGGTTTCTGCATCAGGCCGGCCAGAGCAGCAAGGACTCCGCCCGCGTTGAGGTGCCGTTCAGCCAGGTGGCGCCGCCGAACTTTGAGCTCTGGACGGAAGAAACGACCGAGGAACTGCGCGTGCCCATCGGCCGCTCCGGCGCCACCAAGTTGCAGTATCTGGAAGTCGGCCGCGGCACGCGGCAGCATGCGTTGATCGCCGGCAAAACCGGTTCCGGAAAATCCACTTTGTTCCACGTCATCATCACGAACCTGGCGTTGTGGTGCAGTCCAGAACAGGTGGAGTTCTATCTCGTGGACTTCAAGAAGGGCGTTGAGTTCAAGTGCTACGCCAGCCGCCGCCTGCCACACGCCCGCGTGGTGGCCATCGAAAGCGACCGTCAGTTCGGCCTGAGCGTGCTGCAACGCGTGGACGAGGAGCTGCGCCGGCGCGGGGATTTGTTCCGCCAGATCGGCGCGCAAGATCTCGCGGGGTACAAGCGCAACGGCGGGACGGAAGCCATGCCGCGTTCGCTGCTCATGATTGACGAGTTCCAGGAGTTTTTCGTGGAGGAAGACCGCGTCTCGCAGGGAGCCGCCGTGCTCCTGGATCGCATCATCCGGCAGGGCCGCGCGTTCGGCATCCATGTGCTGCTCGGCTCGCAGACACTCGGCGGCGCCTACACGCTGGCCCGCGCCACCATCGGCCAGATGGTCATCCGCATCGCGCTTCAGTGCAACGAGGCGGACGCCTATCTGATCATGGACCAGGACAATCCCGCGCCGCGCCTGTTGTCGCGGCCGGGTGAGGGCATTTACAACGACACGGCCGGCTCCATCGAAGGCAACAGTCCTTTTCAAACCGTGTGGCTCGACGATCAGGAGCGCGATGGTTATCTGGCCAACGTCCGCGCCCGGGCCGACCAAAACACGGATAAATATCCCGGACCGCTGGTGTTCGAGGGCAATGCGCCCGCCGCCGTTCAGGAGAATTTTTTGTTGCGGGCAGCTCTCCACGAACCGCCCGTTGCCGCCCCCGCCCAGGCCCGGGTCTGGCTTGGTGCGCCCAATTCCATCAAAGGCCCGACCGAGGCCGTGTTTCAGAAACAAAGCGGCAGCAACCTGCTCATCATCGGCCAGAGCGAGGAACGCGCGTTGACGCTTCTGTCGCTGGCGCTCGTCGCGCTGGCGGCGCAATACCCGCGCGGCCAAGCGCGCTTCATCATTCTCGACAGCACCCCGCCCGGCGCGCCGCAGCGCGATTTTTTCCAGCGCGCCATTCAGGCGGTGCCGCACGACGTCGTCCAGGTCGGCGCCAGCCAGCTCGCGGAAGTCATGCGCTCACTATCGGAAGACTTGAAACGCCGCCAAGGCGAGGACACCTCGGCAGCTCCCGAAACTTTCATTTTGATCCACGGCTTGCAGCATTTCAAAAAACTCAAGTCGGAAGATGACTTCAGTTATTCCAGCAGCGACGCGGGCGCGGCCCCGAATCCCGCCGCGGTGCTGATGGATCTGATTTCCGAGGGGCCGGGACGGGGATTCCATCTGCTGGCCGCCTGCGACACCTACAACAATGTGAATCGTTTTCTCGGCCGGAAAACCATCAGCGAGTTTGAAATGCGCGTCCTTTTCCAAATGAGCGCCAGCGATTCGGCCAGCCTGATTGATTCGCCCGACGCCGCCACACTCGGCTTTCATCGCGCGCTGTTCTACCACGACCGCCAGGGCTTCACCGAAACGTACCGGCCCTACGCGCAACCGGACACCGACTGGATTGAAGAAGTCACTCGGCAACTCGCTCCGCCGGGCGGGCTTCCCGGCGTCAGCCAGATTCCAAACCCGTGACGGCCCCGCTTACGGGAGCAGCACAATCCGGTAGAATCGTTGCGAATCTGCGGTGATCGCATCGGCGGCGGTGGCCGTCCCGGCGGCGGCAGTCAGAGCGCTGCCAAGATTCCTCCAGTTCGCTCCCGCCAGGTTGGTGGTGGATTGAACTTGATACGTCCGGCCGGCGAGCGCGCTCCAGGTGAATTGGATCGTGTTGTTGGTTTTCAAAACGCTGGTGAAGGCCGGTGCGGTCGCGGTCTGTCCGGGCACAACGCTGACATCATCCAATCCCAGCGCCGTGGGGTCGTTGCGAAACCCAAATTGAAGCACCGTCGTGCTGGCGGTGGCGTTGACCAGAAATTGCAGATTGGTCCAGCCGAGGTTCCCGAGGTTCGTGGCATTGAAAATCGTGCTGCCTCCCCACGAAACCAAAAATTGACTGGAGCGCGCCGCTTCCTGGGCC
>JANPGB010000194.1:0-4452 GCA_031423695.1 Verrucomicrobiota bacterium
CGGCCAAGCCGGAGCCCAAACCCGCCAAACCTGCCGCCGCAAAATAATTCCAGACCCACTCCCTGCGCGCATGAAAACCCTGGCCACCCTCGCCGTTGTGGTTGCGTGGCTCGGCAGCGCGGCGGCGCAGACGCCGGTGCCGGAGGAGAAGCTGAACACGCGCAGTTTTTCCGGGCAGTTTTTTGTCCATGCGCCCCGCTGGCCCACCGATGCCGCCGTGGCCGCGCGCCTGACGGCCGGGGGGAATTACATCCAGCTGGATCCCGCGTTGCTGGTGGTTTCCTGCGAACGGATCAAGCAGCTGCTGTGGCGGCGGCTGGCGGACCAGCCCTCGTGGCGCGGCCGCATTCATCTGGATCTGCGCGCCACCCGCCCGGGGGATGACGGCGTGCGGATGATCTCGGAAAAATTCTCCGACGGCTGGCGGTACCGCCTCCAGCTGCCGGACGTGATCGAACGGGAACGTTTCCTTCGCGCCCTCGTTCAGGTGCTGCTCCTGGAAGTCGCCAACCGGGACGCGGTGGAACGCTCGACCGAGCTGCCGTTCTGGCTGGTCGAGGGGCTCGCCACCGAACTGCTGGCTTCGGGCGAGATGGCCGGCGAGTTGAAGCTGCTCTTGCCGCCGCCGAGCCAGTCGGAGGCGGGCCTGAAGATCAGCCGCCTCAAGCTCGACGAGCGCCGGACGAATTCGCTGTATTGGGCGCATGTGGTGCTCGGCTCGCAGCCGCCGCTGACCTTCGAGCAGTTGAGCTGGCCGGCGGACGACCAGCTGTCCACCGAGGCGAGCGAGGTGTATCAAAGCAGCGCGCAATTGTTTGTGGACCGGCTGCTGGACTTCAAGGATGGCCCGGCCAGCTTCCGGGTCCTGCTGGCCGAACTGCCCAGGCACCTGAACTGGCAGCTCGCTTTCCTGAAGGCCTTCCACGCGCATTTTCAATCCATGCTGGACGTCGAGAAATGGTGGTCCGTGGAGGTGGCCCACTTCACCGGCCGCGAACTGGAACACACCTGGTCGTTCGCGGAAAGCTGGCGCAAGCTGGACGAGGTCATCCATGCGCCGGTGCAGGTGCGCACGACCGCCAGCGAGCAGCCGTTGCGCACCGTGGTGAATCTGCAAACGCTGCTGCACATGTCCAACGGCATCGAGCAGGCCGGATTGTTCCGGCAGAAGCTGGGCGCGCTCGACTCGCTCCGACTGCGCGTCTCCCAGGATCTGGTCGGCTTGGTGGACGACTATCGCCGGGCCATCGGCAAGTACCTGGAAAAACAAACCGCCACGACACCCTTTCTCCCGTTCCGCCCGCTGCACGGACTGGTCATCAACCGCGCGGCCAAGGAACTGGCCCGCCAACTCGATGTGCTTGAAGCCCGTCGGGAATCGTTGCGACCGGCTCCGCCCAAGCCCGACGCGAACGCGCCGGAGGATATTTCAGCGGCGTTTCGTTAAGGTGATCGGCGCTTGCGGCCGGTGGCAGTGTTCCTGTTTCAGACTGCTCCCGCTCCGCCATTTTATTGACGAGAGGGAGCGAAGATCAATGGTCACTTGCCCGCCCCGTCACCGGATTGACAGCGCGAAGGGCCGTCACCTATTCTGCGCGCCGGGTCTCCTGATATGCAATTGACTGAATTGTTGGACCGGTCGGCCAGTCGCTGGCCGGAGAAACCGGCGCTGATCGAAGGCGACGAGGTGGTTTCCTATGCCGCGCTCAACCGGCGGGTCGCCGACCTGGCCGCTTCACTCCAGGCGCTGGACCTGCCGTCCGGCTGCCGGGTGGGGCTGAGTTTTCCCAACGGCATCAGCTATGTCGCGCTGACTTACGCGCTCTGGCGCATCCAGGCCGTGGTGGTTCCCATCCCCACGGAATGCACCGAGGAAGAGGTGGTCGAGATGTGCGAGGCGATGCAGGTGCAGGCAATTCTGAGTGACAAGCCGCGTCCGCACAGCGCGCCGCTCACGCCGGAATGTTTTTTCACCAAGCTCCTGCCGGCCACGCCGCCGGACAATCACGGGCTGAACCTCGCCTTCGTCCGCTTCACCTCCGGTACGACCAGCGCGCGCAAGGGCGTGGCGCTCGCGCACGAAACCATCCGGGACCGCATCCGCTCCGCGAACCAAGCCTTTCGCATCACGGCGGACGACACGATCATCTGGTGTCTGCCAATGGCGCATCATTTCCTCATCACCCTCGTGCTGTATCTCAGCGAGGGCGCGACGATTGTGCTGGCGCGGCACGTTCTGGCGAAACCCTTCCTCGACGCGGTCAACCGCTGGCGGGGCACTGTGCTCTACGCCGCCCCGTTTCATTTCTCGATGCTCGCGCGGGACAACTCCGCCACGGCCATTTCCTCCGTGCGGCTCGCGGTTTCGACCACCTGCGGCCTGCCGCAAAACGTCGCCGACGATTTCCACAAACGCTTCGGCCTCCCGCTCGTGCAGGGATTGGGCGTCATTGAACTCGGCCTCGTCAGTTTGAACGTGGATGATCCGCGCGCCCGGTGGAATTCCGTGGGCCGGCCCGCCGGAGATTTTCAGGTGCGCATCCACGAGCCGGACGCCGAAGGCTGCGGCGAAGTCGCCGTGGCCGGGCCGGGCATTTTTGACGCTTACGTCGCGCCGTGGGTCCCCCGCGAACAAGCGCTGCGCGACGGCTGGTTTTTCACCGGCGACATCGGCCGGTTGGATCAGGACGGATTTCTTTTTTTGCTTTCGCGCAAAACCGCCGTCATCAATCTGGCCGGGCGGAAAGTTTTCCCGGAAGAAATCGAAGCCGTGCTGAACCGTCACCCCGCGGTGCGCGAGTCGCGCGTCTACGGCCGCGTCCATCCGCATTTGGGTGAAATCGTCGAAGCCGAACTGGTCATGAAATCCCCCGACGCAAGCCTGGATCCCGTGCTCGCGTTCTGCCGTGAGCATCTGGCCTCCTACAAGATCCCGATGCGCTTCACCGTTGTGGCGGCCCTGCCGCGCACGGCGGTCACCGGAAAAATCCGGCGCGGTGGCGAGGCTTTGGCCACGGGTTGAGCGGGGTCACTTGATCTCCAGATCGGCGGGGTCTTCATCCCGCAGCGAGTTCTTCATCACCCAGCGCAGAAGTCCGAGGCTGTAGTTCGAGTTCGAGGCTAGGCCGGTGAAGATCGCGCCGAAATGTTTTTGCATGTGCGGAAACACCATGCGCATCAGCCGGTTGGTCTTGAGCAGTTCCTCGCCGACCTGAAAGGACTTGAACAGCCGGCCACTGTAAAAGTAGCCGACGATCTCATGCCAGGCCTCCAGGTGATGCAGCACAGCCTTTTCGTATTTCTTGAAGGCGCGCGGCGAGCCGTCGCGAATCGCCGCGGCGAGCAAAAAGGAGCCCTGCATCCCGATGAGCAGGCCGCTGGAAAACACCGGGTCGATGAACCCCGCCGTGTCGCCGACCAGCGCCCAGCCGTCGCCGGCCAGGCGCGTGCTGGAGAGCTGGTAGTTTTTATATTCCATCACGGGCGTGAGCCGCTTCGCGCCGCCGGCGAACTTGCACAGCACCGAATCCTGCCGGAGCAGGTTGTCGAACTGCTCCTCCTTCGTCGCGCCGAACTTCGGCAGAAACTCCTTGCCGATGATCACGCCCAGCGACATGCGGTCCGGCAGGGGAATCCGCCAGCTCCAGCCGTGATCCAGCCGCGTCGTGTGGACGTGGCCCTCGTTGTCAATTTTCGTCGAGTCCAGATGCGCGAACAGCGCGATGTCTTCGCGCGGGCCTTTGACGCTCGGCAGTTCCAGCGCCTGCGGCAGCAGGCGCACGCGGCCGGTGGCATCCACGATCAGATCCGGCGGCCCGGAAAAAACTCCGTTGGTGGCGGCCAGGGTCTCCGCGCTCAGCCTGACCCGGTCCGTGCCGGGAATTTTTTCAACCTTGGCCGCCGTGTCAATGATGTGGGCGCCGGCTTTCCGGGCGGCCTCGAGCAGGGTGTCGTCGAACCGGTCGCGCGGCGTGTTGTAGGCGTAGGGTGGAACCTTGGCGCGGAGTTCCTTGAACGGAAAGACCAGGTTGAAGGTCGGCGTCAGATTGATCGTCGCGCCAGGTTTGTATTTGCTGTAGGTCTTGACCTCGTCCTCGACCCCGAGTTCGCGCAGCATCGGAATGATCGCCGGGACGAGGGATTCGCCCACCAGCAAGGGGGCGCGTTTGGGCAGATGCAGAATGGCCACCTTCACGCCGTCGCGCGCGAGCAGGATGGCCAGTGTGCTGGCGACCGGGCCGCCGCCCAGGATGGCGACCGTCTTGGCTTTTCCGTTGCGCCGGCCGGCCGGGTTGGCACAGCTGCAGCCAGCCGCGTGTTCGTGTTTTGACGCACTCATTGGCGCGCAGATTATGGAGCGGTGCCAACCTTGGCAATAGTGCAAAAGCCGGAGCGCGGACCCCCGAGTCCGCGAGTTCCGCCGGCGCGCAGGGGTTCTCGCGGACTCGGCGG
>JANPGB010000195.1:0-10147 GCA_031423695.1 Verrucomicrobiota bacterium
CAGAAACAACACCCGGTCAGGATACCGATGCACCAGTCCCGGCACCGGCGAGTGCGAATCCTCGCCGCACGGGTCGCTCATCTCCCAGTTGGCCGTATGCGTTTCCTCGACGCGCGGAATGACCTGCCAGCGGATCGGACAGTTCTCGTCCGCCGGGTCTATCAGGTTGAAAAAATACGGCGTGATACCCAGCGCGAGCTTGTGGTTGGCGAGTTTGGCCCCGGCAAATTCCTCGGGTATAAGGGTGGGCATCAGGCGCTGAAGCTGGTCGGCATTGGTAATGCGATGCTTCAACTGCCAGCGCCAGTCATTCCAATCCGCGTCCGAAACATTGCTCCAAAATCCGCGCCCGGCGGAACGGAATTCTTTCAAGGGACTGGAAAACTGCGCCGTTGGAGGCCCCCCGCCCTTTTCCCGAATGGTTTCACTATGCATTTTCGAGCGCACTATAATTTCGTTCAGCAGGCTGTCAAGTGACGCGCCGAGCCTTATTGACGCGCCCGCCCGCCCGCCGACCGGTCATTTACAATTCCCCGCGCCGCTGCTAATAATGGCGGGTGCTCAATGATGCTGCCATCTGGAAATCCCTGACCACGGACCGCCGGTTGTTTCTGATTGCCGGCCCGTGCGTCATCGAAAGCGAGGCGCTGTGCCTGAAAATCGCGGCGGCGGTCAAAAAAACCTGCGCGCAGCTTGGCATCGTTTACGTTTTCAAAGCCAGCTTCGACAAGGCCAACCGCACCTCCGCGAAATCCGCGCGCGGCCCCGGCCTGGAAGCCGGGCTGAAAATCCTCGCCAACGTCCGCAGCAAGATCGAGGTGCCCGTGCTGACCGACGTTCACACCGAGGCGCAGGCGACCATCGCCGGCGAGGTCGTGGACATTCTACAAATTCCGGCGTTTCTGTGCCGGCAGACGGATTTGATCGAAGCCGCCGTGCTCACCGGTCAGATCGTCAATCTGAAGAAAGGCCAGTTCCTCTCGCCGCTCGAAATGGGCCACGTCATCGCGAAAGCCAGAAGCGCAGGCGCGAAGAAAATCCTCGTCACCGAGCGCGGCACCACCTTCGGCTACAACAACCTCGTGTCCGACATGCGGGCGATCCCGATTTTGAAAAGCTTCGGCTCCCCGGTGATTTTCGACGCGACCCATTCCGTGCAACTCCCCGGCGGCGGCGGCGACAAGACGACCGGCCAGCGGGAATTTGCCCCCGTGCTGGCCCGGTGCGCGCTGGCGGCGGGCGCCAACGGCATCTTCATCGAAACGCATCCCCAGCCCGACCGCTCCCCCAGCGACGGGCCCAACATGATTCCGCTGGCGGAAATGCCGGCGCTGCTCAAGTCGCTCCTGAAATTCCACGCCGCCGCCCGATGAGCCTGCCGCTTCCCGAAAACATCTCGCGCCGCCGCGCTGCGCCCTGGCTGGCACTGCTGCTGGCGGTGTCCGGCTTGGCAGCCTCCCCGGAAAGATTTGGGAACACGGTGGTGAAAGACTTTGCCGTGCCGGACAATTTCGGGCCGCCGCACGAAACGCAGATGAAATCCCTGCTGCAGGGCGACGAGGCCGAACCCCAGTCGGGCGGCCAGATTTTGATTCGCGGCTTGAAACTGCAGACCTTCAACGAGGCCGGCGAAATCCAGATGGTTGTGCGGGCCCCGCAGTGCGTCTTTGACACCGCGCAGCACACCGTTTTTTCGAACGGGCGCCTGGAGGCGCAGAGCGGCGACGGACGCTTCTTCTTCGAGGGCGAGGGATTTTTGCTGCAACAGACCAATTCCACTCTCACCATCTCGAACCGCGTGCACACCCTGATCAAAAACCCGCGGCCCGCCGCGCTCAAAAAATGAAAGCTTTCTGGTTTCCTTTTGTCCTCGTCCTGGCCTGCGCCGCCACTGCGCAGACCAACCTGCCCGTCCCGGAACTGCCCGGGACGACCAATGCCGGCCCCGCCCTCACCAGCACCAACCCGCCCACCGCTGAGCGCCCGCCGACGGAAATTTTTTCAGAAACGGCGGATTTCGATTTGAAGAACCGCATCGGCGTTTATCGCGGCCACGTCCGCGTGACCGATCCGCAGATGAAGCTGACCTGCGACCTGCTGACCGCACAGGTTTCCACCAATGGCGGCCGGCCGGAAAGCATCATTGCGTCCGGCAACGTGCGGGTGGAGGGCTTGGATGACCGGGGCCGCGCGGTGCGCGTGACCTGCGACAAGGCGATCAACATTTACACCGTTGCCAACTCCACGACCAATGACACCTTCACACTGACCGGGAACGTTTATGTGGACTCGGCCATGTTCAAAGGCACTGGCGACCCGATCATCTGGGACCGGGTCCGCGACACCATTCATGTGGAAAACCAGGACATGCAGATCCAGCCGGAATCCAAAAGAACGGCCACCAACGCCTCGCCGGTCAAGGTTCCAGGAAAATAAACTCGTGTGAGCGAAACCCTTTCCCAACCCGAATCCGCCCAGCCCGCCACGTCCGGCGCGCTGCTCACGACCGATCAGCTGGTCAAAGTCTATGGCCAGCGTCGCGTGGTCAACGGCGTTTCCATCAACATCGGCGCGGGCGAAATCGTCGGCCTGCTCGGGCCGAACGGCGCGGGCAAGACCACCACCTTCAACATGGTCGTCGGCGTCGTGAAGCCCGACGAGGGCCAGGTGCGATTTCAAGAGCACGCGATCACCCGCCTGCCCATGCACCAGCGGGCGCGCCTGGGCATCGGCTATCTCACGCAGGAGCCGTCCGTTTTCCGCAAGCTCACCGTCGAGCAGAACATCCTGGCGATTTTGGAGACGTGCCAGATCGGGGCCTCCGAACGCGCCGTGCGTTTGAAGTATCTGCTTGAGGAATTGGATCTGACGCCGCTGGCCAGGAGCAAGGCCTTCACGCTGAGCGGCGGCGAGAAACGGCGGCTGGAAATCACCCGCGCGCTGGTCACCAGCCCGAAGCTGCTGCTGCTCGACGAGCCCTTCAGCGGGATTGATCCGATTGCCGTCTATGAAGTGCAAAAGATCGTCCGCCGCCTCAAGGAGCGCGGCCTGGGAATATTAATCACCGACCACAATGTGCGCGAGACGCTGAAGCTCATTGACCGGGGCTACATCATCCACAAGGGCCAGGTGCTGGTCGAGGGCAGCGCGGAATTTCTAGCGAACGATCCCAAAGCGCGGGAAATCTATCTCGGACCGGAGTTCAACATGTAGGCAGCAAACCGGGAGGCGTGAAACGTGAAAATCTGCCGGGCGCTCATTCACGAATCACGTCTCATGTTTCACGAACCAAGAATTTATGCAACGCGACACCCTCACCGTCGAACGCTTCTTTAAAGAGCAGGCCGGCCCGCTCAAGTTAAAATCGCTGACCGGCGAAAACGGCTTCAAACGTGTCATCCTCGAGCCCACGGTCAACCGGCCCGGCCTGGTCCTCACCGGCTTCACGCGCTATTTCGCTCTCAAACGCATCCAGACGATCGGACACGCCGAGGCTTACTACTTGAAATCGCTCTCGCCCGCCGCGCGCGCCCAGCGCTACGAGAAGTTCTTCAGTTTCAAAATCCCCTGCCTCGTCTTCAGCCGGGGACTCTCCCCGGACAAGACCCTGATGCAGGCCGCGGAGAAGGCGGGCGTCCCCGTTTTCCAAACGCCGCTCATCACCATGAATTTCATCAACCGCGCCACGCTCGCGCTGGAAACCATGTTCGCGCCCCACGGCACGGAGATGGGCAGCATGGTGGATATCCTGGGTATCGGCGTCATCATCAAGGGCGAAAGCGGCATCGGCAAAAGTGAGAGCGTCCTCGCCCTGATCGAACGCGGCTACAGCCTGGTCGCCGACGACATCACCAAGGTCACCCTGGAAGACGGCGACAACGTCATCGGCACCAGTTCGGAGCTGACCCGCAATCACATGGAAGTCCGCGGCATCGGCATCATCAACGTCGCCGCGATGTTCGGCGTCAAATGCATCCGCACCAAAAAACGCGTGGACCTCGTCATCACCCTGAAAGCCTGGAATGAAGTCGAGGACGTGGAACGCGTCGGCATGGACGAACAATTCGTCAAAATCCTCGGCCTCGACATCGCGCATATCATTCTGCCGGTGCGGACCGGCCGCGATCTGGCGCGCCTGATTGAAGTGGCCGCCTTCCAGACCAAGCTGAAAATGTCCGGCGTCAACCCCGCCAAGGATCTGAACGAGCGACTCCTCGCCAAAATGGCCGGCCCGACCAAAACCCAGCTTTAGCCGTTTTCTTCCCAAAATTTAAAAATTGTTTGGCCAATGTCAGCGGACTGGGTTAATTATCCGCCGAGCCAAATGAGCGCCAAACGACCGCCAACCGATGAATCCAGCCTTGTCCGGGACTTTCATGTCTCCAACAAGCTCGGCATTCATGCCCGGCCGGCCGCGCTCTTTGTCAAAACCGCCAACCGGTTCCAGTGCGATGTCTTCGTGGAAAAGGACGGCGAAAAGGTCAACGGCAAGAGCATCATGGGCTTGATGATGCTGGCCGCCGGTCCGGGCAGCAAGCTGACCATTTCCGCCGCCGGCGCCGATGCCTCCCAGGCCTTGGCCGAAATCGAAGCCCTCATCAAACGCAAGTTCGACGAGGAGTGAACGCCCGCAAACTAAATCACCCGGAAATTCTGAGGGGTTGCTAAAAATTCGTGTGATGAATTATTTCCGGGAGAAATCGAAAGCCTCGCCCATCTACGCCCGGGTCGCGCCCTTTGTCATCTTCCTCTTGCTGACCTCCGCCCCGTCGGTCCTCGGAGACAACACACGTTTCTGGTTTTACTTCGCCAAGACCTTCGTCGGTGCCTGGCTGGTCTGGGAAATGCGGGCGTTCGTTCCGGAGGTCCGCTGGGCCGTGAGCTGGGAAGCCGTCGTGGTCGGCGTTGGCGTGTGCGTGATGTGGGTCGGCCTGGATTCCTTTTATCCGCAGGCCCAGGCGACCGGCCCGGTCTGGAATCCGCACGCCGAGTTCGGGCAGGATTCCGCGCTGGCGTGGCTGTTCCTGGTCGTGCGAATTCTCGGAATGACCTTTGTCGTCCCACCGCTGGAGGAAGCATTCTACCGATCCTTCCTCTACCGCTATTTTGTGCGGATCAATTTTCTGGAAATGCCCCTGTCCCGGTTTCATGTCACCTCCTTTCTCGTGACCTCCATTATCTTCGGTGCTTCCCACCAGCAATGGCTGGCCGGCATCCTCTGCGGCTTTGCCTACCAGTGGCTGGTGATTCGCAAGGACCGGCTGGGAGATGCGATGACCGCCCATGCCATCACCAATTTTTTGCTCGGCCTCTGGGTGGTATGGCAGGGCGACTGGAAATTCTTCTGAGCCGCTTCCGCGCTTGCGCCCGCCGGGCAGACTCGGCTTAAGCTGGCGGACGAACTAAAACATGCTTTCGCGTCCGCCATCCTCCCCCGCCCCGTGCGTGCTGCACGAAGACGAACACCTGCTGGTGGTCAACAAGCCCGCCGGCTTGAACACGCACGCCCCCGCGCCGTTTGCCGGGGAGGGTTTGTATGACTGGCTGCGACACAGCGAAGCGCGATGGGCAAAGCTCGCCATCATCCACCGGCTGGACAAGGAAACCAGCGGCGTCATTGTCTTCGGAAAAACTCCGCAGGCCAACCGCTCCCTCACTCAACAGTTCACCCGCCGCGAAGTTCACAAAAAATATCTCCTGCTCGCAGATCATGGGCTGAAGCAAACTGAGTTCACCGCCGCCTCCAAAATCACGCGCCTGGGCGAACGCTACGTCAGCGGCGCCACGGGCGAACCGGCGGAGACGCTTTTCCGCAATGCGAATTTGAAATCGCCGATTCCAAACTCCACGTTCATCGAGGCGGAACCGCTGACCGGGCGCACCCATCAAATCCGCGTCCATGCGGCAGAAAACGGTTTTCCCATTCTTGGCGACACCCTTTACGGCGGCCCGCCCTTTCCCCGCGTCTGCCTGCACGCCGCGGAACTCACGCTGCGCCATCCCGCCAGCGATCAAACCGTCACCTTCCGCGCGCCCGCCGACTTTGCCGCCGACGCGCGTCTGGCGCTGCGCACCGCCGTGATTGACCCGCAAACGACTAATGCCTTCCGCCTCATTCATGGAGCGAGCGATGGCTGGCCCGGCTGGTTCGTCGAACGGCTGGGTGACTGGCTGCTGTCCCAGAGCGAAGACACCCTGACCCCGCTCCAACACGCCGAACTCGCCCGCCTGGCGCAACAAGTTTCGGCGCGCGGCGCTTACCACAAAACCCTCAACCGCCAGGTGCGGCGCACGACTCCCGGTGAAACTTCGCCGCAACTGGTTCACGGCGAGGCCGCGCCGGAACGGTTTGAGATCCGCGAAAACGGCGTCCGCTTCGAGCTGAGTTTTCAGGAAGGTTATTCGGTGGGATTGTTTCTTGATCAACGCGACAACCGGCGTCGTTTGCTGACCGGCCACATCGCGGCCGACTTCCCACTGCTCCCGGCCGAGAACTGCGTGGGAGGGCGCGTCACTCCGTGCGCGCCGTCGGGGTCATCGAAGTCAAGCAGCGGCGCGCATGGAGCGACGCGCCCTCCTACCTCAGACGCCAGACCCGAAATCCTAAATACGTTCGCCTACACCTGCGGCTTCTCCGTCTGCGCGGCCAAAGCCGGGGCGCGCGTGACCAGCCTGGATCTCTCGAAAAAATATCTCGAATGGGGCCGGCGCAACTTCGCCTTGAACGGTCTCGATGCGTCCGCGCACGATTTTGTTTTCGGCGACACCTTCGACTGGCTGCGCCGCCTGGCCAAAAAGGGGCGGGCGTTCGATGTCATCGTGCTGGATCCGCCCACGTTCTCGCAGTCGAAGGAACGCGGCGCTTTTCGGGTGGAAAAAGATTTTGGAACACTGGTCACCGCCGCCTTGCCGCTCCTCAAACCCGGCGGAGTTTTGCTCGCCTCCACCAATGCGGCGGATTGGGAGCCGGAGAGTTTTCTGGCCAGCGTGGAAGCTGCCGCCCGGGCCGGGCACCGGAAAATTCTCCAGCGCCATTACGTTCCCCAGCCACTGGACTTTCCTGTGTCCCGCGCCGAGCCGGCGCACTTGAAGACCTGCTGGCTACGTGTTGGTTGAGAGCCTGTTTGAAACGTGTAGCGTCGGCCATCCTGGCTGACGTAGAGCCGTGGCTTCCAGCCCGGCGGAAAAAACGTGGTCAGTGAGAAAGCTCGCCGAAACTGGACGGTTCGCGCAGTCAAGAGGGTTTGTCCGGGCGGCTGGATGCCCGCCCTCTACGGCAGGCCCGGAGGCCTGCCGCCACTGTCCAACTAGGCTCTGAAACAGCCGCGCCTACTTTTTATCGCGATCCAGCGAGCGGGTGATCAGGCTGACGCGCGGCTGGGAGCGCGCCCGGCGGGCCAGCATTAGCACCAATCCCAGCGCGGCCACGGCCGCCACCGCTCCAGCCAGCCAGAATGTTTTCCCATCCGCTGAAACCGCCCCCCCGGCGGCGGCCACGGTCCGATTCGTGGCAACCTGCGGGCTGCTATTTGTCGCCGCAAAGTTCGTGGGAGTCTGCGTCCCGGCCGTGACGAATGGCATCGGCGGACGGGTGTTCGCGGCAGTCGCGGCATTGGTGGGAGCAGCCGGCGGCGGACCGGGAACAATTTTTTCAAGGGTACCTGGCGCGGGATTGGAAATGGATTCCGACACCGGCTCCGGCTTTTTTCCGTGAACGATAAGATTCGGCACCACCGGTGGCGGTGGTATTGGTGGCGGCGGCGCCACGGGTTTGGGGGCGGCCGGCGTCTGCACGACCGGGTCGGGAATCTGCAGCTCCGGCGGCAGCGGCGGAAAGGCCAGCGGTGCGGGCGGCCGGCCGACCTCAAAGTCGGTGATGCGCCCCCGCTGCGCGCGCAGCATGGTGAGAAACGGCAGCCGCGCCTTGTCCTGCTCGCTCTGCCATTGCTTGTGAATCGCATTGATGGCCTTGTCGAACGGAGTGCCGCTGAAGGTTTCAGCGCCGCTGGAAATCAGGATCACGGTGATGAACTCCGAATTGCTGATGACGCCATTCATGGCCGGAAACACCTGGTCGCGCCCGGGCCGGCCTTCAAATTTCTGCTGCGCGACAAACAACGCGACGCGCTCGCCCAGGCTCTTGGTGTTGTCGCGGGTGGCGGTCTGGAGCGGAAAATTGCCGGCGTGCAGGTCGCTGGTGAAAGTCCAGACGCCGAGCGTGTCGCCGGTGCGCATCTGGCCACCCATGCCGGACAGCACCAAGTTGCCGGCGAGCTGCGCGATGGCCGCCGCGCGCGGCTGCATGGCGCGGGAGGTTTCGATGATGAGCAGCCAGCGGTTGGACGGTCGGACGGCGGAGGGCGTAGCCTGGGGAAAAACTGTCTGCGAGCCCAGCACGCCGAGCAGCACCAACCCCAGCACACCCAGCCGGAAAATGCGTCCGCGCACGGCGCGGGTGAAGGGTTCTGCTTTGTTCATTCGGATTTTTTACGACCGGCGTTTGAATTCATTTTGTTCGCGGCGGTTGTGCTGACGGAGGTCGTGCTGCTGATCCGCCAGCGCCTGGCCGATGGCCCGGATGAAATTATCACAGCTCGATGCCAATCCGCCCAGGCCGACGACCGTGTCCCGCTCGGCGTGGTCGTCCGTGACGGCCAGCACTTCGCCGTACGGCTGAAACCGGTACGCCGCCCGTTCAATCAGATCATCGGCGGTTTGGCCCGCCGGGGAAAACAATATTTCGACCTCGGGCGTGGAGCCGTACTCCGACGGCCCCTGGACCGTGCCGGCACCATCAAAAAAAATCGTGACCGGCGTGCCGGTGGCGTCACGATACAACGTGAGCTGGCGGATCAGCTCATCGCGGGCGGCGGCCGAATGGCGCGGCTGGCCCGGCGCCAGCTCGGGCCAGTTGTGCAGCAGGCTGTAGCCATCCACCAAAATGCGAACCAACGCCATGCGCGCAGAATAAGGCCGCTCGCTGGAATTGGAAATGCAAAGTCAGCTTGAAAATTGCCCCCGTCTCCCTTTCACCGCCTGGCCGAGGGAGGGCTGGGGAGGAGATTTGAGCCGGATACATTGGTGCCCCTAACCCTGTCCCTCTCGGTCGCCCCAGCCAGCGGCAGCCGTTTCGGCGCGAATTAATTGTCCAATTCAAAAGCCCCGATGTCCGAGCCGTCGCCGCCTGGCGCATTGCGGATGGACGCATAATCATGCGGACGACGGTGGCCGCGCTGATCAAACTTTTGTTCAAAGCTCCTGCCGTGATCAATCGCGGGACTGCCCGGCAGCAAGGCGTGCGTGGGCGTCGGCCCGCCGTTCATTTGCAACGGACCGATCAACGGATCAATCGGCACAGCGATGCTGCCGACTTGATCCGCATTCACGCCGTTCGTGAAACCGGTGCTGCCGTCGGACGCGCCGATCAAATTGAAGCCGCGCGAAGTAAAATCGCCGGTGAGATCGGAACCGGAACCGTTAGCGCCCGACACGCCATTTGTCGTCCCGGAACGGGAAGTATCTGCCAAACCGCCAAGTCCTCCGAAACCCACAAGATTCAAAGCGAACAAGCAATTTGAAAGATTTGTGCAAATGCCACCAGGTGGATTATAGATTCCGCCACCATCGCCCCCGGTTCCGCCATTGCTGCCACTGCTGAACCAACCCGCATCACCATCGCCGCCATTGCCGGTTGAGTTAGCAACAACGGTGCAAGAATTGAGAGAAAGTTCGCCAAGGTTGCAAACACCGCCACCATTTCCACCGCTGCCGCCGCCGGACCAGAAAGGGAAATTCACATCGTGGTCGTAGTCAGCGCCTCCGATTCCGGAGGAATTCCCGCTGATCGTGCAAGTGTCCAAGAACAGTTTCGCTGCATTGTAAATCCCTGCGCCACTTCCACCGGCTCCCCCTTTGCCGCCATACCCGCCGTGTCCGTCAGTGTTTTGGCTGACGGTCGAGAAGTGCAAACGTAGAATGCCTGCGTTGTAAATGCCCGCGCCATTTCCTCCATTTCCACCCGGACTCGCAGGCTCACCTACATAGCTAAATACCGGAACATAGCTGTCGGCTCCCGATCCAGTATAATTGCCGCTGACCATGCAATTGCCCAAAGTCATCGTGCCACTATTGTAAACTGCCCCACCGT
>JANPGB010000196.1:0-4784 GCA_031423695.1 Verrucomicrobiota bacterium
TGCACGCGCTTGCGGTGCGCGTCCAATTCCTCCGCCAGTTGGCGGATGCGTTCCCGCTCCGCCTCGCTGCACAACGGAAAGGGAAACGGATCAAAGCAGCGGGACTTTGCGTAAACCGGATCGTTACCAACACCGAGCCAACTACCAGCGGCGAGCGCGTAAACGACGTGTATCCGACTGCTCAATACGCCAAGAAAGAAAGGATCTTCAAGCGCGATAACTACAAGTTTATTGTCGGCGAGTATTTCCGATTCAAGGAACTGAAAAATCCTATGCTTGGATGTTTCCACAATGGCGACATATCTGCCAAGGCCGCTAAGTGCTGGACGAATTTCCGAGCGCGGACGGCCAAACAGCCACCAGTTCTCTCTGATTGATTTGTCCCGGTTTCCATCACGCTCGGGTTTCACCTTGGTAAGAATATGTTGAAAAACATCCGGGAAGCGCTTCCTGGTTTCGTCTGGACTGATGCCGAATAGGTCGATGACCAAGGCACCACGCGTGCGGTCCATCAAATCGCGCCCGTTACGATAAGGACGAATAAACTTTTCAAGGCCTGCGATCTTGCCTAGCCCCAAAGTTTCGGCCTCTTTCGCTGTAATGATGAAGCCATCGCCGAAGAGCATGACACCGCGACTGGTGAGATTTGAGTTTGCCTTTAGTTCGACGGTGGTCGTGACATCCGCCCCGGTGGTGAGGTCGGCGGAAATTTTTCCGTGCTGCGACTTGAACGAAACTTTTTCCGAGCCGTCGGGCTGCGGTTCTTCGCTGGTCACTTCCAGCAGTTCGCCGGGGAGTTCACCCGCCGCGCCCACCGTCATGGCAATCCGCACCGCCGCGCCTTCCGCCGTGTCCACCCACGGATGATCGGGAATGGCAAAGACGAGGGAGAGTGGCGGGTCGGTAGGGCGCGTCACTCCGTGCGCGCCGCCTGAGCGTGGAGAGGCGTCAACGCTTTCAAGGTAGCCCGACGGCGCGCGCGGAGCGACGCGCCCTACCAAATGCAGCTGCACCACGCGGCGCGCAAAGGTCTGCCGCAGACTGTTCGTGGTGATCAGGCCGAAGCGTTGCGCCTTGCCCGCGCGCACGAGTCCGGCGGCCTTGTGCCACCAATACAAAACGAAGTCGGCGGATTCCGGCACGTCGGGATACGCGGCGCGCAGCGTCTCGGCATAGCCGTCGCCCAGGTCCTCGCGCATCCGCGCCGTGCCGATGAACGGTGGATTGCCGACGATGAAATCCGCCGGCGGCCATTGGGCGGGACGCGGGTTCGGGTAGCTGAACAACGGCACGCGCCGGGTTTCGTCCGGCACGGCGCGGCCCGTGACCAGGTCCGTTTTCTGGCTCCGCCGATCCCAGACGGTGATGGTTTCCGATGGAGCGCGGCTCTGTGAGCCGCAGCACTTGGTGGTATCGTGAGCCGCTGGACTTTCCAACGTCACCGAACTTGCGGGGGTGCTGCGGGTCACAGACCCGCGCTCCGTTCGCAACTTCTCGCGCACATCATCCGGCAATCCCGGCAGATCAGGATTCGCCGCCGCCATGGCCCAGGTCACCGGCTGCGGTGGGCCGTCGTAGTCCAGGACGGCGTCGCGACACTCGATGTTTTTGAACGCGCGCAGAATCGGTTCGGGCGGCGTGCGGTTGCCATGCAAGCGGAAATGCCATTGCAGGTAGCCGATCCACAAAACCAGCTCAGCGATGGACGCGGCGCGGGGATTGATTTCAAGGCCAAGAAACTGGTGCGGATCATCGGTGTGGGTTTCGAGTTCGAGCTTGAAGTTCTCGCCGAACTGCGCGGCCACGTCCAGGACTTCACCTTCCAGAATTTTCAGATGTTGCAGCGCGACGTAAAGAAAGTTGCCGGAGCCACAGGCGGGATCAAGCACGGTGACTTTGCAAAGGCGCTCGTGAAAAGTGTTCACTTCGGCGCGGGCTTTCTTGGTTTCACCGGCGCGGGCGTGGGTGATGGCGGCGGCGCGGACGTTTTCCCATTCGGCCCGGAGTGGCTCAACCACGGTCGGCAAAACCAGCCGCTCCACGTAGGCGCGGGGCGTGAAGTGGGCGCCGAGTTCGTGGCGCTCGTCGGGGTTCAATGCGCGCTCCAACAGCGTGCCAAAGATGGCAGGCTCGACGCGCCGCCAGTTGGTTTTGGCCGCGCTCTTGAGCAAGCCGAGCTGGAGTCCGTTGATCGGCAGCACGGTGTCGTCGGCAAACAGGCCGCCGTTGAAGTGCAGCAGTTTTTTGCGCAGCACCACGGAGATGCCCTTACCGGTGCCGGTGTTCATCTCGCGGAACAACTGCTGCATCACTTCCTGAAAACCTTCGCCGCTGGCCGGGAGGGATTGGAGCAGTTCGGTAAAACTGTCCTTGGGCAGCAGCTCGACGTCCTCGGCGAACATGCAGAACAGGCAGCGGGTGAGAAATTGCGCGACGAGATCGGGCGCGTGACCGGCGAGTTCCAGGGACTTGGCGAGTTCGGCGAGGTGGCCGGAAACTTCGCGCGTGACATCGGCGGAGCGTTTCGCCGGATCGAGCGCGGCGGGATTGGTCCAGACGAGGCGGAGGCGTTCGCGGATTTTTTCGTCGGCCAGCTCGGCGAGGCGGATGCGGAAATTGCGCGGGTCGGGAAACGGCAGATAGGCTTTGCCCGCCTGCGTGAAATCGGCAAACACCTCGAAGGTGTGGCCCACGTCCACGACGATCACGAACGGCGGGTTGTCGTCCGGCAGGGCGCGCACATAACGCTCGGCCTGTCCGCGGGCCTTGACCATCGCATCATCCCACGCGTTGGAGCCGCGCACGGGTTGGGAGGATTTTTTCTTTTCGATGACCCCGGCTTCCCGCGCGGCGAGTTCCAATTGCGAGGCTTCGGCGCGGGCTTCCTGAAATTGTTTAGATTCGAGCACGAAACAGGCGCGTTTGTAGAGGTCAATGCGCCCGGCGCTGGTGGTGCCGTCGGCGTGCGGCTCGGTGACGGGATACTCGAAGAAATAACCGGCGAGCGGCTGGTTGTCGGGCCGGGGAACTTCGAGGAGGTCGCAGAGATCGAGCAGAAACGCCTGTGAATTGGCGCGCTCGGAAGGACTGGCGGCGGACCAGTGTGCGATGAATTCCCCAACGTCCCGTTTTGGCATGGCGGGGTTTTACACGAACGCGCGCGCAACGGCAATTCTCAGTTGGCGGACTGGCAATGAACGTTGCCCCAGCCCGATCACCGGGCGGTTGCCAACCACCGGCTTTTGCCCTATAGCAGTGGCATGAGCGCAACCTTGTCCAACCCGCGTGCGGGCGCCGGTGTCCGTGGCGCGCCGAGCCCCCCAGCCGGCTTCTCGCTGCTCGAACTGCTCGTCACGCTCGCCATCGTGCTGACGCTCGCCACCTTGTATTTCGGGTTCGGTTCGCCCAGCCATCAGCGCGGCACCAAAAAAGCCTGCCAGGCCAATCTGCAAAAGGTGTTTCTCGCGCAGGAAATTTATGCCCAGGACCACGCCGGGACGTTTCCCCGGGTCGCTGGCGCGGCCACTTCCGAGGTGCCGCTGGATCTGCTCGTGCCGCGTTACTCGGTGGACCGGGAGGTTTTCATCTGTCCCGGCGGCCAGGCTTCGCCGCTGCCCGCCGGCGAGTCGTTGCGGACCAACAAAATCAGTTATGCCTATTACATGGGCCGGCATTCCGGCGGCGCACCGGCCGCGCTCATCTCCGACGCGCAGGTGAACACCAACTCCAAAACGGCGGGCGACCCGGTCTTTTCCGCGACCGGCAAACCGCCGGGCAACAATCATCAGCAGTCCGGCGGGAATATTCTTTTCACCGACGGCCACGTTGAATCCAGCCCGACCAATCTGGCGTTCGCGCTGCCGGTGACGGCGGGGGTCGTGCTGTTGAATCCCAAGCCCTGATGCGTGAAGCGTGCCGGCGGTCGCGTTTCACGTTTCACGCTTCTCGTTTCACGAAGGGTTCGCTAAGCTTGAGGCGCCCGATCATGCCATGAAACTCCAATGCCCCTGCGGCGCGAAATTTGATTTTGCCATCACGCCAGACATGGCGCGGCAGCCGATGCGCTTTGTGTGCGACCAGTGCGGCCTGGATTCGTCCGATTTCGTCAACGAGATGATCCGGAAGGAATTGACGGAACAGGCCGCCGCCGGCGCGGGCGAAATGGCCGAACCCGCTTTGACCGCCGCGCCACGATTGCGCGTGGCGCTCGCGCCGGAGCGCCCCGACCAGCCACCCGCGACCCCGCCGCCAGTGGCGTCCGCCGGACGGATGCCGGTCTGCACGAAGCATCCCCGCCAGCAAACCATCGAGCATTGCGCGGTCTGCGCGAAGCCCATCTGTCCGCAATGCATGGAACTGTTCGGTTACGTCTGCTCGGTGGCGTGCCAGACCCGCGCCGCCGCGCAGGGGATGCAGGTGCCGCAATACGCCGGGCAGCGCTTCCGGGTGGAAGCCGACCGGTGGCGGAAGCTGGGGAAAATTTTCGCCGCGCTGGGCGTGGGGGTCGTGGCGTTGCTGGGATTTTGGATCTGGTATGCATGGTTTGGCTCGGTGCCCCGGCCGGTTTTTGCGGTGCGGTTTCCGGAAATGGTTTATTCCGGCACGGCCAGGTTGTGCGCCCAAAACCAGCTGATGGTTTTGCGCGGCGGCAGCCTCGCGCGGTACGACCTCAAGACCGGGAAAGAAATCTGGTCGCGCGAGCTGCTGGACGCCGCGCGGATCGCCAGAGCGGCAGACCGGGAGTTCAAAGCCGCGGCGGCCCTGGTGGAAAAGGCCACCAGCGA
>JANPGB010000197.1:0-5143 GCA_031423695.1 Verrucomicrobiota bacterium
TTACGACACCAACCGGAACAATCTCAATACGGTGCCGGGATACAACCTCGACAACAACCTGGCAACCGGCCCTGGGGATGCCACTTGGTCACTGCAATGGGACCCCACCATCCTTAACAACACGAGCTTTGAAGTGTTCAAGAACAAGTCCCTGTCCGTAACCCCCATTCCGGAACCGGCCATGGTGTCCATTCTCACCCTTGGTCTTGGGGCATGCGGGCTCATTCGCCGGAGAAAGTAATGCTTTGAAATAAGACTCTAGCTTCACTGCTTCAAACAGTGTATCAAGGGCCGATCACAATGATCGGCCCTTTCTCATTTGAAGCCTAATTGATTAATCCCCAGGTTTGATCACACCCTAGATTTGTTGATAGCTGAAAAACATTTGCTCATGCTGTCGCGCCGCACAAAAACACGAACCCCAAAGCATTGGCACCGACTCACGGTTCTGACGCTTATTTTGTGCCTCATTCCGCTCGGCACCCGCGCCGGGGGCAGTGGACTTAATGTCGTTTTCGTCGTTAACCAGAGCAGCTCGAATTCATGCGCTTTGGGCAACTACTATTGCGAGCGGCGGGAAGTGCCCCCTGAAAATGTCCTGCGCATCAACTGGCCCGGAGGAAACTTCTCCTGGACGAGCAACGACTTTCAAACCGTTCTGCTTTCCCCACTTCTGGGCCTGCTCGAGGCACGTCAGTTGACAAATCAGATCCATTACGTGGTCCTGTCCATGGACCTGCCTTTCCAAACGACCTTTGGCTCAGACGTCAACGGCACCACCTCGGCGTTGTATTACGGTTTGAAGTCCGCCAGTGGGACGGGGATGGAAAACAGTTATGGGGGCAGCGAGGCGATTTTTCAGAACGCGCCGCCTGCCAGTGCGCCCGGCTCGTCATTTCTGACCACCATGATCACGGCAACCTCGCTTGCCAAGGCGATGGCATTGGTGGACGGCGGAGTTGCCAGCGATGGGACGTTCCCCCTCGCGCCGGTAATTCTGGCAAAGAGTTCAGATGTGGCCCGAAATCTTCGTTATGTTGAATTCGACAATGCACTTTTTAACGGACGCATTTTGGGACGGCCGGCCCTGCTACGAACCAACTTGAATGACCCTTCTGGCCAAACCGGTTTATTTGGCTACGAAACCGGCCTGGCCCAGTTTCAGTTGTCGCCGGGAGCCTTTATTCCAGGCGCCATCGCCGACAGCATGACGTCATTTGGGGGAATCCTTTTTGGTGCGAATGACCAGACAAACTTATTCGCTTTTGTTGAAGCCGGCGCGGCGGGCAGTTATGGCACCGTAACCGAACCAGGCACGAGCACTGAGAAATTTCCCAATTCGCAGGTCTATTTCTATCAAGCCCGCGGCTTTAGTTTGGCCGAGTCCTATTACCAAAGCATCAACGTGCCCTATCAGGGGCTTTTGGTCGGAGAGCCGTTGGCCGCGCCCTTCGCCGGCCGGGCCATCGGCGGATGGCAGACGAACCTGCTGAATTCGGTGCTGAGTGATACTACCATGCTGTCAGTCAACTTCATCGCGCCGGCTGGAGACCGCCCCCTGCAACAGATCGACCTGTTCGTGGACGGCAAATATCTTAGCACCCTGACCAACCTTCCCCCACGTCTCGGCAATCAATTAACCGTTACCCTGAACGGTTATCCCTTCACTTACACCGTGCTCAGCAACGAAACGGTAAGCTCTGTGGCAACCGGGCTGGCAGGCTTGATCAACAATCCAGCCGCAACTAATGAGACGCAAATTCGGGCGGCGATCCACGGGGATCGAATCGAACTCGGTTATATCGCTGCCGCGACTAACTCTTTCAAATTCTTTTGGGCTGACAACACTCCCACGAATACGCCGGGCTTGGCTTATACCGTCAACAACCTCCCGGATTCAACCCCCCCGCAGATGCTCCCAACCGGCCTGGTGGACACCAGTGCTTTTGGAATGGACGTCCAACTGCCCAGTGCCGTGCCTTACGTCATAGAAGCCACAACTAATTTTTTAAGTTGGTCGCCAATCTTTACCAATCGCTCACCAGGACTGCTGCATTTTCAAGATGTTGATGCAGCGAATCACCCGGCGCGTTTCTATCGCCTGATGTGGTCGGACCCCAATCAACCGCCCAGGGTATCCGCCCCGCGAATTGATCAAACTGGCGCGTTTCGGCTCACCATGGAGAGTCAGGTCGGCCAGGCTTCGGCCCTGCTCGTTTCGACCAATCTCCTCGACTGGACGCCTGTGTTGACGAACACTGCCGGAGGCAGCATGGAATTTGCCGCCTCCGACACGACCAATTCCCTGTGGCGTTTCTATCGCGCCTGGCTCGCGCCGCCAGCGCCGCCGAAATTTGCCGTCCTGAACGTTGCCACGGGACTCACCCTGGTCCGGATTGACGCTCCCGCACGGCCTTTTACCGTGGCCGTTTCGACCAACTCGGGCCCATGGCTGACCCTCGTCACCAATTTCAATCTTGCCAGCCTCCAGACTTCAGCCGGCAGCACCGCGGGAAGCTCCAATCTGCGCTCGACCTTTCTGCGTGCCAGTCGCCCCGAATTCCTGGCAACCACGGCTTCCGGTCGTCGAAAATATACCGTCTCCGGCAGTTCGCCCCTCGCGGGATCGTGGATTGAACTCACGCTCACCAAAACGAATGGCCAAACCGTCGTCATCGGCACCACCAATCAGGTTGCTGGCACGACCGCCGCGCAGCTCGCCACCCAGCTTTGCAACGCGATCAATGCCCACCCGGCTCTTCAAGGCCCCGATGGCGTGGTCGCGGAAGACTTCCTCGTCGTCATTTCGGCTTCGTTCAACATTCGCGCCCGAAGTGGCGGGCTTGCGGCTGCGGGAATCTCAGTGATCGCGCGTCGCTCTGGGTCTGGCTTTGGGTTGCATGTTTCACCAGCCTTCGTGCAGCAACCCCTCACCGACAACCTTGCCGACCTGCAACCGCGCAACCACCTTTATGTCACCGCCGGGGCCAACCAAATGAAGTTCAACTTCCAATTCGATACAACCCAATTTCCCGATGGTTACCACGAGCTGACCGCCGTTGCCTACGAAGGCAGCCACGTCCGCACCCAAACCCGCGCCACTGTTCCAGTCTGCATCAGCAATTCCCCGCTCGCTGCCACGCTGACCTTGCTGGATTTGACCAATAACGCCCCGGCTCTAGGAACTTATCATGTTCAAGTTTTAGCCAACACGAACAACGTCGCGCTGACCACGCTCTACAGCACGGGCGGCGCGATTGGCTCTGTTAGCAATGCTCCAATGGCAGACTTCGATGTCGTCGGCACCAATCTGTGGGCCGGCCGGCACCCCTTCTTCGCCATAGTCGAAACCGCCACCGGTCAAAAATACCGCACCGAGACCCGCTGGATTCGTCTGAAATAAGTTCGTTGCTGATGCGCGGATTGTGCTGCGGAATCCGCTACGGCCGGCTCCGTGCGGCCAAGGGGAAGAAATGTTGTTTGTCTGGCAATTCTTTTCCTTTGTGTCTGGAACCGGAGTGCGTATCTTTCGTTGAAACTTAGCTTTCGGTTTGTGAAAGCGACGGTAGTTCGCGCTTCGCGGGCCGATAAATTTGTAAATAAATTTATGAGCCAATCGTCTGCCTCCAAAACCAATCCCGCCAACCCCTCCGCGCGCATCGCCCCCAAGTACCCCGGCATCCGCGTCACCTGCAACGGCAACCAACTCGTCACCCAATGGGTCGAAACGCGCATCACCGAAGGCGGCATCTTCTATCCCATCACGCCCTCCACCGAAGGCGGCGAGATCTATCAGGCTTCCTTTGCGCAGGGCGAACTCAACGTCTGGGGCCAGCAGAAGGTCGCAGTGGAAACCGAAGGCGAGCACGCGGCGCAGGGCGGCGCGACGGCCTTTGCCGTCAGCGGCAAGCGCGCGGTTAATTTCACCTCCGGCCAGGGCATTGTCTATGCGATGGAGCAGTATTATCATGCGCCCGGCAAGTTCTCGACGATGGTCATTGAAGTCGGCGCCCGCGCGCTGACCAAGCACGCGCTCAACGTCCATTGCGGCCACGACGATTTCAACGCCGCGCTGGACACCGGCTGGACAATGCTCGTCAGCAAAGATGCGCAGCAATGCGCCGATCAGGGGATCATTCTCCGCAAGGTCAACGAACTTACGCTCAACCCCGGCATGAACATCCAGGATGGGATGCTGACCACGCACTCCGAGCGAACCTATCTCGCGCCTGAAGCGGAACTGCTCCGCGAATTTCTCGGCCCGGTGGATGAGATGATTGACTGCCCGACGCCCGCGCAACGCGAACTGTTCGGCCCGAAACGCCGCCGCGTGCCGGAGATGATGGATTTGAAAAACCCGATCCTGCTTGGCCCGGTGCAGAATCAGGAGCATCACATGAACGGCGTGGTTGCGCGCCGCAACAATTTCAACGAGCCGATCCTCGGTTTCCTCGAAGCGGCCTACGAAGAATTCGGGCGCTTGACCGGCCGTCACTACGGTTTGATCACGCAGTTCAAGTGCGAGGATGCCGACACGATTTTCGTTTCCCTCGGCTGCGCGGCGGACAACATCGAGGCCGCGTGCGATTATCTCCGCGACCAGCGCAATGCGAAGGTCGGTTCAATCCACGTCAACGTCATCCGCCCCTTCCCAGAAGCCGCGATCATCAACGCGCTGCGCGGCAAGAAAAACGTCATCATCCTCGAACGCACCGACGAAGCGCTGGCCGGCGACAACCCGCTGGCCCGCGACATCCGCGTCGCGCTCGGCAAGGCGAATGAGGTCACTCACTTCGGCGGCACTTTGCCCGCGCTCACGCCGGAAGAAACGCCGCGCCTGTTCCGTGGCGTTTATGGCATCGGCTCGCGCGATTTCCGCCCCGAACACACGCTCGGCGCTTACGAATACGCCACCGGCTCGGTCAAGCGCAAAGACGGTCGGAGCGCGGCGGACGGCGAAACCTTTTTCGTGCTCGGCGTGGATCATCCATACGCCGCGATCAGCAAGGACACGCCGTCGTTGCTGCCCAACAAGGCCATCGCCGTGCGGTTCCATTCCATCGGCGGCTGGGGCATGATCACGACGGGCAAGAACCTCGGTGAGTTGATCGGCGAGTTTGGCGATTATCTGACGAATGCAAAA
>JANPGB010000198.1:0-21354 GCA_031423695.1 Verrucomicrobiota bacterium
ATGAAATCCAGCAACGTCTCGAAGGCCCCATCTGTTTCCCCCGGGAAGCCGACGATGAAAGTTGTGCGCAACGCGATGCCCGGCACGCCCGCGCGGATTTTGCGCATCAGGTCCACAATGTATTGCTGCGAGGTTTCGCGGCGCATCCGTTCAAGCATGTTCTCGTGAATGTGTTGCAGCGGAATGTCCACGTAGCGTGCGACCTTCGGACACTCGGCGATGGTCTGGATGAGTTCGTCTGTCCAGTGCGCCGGATGCGTGTAGAGCAGGCGAATCCAGAAATCGCCCTTCAACGAATTCAACTCGCGGATCAGCGTGCAGATGGTGGTGGCATCAGCGGGCAGTGATTTCGCGGCAGCGGAAAATTTTTCCGGCGACGAAATCGCACGGCTGTGGTTCGGGCGCAGGTCGAGGCCGTAGTAAGTCGAGTCCTGCGAAATCAGGTTCAGCTCTTTCACGCCATCGGCGATCAGCGCCTTCGCCTCGGCCACGATGTCCTTTTGCGTCCGGCTGCGATGCGTGCCGCGCATTCTCGGGATGATGCAAAAGCTGCATGGGTGGTTGCAGCCCTCGGCGATCTTGACGTAGGCGAAATGTTTCGGCGTCAGGCGAAAGCGCGGCGTCTCAAAGTCGGGAATGAAAATCGGGCGCTGGGTAACGTCCACCAAAGGCGAGGATGGATTGGCCGGCCCAACGAAGGTTTTCGTCTTGCCGAACTTGTCGGTGCTGCGGAGGGATTCCTCGTGGTCGTGTTCGGTGAGCGGGCGATACTTTTCCAATTCGTTCAGCCGCTGTTTAATTTTTCCGCCTTCCGCTTTCCGCTTTCCGCCGTCGACCTTGGTCGCCCGGTTGGCAATGGCCCTGCCGACGATTTCGCCGACCTGCGCCACCTGGTCAATGCCCATGAAGGCGTCCACCTCCGGCATCAGCTTGGGCAGCTCCTCGCGAAACCGCTGCGAGAGGCACCCGGAAACAATGACGGCCTGGCCGCGCTGATTCGCGTCGCGCAACTCCACGGATTCGAGAATCGTGTCCACGCTCTCCTCCTGGGCCGAGTCAATGAACGAGCAGGTGTTGACAATCATCGCATCGGCCTGCGCGGCGTCGTTGGTGATTTCGACGCCGGCCTTGAGCAGCGAGCCGAGCATGATTTCGGCGTCCACCAGGTTTTTGGCGCAACCGAGCGAGATCAGGCCGACGCGCACCGGACGTTCTGCGGAATGCTTTTTCATCAGAGCGGGAAATCCTACGTCATGCAGGCGGCGGAGGCAATCATCGGCGCGGTGAATTATGGAAAGGAACATTCAACATTGAACGCCCAACCTTCAAACGTGCCGCGGTGGATCACCCGGACGTTCGGTGTTGAACGTTGAGCGTTGAATATTTTTCTGATTTAAAGCTCCCGGATCTCCGCCCACAACGGCGCCAGATCCGGATCGCCGAGCGCCATCTCCTTGATCTTGTCCTTGCCGCCGAGCTTGAGCGCACGGTGAAACCACGAACGCGCTTCTTCGAGCTGGTGCAACTGGCAGGCGTAACAGGACAGGTTGAAGGCAATCGTCGCCTCGCGCGGAAACTTTTCATGCGCGGGCAGCAAGGCCTCCCACGCCTGCTGCAATCCGCCGCCGGCAGCCCGGCGCACGGCGTAGGCGTGATGCAGCCAGGACGACGAGCGGTCCGGCGCGGCCTGGACCAGCGCCCGCGTGACCGCCAGGGCGTCATCCCAGCGTTGGGCCTGGGCCAGCAGCATCCAGCGCACTTCGAGCACATCGGGCTGCTGCCGATTGTCCGAGGAAACTTTTTCCAGCTCCGCCCTGGCTTCGTCAGCATTGCCGAGTTCCATCCAGCCGACGGCGGCGGAGAGGAAGAACAGGTCCGGTGGTTCGATTTTTGACATGGCGCGAATTATTTCAGGTCGTCGGGTGCCGTGATAACGCTGGCACTCGCCGGATTTTCGCGCTATTCGTATTCCCATGAAAGTTTATATTTCTTCGCTCGCGCTTTTTTGCTGCGCGCTGGTGGCGCGGGCAGAACTGCACACTCAATCCGTCGAATACAAACAGGGGGACACCACGCTGGAGGGCTGGCTGGCCTATGACACTTCGTTCACGGGCAGGCGTCCCGGGATCCTGGTGGTGCATCAGTGGAAAGGCCTGGGCGATTACGAAAAGAAACGCGCCGAGATGCTGGCCAAGCTCGGCTACGTGGCGTTCTGCGCCGACATTTACGGCAAGGGCGTTCGTCCCGAGACCGTGGCGGACGCCGGCGCGCAGGCGGGCAAATACAAAGGCGACCGGCAACTGCTCCGCGCCCGCGCCAATGCCGGGCTGGACGCGTTGAAAAAAATCGAGCAGGTGGACGCCAGACACGTGGCGGCCATTGGCTACTGCTTTGGCGGCACGACGGTCATCGAACTGGCCCGCAGCGGCGCGGAGCTTGCCGGCGTGGTGAGCTTTCACGGGGGACTGGATTCGCCCACGCCCGCCGACGGCAAGAACATCAAATGCAAAGTGCTCGCCTGTCACGGAGCGGACGATCCGTTCGTGCCCGCGAAAGACCTGGCGGCGTTCGAGGATGAAATGCGCTCGGCCAAGGCGGACTGGCAGCTCTTGAAATATGGCGGCGCAGTCCACAGCTTCACCGACTGGAACATGGACGGCAAGGCGCTGCCCGGCGCGCAATACAATGAAGCCGCCGACAAGCGTTCATGGAAAGCGATGCAGCAGTTCTTCGGGGAAATCTTTCACAACTAAGAAACTAAGCAACGAAGCGGAGGTCGGTTCGAACCTTGGTTCCTTCGTTGCTTTGTTGTTCAATCATCCCATGCGAATTTCTGGTGGACACGCGGGCGGGCGAATTTTGAAAGTGCCGAAAGGTCTGGACGTGCGGCCCACGCCGGACCTGGTCAAGCAGGCCGTGTTTAACAGCCTCGGCGCACGAGTCGTGGGCGCGCGGGTACTGGAACTCTTTGCCGGCACGGGTGCGTTGAGTCTGGAATGTCTGAGCCGCGGCGCGGTGTCGGCGGTGTCCGTGGAATTATCCCAGCGGCACGCGCACGTGTTGAAACAGAACGCGCTCGCGGCCGGGTTTCCCCCTGAGAGCCTGCACGCGCGCGTCCAAGATGCCTTTGCCGCCGTGGCCCAGCTGGTGTCGGTCAGCGCGCAGTTTGATTTGATTTTGGCCGACCCGCCCTATGGCGAAAAGAACGTGAACCGCCGCTCGACCTCCTTCGCGCAAAAACTTTTGGACGATGTGAATCTGCCGCGCCTGCTGGCTCCCGGCGGGCTGTTCGTGCTGGGTCACACCAAACGCGACACCTTGAGCCCGCCGGAAAATTGGCATGAAAAGAAGCTGCTGAAGCACGGCGACACTGTGATGCGGTTTCTTGAAAAAGTCGCAGGCGTCGAACACTGACAATGCCGACCCCTGAGGCTCGGCACTTTCCGAAGGTGTGCACCCCGGGACACAAAGTTCCGCGCGGCGGGAATCATGGCAAAGTTCGCGCAAGTCTCAAAGCTGAATAACCGTTTGCAATCCGACACCCTATTCATACTCTGTTGCCCCGAATAAATGCGACAATTCGTAACCATTGCGGTCAATGCCTTCATGGAACTGGTCCGGCAGCCGGTCTTCCTGCTGCTGACCACCGTGTCCGCCGCTTTTGAGATTTTTCTCGCCACGCCCTACTACTTCGCGTTCGGCGACGAACCCAAGCTGGTGAAAAACAGCGTGCTCGCCGTCATGCTTCTGTCCGGTTTGTTTGGCGCGGTGTTGACGGCCTCGGCTTCGCTGGCGCGGGAAATCCGGCTCGGCACCGCGCTGGCCGTGCTCTCCAAACCCGTCGGCCGCGCCCAGTTTCTGCTGGCCAAATACGCCGGCCTGGTCATGGCGCTGACGCTGATGACCTTCATCAACACCGTGACCGCCCTGATCGCCAGCCGGATGGTCTTCGATGCCTACGGCAGCACGGATCTGCGGGCGGTCGGCATTTTTGCCGGCGGCGTCGCGCTGGCCTACGCGGCGGGCGGGTTCAGCAATTTTTTCCTGCGTCGCCCGTTTGTGAGCGACACGTTTTTCGCGCTGGTCATCACGGTTTCGCTGGCGGCGGTCGTCATTTTTCAGTTCACCAAACAAATGCAATCGCTCGGCGAAACCTCCGCCGTGGATTGGCGGATCGTGCCGGCGGCGATCTTGATTTTGTTTGCGCTCTGGATTCTGGCCGCGCTGGCGCTGGCCTGCTCCACGCGCCTGGACATGATACCCACGCTGGCGATCTGCTCGGCGATTTTTCTGGTCGGCATCATGTCGGATTATCTGTTCGGCCGTTACGCCGAACCGGTCTGGCAATACGACCTCAAACAGGAGTTGAACAGCGCGCGCTGGTCGGACGAGCAGAAAACTTTGCTGAAGGAAACGCTTGCGAAATACGACCAGGACCACAATGGCGCGCTCGCCTCCGCGGAACTGGAGGCCATCAGCCCGGCGGACAAGACGCGACTGACCCAGGCCGGCATGGGCGGCAACTGGTGGGGTTCGGTACTTTACACGCTGACGCCAAATTGGCAGCTTTTCTGGCTCGCTGACGTTCTGGAAACGGGCAAAACCGCGTTCCACTGGGGCTACGTCGGCAAAGCGCTGGGCTACGCGGCGGGCTACATCGGGGCGGCGCTGGCGCTGGCGGTGTTTATGTTTGAAGAACGCGAACTGAGTTAAATGGAACGAAACCTACAAAAAAACGGGCTGATCAACCTGCTGCTCCTGCTGGTCGTCGGCGTCGCGGGCTTTGCCGTGGCGCGACTCACCAACTCCCTCGCCGGCCAGATGAGCACGGTGTTTCTCGGCATCGGTGTACTGGTGGCGGCAGTGAGCTGGTTCCAGATGCGGCTTCAGGAACGCGAGCGCCTGGAAAAACTGGAGTTTGATGAGCTTGTAAAAAGCAAAAGCGCCTCGACTCTGTTTGAAGCCAGGGATTCGGAGTCGTTCCAGGCGCAGCGCGCCCGCGAGCAGTTCGAGCGTTTTATTGTGCCGGGCTTCACCGTCCTGCTGTGCCTCGGCGAAAGCATCCTCGCCTGGGTGCTCTGGCGCTGGCTGGCAAGAAGCAGCACCTTGGTCGAGGTCAAACAGCCGACCCTCACGCTTGCCATGTTCGCGCTCCTGGCGCTCGTCCTGTTCCTGTTCGGAAAATTCTCCGCCACCATCGCCCGCCTGGAAGACAAACGCCTGCTGCGCCCGGGCGCAAGCTGGCTGCTGCTGGGCGCGTATCTTTGCTTCCTGGTCACGCTCGGGGTCGTCGGGGTCGAAGCCGGCTTTCTCAAGACCGACTATTATGTCGCGACTATTTTATGCGGACTGCTCGCCCTGATCGCGGCGGAAACGTTCATCCAGCTGCTTCTCGAAATCTACCGGCCGCGCGTGCAGGGCAAGATCGCGCGGCCGCTCTACGAAAGCCGCGTCGTGGGCCTGCTCGGCCAGCCGGAAGGCCTCATCACCACCGCCGCGCAGGCGCTGGACTACCAGTTTGGCTTCAAAGTTTCCGACACCTGGTTCTTCCAGCTGCTGAAAAGTTATCTGCTGCTGTTTGTCCTGGCCCAGCTCGCCATTCTGCTTGTGTCCACCATGTTTGTGTTCATCGAACCCGGCGAGCGGGGTTTGTTGGAACGCTTCGGCCAGCCGGTCGCCGGACGCACGCTGCTCGAGCCCGGCGCGCATGTGAAATGGCCGTAGCCTATGGATGAAGTCTATCGCTACCGCACGGAACAGATTCAAAGCTTCAACGTCGGCTTCACGCCCGATCCCAAGACGGAAAATCAAAACGTCGTGCTCTGGACCGTTTCGCATACGAAGGAGGAAAATTTCCTGGTCGCCAACCGCGAGCAGACTTCGTTGCAAGAGACGAATGACGCTGCGGGCAAGCGCACGCCGCCGGTCAGCCTGCTGACGGTGAGCATCCCGGTCCAGTTTCAAATCAACGACCTGCTGGCCTGGGCCTACAATAACGACAACGCCTCCAACCTGCTGCAGGACCTCGCCACGCGGGAAGTCGTGCGCTACTTCGTGAGCGTGGATTTGAACGAGGTCATGTCCCGAGGCCGGCTCGACGCGGCGGAAGCGCTGCGCCGGGCGATTCAAGCCGCCGCCGATGAGCGGAAGCTTGGCGCGCAGATTATTTTCGTCGGCCTGCAAGACATTCATCCGCCGGTGAAGGTTGCGCCGGATTACGAGAAGGTGGTCGGCGCGATTCAATCCAAGCAGGCGAAAATCCTCGCTGCGCAAGCCGCCGCCATTGCCACCAACGCCGGCGCGGGCGCGGACGCATTCAAGAAAATCAATGCCGCCGAGGCCGCCCGTCAGCGTCAGCAGGTCAGCGCCTGGGCGCGCGCCGCGCTGTTCACCAACCAGATTCCCGCTTTCGCGGCCGCGCCATCGGTTTACAGCGCCCGCGCCTATCTACGGACGTTTGCCAGCGCCACCGCAACTTCCCGCAAGTACGTTTTGCTGACCACCAACACTCAGGACGTGTTCCAGTTTGATCTGCAGGACAAGATCCGCACCGACCTCCTGGAAAACCTGGACCCGTCCGCCAAAAAATAATTTACCGCCATGAAAAAAAATCCTCTCACCCTGATCATCGGCGCCGTGCTGATCGTCCTGTTCGCGCTGCTGCTGTTTGTCTACCAGGTCCGCACCACGCAGGTTGCCGCCGTGACCACGTTCAGCAAGCCGACGCTGGAAGTCACCAATGCCGGCGCGTATTTCAAGTGGCCGTGGCCGGTGCAGAAGGTTTATTACTTCGACAAGCGTGTCCAGAATTTCGAGGACAAATTCACCGAGGGCCTGACCGCCGACAACAACAACCTGCTCACCTCGGTCTATGTCGGCTGGCGCATCACCGACCCGAAAGCCTTCATGCTCCGCTTTCCCGGCGGCTCCGTGACCGATGCGCAGAAAAAACTCGAAGGCCTGCTCGGCAGTTCCAAGAACGCGATCGTCGGCAAGCACCCGCTGTCGGATTTCATTTCCGCGGGCGGCGAGGGCGCGAAGTTCACGGCGATTGAAAGTGAAATTCTCGCCGCCGTGCAAAGCCAGATCCGCGACAAGAACTACGGCCTGGAAATCGAATTCCTCGGCATCAAAAAGCTCGGCCTGCCTGACGCGACCACCCAGGCGGTGTTCGAGCGCATGACTTCCGAGCGGCAGGTGCTCATCAGCAAATTGCAGAACGAGGGCGAAGCCGAGGCGCAAAAAATCCGCTCCGCCGCCGACCGCAAGGCCGCCGAAGTGCTGGCCGCCGCCGATGGACAGGCGCTCGAAATCCGCGGCAAGGGCGAAGCCGAGGCCGCCAAATCCCTCGCCGTGTTCCAGCAGAACCCGCAGCTCGCGAGCTTCCTGTTCCGCCTGACCGCACTGGAGGATTCATTGAAGGAGCGTTCGACTTTGATCTTTGACCAGCAGACGCCGCCCTTCGATTTGTTTCGCGGCTTCTCGACGAACCTCATGACCCGCTAAGTTTGCCATGAGCGACCACCATCACCATTCCCACGACGGCCACGATCACGATCACGACCACGCGGTTGTGGAAACCACGGACGCCGGTTCGCAGGCGCTGGCCGAGGCGTTGGGCAGCAGCTTTGCCATCGTCAAGGTGGTCATGGTCGCGCTCTTTCTGGTCTTTCTTGGGTCGGGCTTTTTCAAGGTGGAACCCGATCAGCGGGCGATCATTCTGCGTTTCGGCAAGCCCGTGGGCGCGGGCGCAAAAGCCTTGCTCGGGCCGGGGCTGCATTTTGGTTTTCCGCCGCCGATTGACGAGGTGGAAAAAATTTCCATCACTGGAATTCAGAAGGCCACTTCCACCGTGGGCTGGTATTACACCACGCCCGAGCAGGAACTTGCCGGCACGGAGCAACCGCCCAGCGGATCCCTGAACCCCGCCGTGGACGGCTACGCGCTCACCGCTGATGGCAACATCATCCACACCCGCGCCACGCTGTCCTACCGCATCGAAGACCCGGTCCGCTACGTGTTCAGTTTCGTGAACGCCTCCAACGTCGTGCAGAACGCCCTCGACAACGCGCTGCTCTACACGGCGGCGCATTTCAAGGTGGACGACATTCTCAACCGCGACATCGCCGGCTTCCGCGACGCCGTGCGCCGCCGCGCGACGGATTTGATCCAGCGCCAGGACGTGGGCGTGGTCGTCGAGGACATCGTGGATCTGCGCAGCATTCCGCCGCGCCAGTTGAAGCCGGTCTTTGACGCCGTGGTCACCGCCGGACAAAATCGCAGCAAAGTCCTGAACGAGGCCCGCAGCTATGAAAACCAGGTGACCAGCAAGGCCAGCGCTGATTCGGAATCCCGTGTGAACCTCGCTGAATCCGACCGCGTGCGGCACGTCAACGAGATGGCCAGCCAGGCCGAGCGCTTCACCGAAATCCTGCCGACCTATCAGCGCACGCCGAATCTGTTCGTGCAGGCCAAGCTCAACGAAACGCTGGGCCGGGTGATGACCAACGTGTCGGAGAAAATTTTTTTGCCGGAGCGCGCCGATGGCAAAACCCGCGAACTGCGGCTACTGTTGAACCGCGAACCGGTGTCGCCGAAGCCGGCAGCGCAACCATAATTTGAACTCCGGAATTTGATATGCAAGTCACGTCACTTTTAAGCCGTGAGGAAGCTCAGGGCCACCATCATCACGAGGGCGGTTCCTGTGCCGACTGCGGCCATGAGCACGCGCCCGTGCGCCTGAAGCAGACCCTCATCGGAATCGTCTTTGTCATCAACGCCTATGTCGTGGACTGGCTGTTTGAGCAAAGCGCGACCATCTCCAATGCCAGCGCCATGATCGGCGCAATTATCCTCGGCGCGCCTATCGTCCTGATCGCCATCAAGGATTTGCGGATCGGCCGTCTCAGCATCAACGAACTCGTCGCCATCGCCGTGCTCTCGGCCTTCGCCTCCGGTGAATACAAGATCGCCGGTGTGGTCGCCTTTTTCATGCTGCTCGGTGAAATCATCGAGACCCGCACGGCGGAAGGCGCCCGCGCCTCCATCGAATCGCTCATCAAGCTCACGCCCACCAAAGCGCGCCGCATCAAAAAGGAAGGCACCGAGGAGGAAGTCGCCGCGAGCGAACTCGCCATCGGTGACATCATTCGCATCCGGCCCGGCGACAATGTCGCGGCGGACGGCGTCATCATCAACGGCCAGGGATCCTTCAACCAGGCCACCATCACCGGCGAATCCCTTCCGGCAGACAAGAAACCGGGCGACGAAGTTTTCGCCGGCACGCAAAATCTCACCGGCGTTCTCGAAATCAAAGTCACCCGCGCCGGCACCGATACCACGCTGGGCCGTGTGCGCGAACTGATTCTCGCCGCCGAGCAGACTAAGCTGCCGATTCAGAAAATCGTGGATCAATACATGGGTTTCTACACGCCGCTCGTGCTGGTCATCGGCGCGCTGGTCTGGGCGTTCACCAAGGATCTGGACCGCGTCATTGCCGTGTTCGTCGTCTCCTGTCCGTGCGCGTTCATTCTCGCGACGCCGACCGCGATGGTCGCTGCGCTTTCCGCCGCCGCGCGGCTGGGCATCCTGATCAAGAACGTCGCCGACATTGAACTGGCAGCGAAGATCAACGCCTGCGTCTTCGACAAGACCGGCACGCTCACCACCGGGCAACTTGCCGTCAGTCGGCTCGCACCGATTGGCGAAACCAAGCCTGCCGAACTCTTGCTGCTCGCCGCCTCAGCGGAAAAATACAGCAACCATCCGACCGCCAAGGCGCTGGCCCAGCTTGCGGACGAAGTCGGCGTGCCGCTGGCGGAGCCGAAGGATTTTACCGAGACTGCCGGTCGCGGCGTCCGGGCGGTCATCAACAACCAAACCGTTCTGGTGGGCCGCGCGCAGTGGCTCAAGGACAATGGCGTCACCGAAGATTTCACCAAGGCGGTTGATCTCAACGAAGCTGAAGGTTGGAGTTTGATTTTCGTCGCGCGCAACGGCCAGTGCGTCGGCTGGGTGGGCATGCAGGATCAGACCCGCGCCGAGGCGAAGGACGCCTTGATCGAGTTGAAGGAGGCGGGCGTCCGCCGCATTGCGATGGTGAGCGGTGACCGCCAGCCGGTGGCCACGCGGGTGGCGACGGAGATTGGCTGCGAAGAAGCGAAGGGCGATTGCCTGCCGCAGAACAAAGTTGAATTTGTCCGCGCCATGAAGGCGAAGGGCTACAAGGTCGCGGTCATCGGCGACGGCGTGAACGACGCCCCGGCGCTGGCGGCAGGCGACATCGGCATCGCAATGGGCGCGGCGGGCAGTGAAGTGGCGATTCACAGCGCGACGATTGCGCTGATGAACAATGATCTTCGCCGGCTTCCGTTCCTCGTGAAGCTTTCGCGCAGCACCCGTGCGGTCATCAACCAGAATTTTCTGCTGGGCGTGTTGTTCATCATCGGCGGGTTGACGTTGGCAGCCGTGGGCCAGATCGGGCCGATTGTGGCTTCGATGCTGCATGTGGCCGGCACGTTCATCGTGATTTTCAACAGCGCCCGCCTGGTTCGCAAAGGCGAGGAGCTGGAGCATTTTCATCCCGAACCCGTGGAACCGAAATCCGGCAGCGGCGCGCAACCGAAGGCTTCCGGTCAACTGACGCCGAAGCTGGCGTGAACAATGAGCGCGGAACAAGTAATCAGATTGATTCAATCGCTCGAACCGTCCGAAATTGAAAAACTGTTTGTTCTGATCAAAGATTACGAGACTGAGGTTCGTCGTCGTCAGGCATCCGTTCGTTACGGCACAGTCGATGAGAATTTTAAGAAAAATGTAGACCAGGTTTTTAGTGAGAATAAGGAACTTTTGCAAAAGCTCGCTGAATTTGAGCGAAAAGAACTTGGGTCGACCGAGCAGTAAGCCCAGCCATGAATATTAAGACGCGCGACATATCAGTATCCGTCTCCGTTAAGACGACAGCTGTGGCCGACTCTTCGTCCCAACCCGAACGTGAGCCACTCCGAAGCGGTGAGTCGAAAGCGCAACAGGAGGAAGTTGTCGTTTCGGTGCGCGGGTTGACGAAGGTCTTCAAAGATTTCTGGGGCCGGGCCAAGGCGCGCGCCGTGGACAACGTGGATTTCGAGGTGCGGCGCGGCGAGGTGTTCGGCCTGCTCGGACCGAACGGTTCCGGCAAGTCCACCACGGTCAAGCTGCTGCTCGGTCTGCTTTATCCGACCAAGGGACACATCGAGGTCTTTGGCCATTCGCCCCGCCATGTGCAGACCAAGTCGCGCATCGGTTATCTGCCGGAGGAATCGTATCTCTACCGCTACCTCAACTCGCGCGAGACGCTGGATTTTTTCGGCAACCTGTTTCAATTGTCCAAGAGCGACCGCGATAATCGCGCCACGCAATTGCTGGAGATGGTCGGCCTGAACCAGACACAGACTCGAGCGGTCGGCGAATTTTCCAAGGGCATGCAGCGCCGCATCGGGCTGGCGCAGGCGCTCATCAACGATCCTGATTTGGTGATTCTCGACGAGCCGACGGCGGGCCTCGATCCCATCGGCTGCCGCGAGGTGAAGGATTTGATCCTCGAACTGGCGCGGCGCGGCAAGACGGTGATCCTGAGCAGCCATCTGCTGTCCGATGTCGAGGATGTCTGCGATCGCGTGGTGGTTTATTACGGCGGCAAAGTCCAGGCGATGGGCACGCTCAAGGAACTGCTCGCCAAGCCGGATACTTTGCGGATCACGACGCCGGTGCTGCCGCGCGAAACCCTGGAGCGCGTGCTGGAGCTCATCCGCAAGGACATTGCCACCGGCGAAGTGCGGGTGGAAAATCCGACGCAAAACTTGGAGAGTTATTTCCTCGACGTGGTAGCCAAGGCGCGCGCGGCAAATGAAACCAGCGGGGCGCAATCGGGCGCGCGGGTCGCGGAGTATCTGCGCGCGGGTGCGAGCGAGAAGCCGGCCACGGAAAAAATTCTGGAGAAACTTTCCCTGCCGCAGGCGGCGGCAGTGCCAACGCCGGCAGTTTCGGCAGCGCCTTCGATGAACGAAACCAAACTCGCGGCGTTGGCCAAACCGGCGGAACCCGTGGCGACGCCAGCCAAACCGGCCGCTGAACCGGCGAAAGGTGTGGATTTGGCGAAGGCGGACGAGAAGCTTTCGTCCCTGCTGGGGAAGAAAAAGTAGGAGCCGGGGTGAGAAGGCGCTGGCTTACAATCATCGAGTGTTGACCACCAAAAATATTTTGAGATTCCTTACCCCGCCTCCGACAATTAAAAGTTAATGCAACGACTTTTTGCCATCGCCCTGTTGACCTGGAAGGCCGCCTTCCGGTTCCGGCTGTTCCTGGTCATCGCGGTGCTGCTGCTCGCGTCGGTCGTCGGTCTGCCGATCCTGATCAAGGACGACGGGACGGCGCGGGGGTTCACGCAGATTTTGCTGACCTACACCTTGAGCACCATCACCGCGCTGCTCGGACTTTCCACGCTCTGGCTTTCGTGCGGCACGCTGGCGCGCGACATTGAGGAATGCCAGATGCAGATGGTGGCGGTGAAGCCCATCGCGCGCTGGCAAATCTGGCTGGGCAAGTGGCTCGGCATCCTGTCGCTCAACGCGGCCCTGCTGGCGTTGTCCGGTGCGAGCGTCTATGGACTGCTGCAATGGCGGGCCACGAAGCTGCCGGCGGCGGAGCAAAAGATTTTGCGCAGCGAAGTGCTGGTCGCCCGCGGTTCGGCGAAGGAAAAGGATCCGACCGAGGACATCCAGCGGGACGCCGAGAAAGTGTTGCAGGAACGGCTGCAGCAAAACCCCGTGACCCGGGCGGATCTGCCGGAAGTCAAAAAACAAATCATCGAGCAGGTCAAGGCCGCGTATCAAGTCGTGCCGCCCGGTTTTCAGCGGGTGTGGACGATTGACCTGGGGCTGGCCGCCACGTCGGTGCGGGACGAACCGCTGCGGCTGCGGGTAAAATTCAACGCGGCGCAGAAAAGCCCGTCGGGAACTTTCACTGCGCTGTGGGAGGTGGGACTGGCGCAGAAAACCAAGCTGTGGCGGGCGGAGGCGATGAGTCTCGCCCCGGACACCTTTCATGAGTTTGAAATCGCCCCGGGTCTCCTGGATGAAACCGGCGTGCTCACGGTCACCTTCCTGAACCCGAACAACACCGCGCTGCTCTTCCCGCTCGAGGAGGGCATGGAGGTCTTGTATCGCCAGGGCGGCTTCGGGCTGAACTTCGCGCACGGGCTGGGCATCATTCTGTGCTGGATGGCGCTGCTCTCGGCGATCGGGCTGGCGGCGGCCAGCTTCCTGTCGTTCCCCGTGGCGGCGTTTTTCTCCATGGGGGTTTTGACGATGGCCTTCTCCACCAGTACGCTCAGCAACGTGGTCTCGGAGGGCACGATCATGGGCCGCGATTCGGAGTCGGGTGTGGCGGGTTCTTCCGTGGTGGATGCGGTGGTCGTGCCGTTCTTTGCCGCCGCGTTGAAGGTCATCAACCTGGCCCGCAATTTTTCACCGATCGACTCGCTGAGTTCCGGGCGAAGCATCACCTGGACGGAACTGGGACTGGCGTTCAGCCAGATCGTTCTCCTGCTGGGGGGCATCTTTGCCGTCGCGGGCATCATAGGGCTTAACCGACGCGAACTGGCCACCGCGCAAGGAACGCAATGAGCAGCCGCGCAAAAAAAACTCTGCTGGTGTGCTTGGGCCTCGCCCTGCTCCTCGGGGTGTCCCGCGTGCAAAACTCCATGAACCGCGACCGCGACCGGCTCGGCCTGACGCACGCGCAGGCGCTGGACAACGCCCCGCCGGTGCTGGCGTTCACCACGGTGGCGCTGGGCGGCTTTCGCGGACTGATCTCCAACCTGCTGTGGATCCGCGCCAACGAACTGCAAGAGGAGGACAAGTATTTCGAGATGATGCAGCTCGCCGACTGGATCACGAAACTGGAACCGCATTTTCCGCAGGTGTGGGTGTTTCAGGCCTGGAACATGGCCTACAACATCTCGGTCAAGTTCAAGGATTTCGGCGACCGCTGGCGCTGGCTGCAGGCCGGCATCGAGCTGCTGCGCGATGAAGGCCTGCGCTACAATCCGAACGACATGCTGATCCACCAGCAGCTGGCATGGTTCTTCCAGCACAAGCTCGGCGCGAACCTCGACGACGCGAACATGTATTACAAGCAGCAGTGGGCGAATCAAATGGCCGAGGTTTTCGGCAAGATGAAGGAGGCGAATTTTGAGGAGCTGCTCACCCCCCGGACGGACGACGAAAAAAAGCGCGCCGCCCTGCTGCACGACAAATTCAAAATGGATCCCCGCCTGATGAAGGAAGTGGATGAGCGCTATGGCCCGCTCGAGTGGCGGCTGCCCGAGGCGCACGCAATCTACTGGGCCGCCGCCGGTCTGGAGGCGGCCAGGAACAATCCCGGCAAGGTGAAGCCGGAGGATTTGATGCAGCTGCGCCGGGTGATCTACCAGACCATGCTGCTGAGCTTCCAGCGCGGCCGGCTCGAGGTGAACAACATCGACAAGGCCTTCGATTTCGGCCCGAACCTCGACATCATTCCCAACGTCAACAAGGCGTACGAAAGCCAGATGGCGGAAGCCCCCGCCGACATGGACAAGATGCAGTCAGGTCACCGCAACTTTTTGCGGCAGGCGATCTACTCGCTGTACGTCTATAACCGCGTGGCGGAGGCCGCCCAGTGGTTCAAATATCTGGGCGAAAAATACCCCAACAAACCCATCATTGATGATGATCCGCTGTCCTTTCCGCGCACCGTGACGCTCGACCGTTACGTGCTGGCCAACATCCAGGTGGACATCACCGAAACCTCCCGCGACCGCGTGAAAACCGCCATCGAAGGCATCCAACGCCGCGCCTACATCGCGCTCACCCTGGATCACGACGACCAGTACGCCGGCTTCAGCCTGCTGGCCCAGAAAATCTGGGCAACGTACGATGAAAAAATTCCCCAGGACCGTAAAATGGCGATCGGCCTGCCCCCGATGTCCGACATCAAACGGCAAATCCTCAACCAACTGCTGAACACGGAGAACAACATGCCGCCCGAAGCCCGCGCCGTGCTGCGCACCAAGCTAAACCTCGGGGCGGAGCCCAAGACAACCAATGCCGTGCCGGACACCGTGATTTCCCCGCAGCCCCTCCCGTAGGAGCCGCCTTGCGGAGTCTCGTTTCAAAACAGCGTGGCGGCTTTCGGCAGAAAGCCGGTTCATTCAGTCCGGAAAAGTGCGGCGCTCTGCCGGGACGCCACCACGGTAAATGATGAAAACTCCGCCGCCCGTTCTTGAAATTTCAAACTTGTGCATTGAGCGTAACCGCACGGCCATCCTGGGCGGCGTGTCCTGGCGCGTGGAGCGCGGGCAGCACTGGGTCATGCTTGGGGCGAATGGCTCCGGCAAAACCTCACTGCTCAGTGCGTTGACCGGCTATCTCATGCCCACCAGCGGAGAAATCAATTTACTCAGCCAACGCTACGGCGAATCCGACTGGCGTGAACTGCGCAAACATGTCGGCCTCGTCAGTTCGTCCATCCGGCAGATGATGGCTGACACCGAGCCGGCGCTGGACAGCGTGGTCAGCGGCAAATACGCGATGATTGATTTCTGGGGCCGCGTGCCGCGCGCGGACCGGGCGGCAGCATTGCGATTGTTGAAGCAGGTGGAGTGCGCGCACCTCGCCGCGCGGCCGTGGAGCGTGCTCTCGCAAGGCGAACGTCAGCGCGTGCTGATCGGCCGCGCGCTGATGGCCCGGCCGAAGCTGCTGATTCTCGACGAGCCGTGCGCCGGCCTCGACCCCGCCGCGCGCGAACATTTTTTACAATTTCTCCAGCGCCTCGGCTCACAAAAAAATTCTCCGACGCTGGTGCTGGTGACGCATCATGTGGAGGAAATCATGCCGGTGTTTTCGCACGTCATGGTTTTGAAGCAGGGCCGGGTGCTGGCGGCCGGGACAAAATCAGCGGTGCTCCAGACCAAATGCCTGTCTTCGGCGTTCAACGCGTCCGCACGGTTGCGAAAGCGAAACGACCGCTATTCGCTCGGCGTGGCCGCAAAATCGCGCGGAATCGTCTAGCGCGAACCGGCCGGTTGCAGTCTCTCCGCGCGTTCACCCCAGCCGAACAACCGCTTGTTTTTGATGACTTGGAAGATCGGCGGGGGGACGAGTTTTTCCAGCGCGTCGTCACCGGCCTGGATTTTTTCCAACACGATGCTGGAATAGATGCTGAGGTAATCCGGGTTGTAGTTGGGGATGCTTTCCACGAAATGATTTTCCACCAGATGCGCGTAAAGATGGCGCAGGTGCGGGGCAACCTCCAGATTTTCCACCGTGATGAGCTTCCCCGTTTTTTTGTCCAGCGACGGATAGACATACAGCTTTGCGCCGTTTTTGAACAGGTGGCCGAGCGATTCCAGCAGGCCGCCGGGAAGGTCGGTGTAAAATTTCTCATCCAGCACGTCGCGCAACCGCACCAGGCCGATGGGCAGGCCGATGGGTTTTTGGGTGTGCTTGGAAAGGTAGATCAGCAGCTTGTGGAAGCGCAGGAAGTTGGAGATGAGCACGGGCTTGCCCAGCGCGCTCAAGGTGTCCACGCGGTCCAGAAAATCGCCATGGTCAATCGCGTCGCCGATCTGGAGCTGGCGCAGGGTCATTTCAAACAGCACCACGGGCGTTTCACCTTTGAGGGCTTCCTCCTTTACGAACTGCTCCTGCGCGCGTTCGAGCATGTCGAGCATCGGGTTGGTGAGGGGGCGGAAACTGCCGCGCTGGACCAGCACGGGCTTTTTGTAGAGCAGCTCGCTGGGAATGACCGCCTCGCCGTTGGCGGTGAACATGGTCGCGTCGGTCAGACCTTTTTCGACGAGCTGCAACGCCATGAGCCGGTTGTCCACGCCGGCAAAGGCGGGACCGGAAAATTTAATCATGTCCACCTCGAAACGGCCGGGCGTGAGATTGTCCGTCAAGGCCGTGATGATCTGCGTCGGCGCGCTGTTCAGGTAGAAGGCGCTGTGGATGAGGTTCACGCCGATGATGCCGAGCGCTTCCTGTTCGCGGACGTTTTCACCATCGAGCAGTTTGACGTGAATGATGATTTCCGACGGGCGTTCGTGCGGGTTGGATTGGAAGCGCACGCCCAGCCAGCCCTGGCCGTCCTCCTTGCGCGTGTAACTGCGCGTGGCGACCGTGTCCGCGAACACAAAAAACGTGCTCTTGTCGCCGCGCGTCTTGTCGAGCTGGCCGATCAGCAGCTTGAACTCGTAATCGAGCATCGCCTGCAACCGCTGCCGACTGACGTAGCGGTCCGCCGCGCCATAAATCGCGTCGCTCACCGACATGTCGTAGGCGGAAATGGTCTTGGCCACCGTGCCGGCCGCGCCGCCGACCTGGAAAAACCACCGCGCGACCTCCTGGCCCGCGCCGATCTCGGCGAACGCGCCGTACTTCGCCGGATCCAGATTGATCTGCAGCGCCTTTTGAAATGTGTCTTTCTTTTCGTTGGCCATAGCTTGTCTGGTTATCGGTTCAACCCGGGAAAGGTTAAGACCCAGGTTCGACTCGCGCAATCTGCATTAAGACTTTCGCCGGACGGCTGAAATGCTATACTGGCCGGGATGTTTCAAACTCAGGATTTACACGTCAGAGAAATTGTCCGGCTGCTGACCCCGAATGCGCTCAAGGCCGGCCTGCCGCTGACCGCCGCCGCCAGCGCCACCGTCGCGCGCGGACGCGAGGCCGTCACCCGCATTCTCCGGCAGAACGACCCGCGCCTGCTGGTCGTCGTCGGGCCGTGCTCCATCCACGATGTCCAAGGCGCGCTGGAATACGCGACCAAACTGAGCGCGCTGCGCCAGGAATTCGCCAGCCAGATGGAAATCGTCATGCGCGTCTATTTTGAGAAACCGCGCACGACCGTCGGCTGGAAAGGTCTCATCAATGACCCCCACCTCGACAACACCCAGGACATCGAATCCGGCCTGAAAATCGCGCGCCGCCTGCTGCTCGACATCACGGCGATGGATCTGCCGACGGCGACGGAATTTCTGGATCCGATCATCCCGCAATACACCGCCGACCTCGTCACCTGGGCCGCCATCGGCGCGCGCACCACGGAATCGCAGACGCATCGCGAACTGGCAAGCGGCCTGTCCATGCCCATCGGTTTCAAGAACGCCACCGACGGCAGTCTGCAGGTCGCCGTGGACGCGATGGTTTCCGCGCGCACGCAGCATAGTTTTCTCGGCATTGATCAGGACGGTTTCACCAGCGTGGTTCGCACGACCGGCAATCCCGACGGCCACGTCGTGTTGCGTGGTGGTCGCGCCATGACCAACTACGACGCCAAGAGCCTTCAGGAAGCGGAGGCCAAGCTGAAACAATCTGGTCTGCCGCCGGTGATGATGGTGGATTGCAGCCACGCAAACTCCGGCAAACAGGCCGCGCGGCAGGAAGATGTCTGGCACAGCATCATCGAACAGCGCGTGGGCGGGACGACTTCGCTGATCGGCGCGATGATTGAAAGCTATCTGCACGAAGGCGCGCAGCCGATTCCGAAGAATCTCGCTGAACTGCGTCCCGGAGTTTCGATCACGGACGCGTGTCTCTCGTGGGAAACCACCGAACGCATGTTGCGCTGGGGATTTGAGACGCTGGCCAAGGCACCGAGGGAAGTGGCGGCGGCCAGTTGAGCGGACTTGTGATCAGTTTATGAAGTGGGTCGCAGGACTGATTTACATTTCGGTTTCGTCTGCAAATTTCCAAGCGTGTAGCTGTTTGAACACCGTTTGGATTTGTCGTCCAGGCAGTAGGTGAAATTCAACGACCCGGTTGCACCACGCCCCAAGTAAGGGGTCACTTTTTCCCAAGTGAAAATTGTTTCAAGATTCGTCACGCTGTTTTCCAAAGCCCATTGTTGTTTTGCCGCATCAATTTGGCGGAGATTATTAATGCACGCATTCATCGGGCTGTAGTGGTGGCCTCCGACAAAATTTGGAATCAAAACAAATCTGAACAGAACAAGGAGAACGAAGATTATTGCGATGCTCACCAGAATGTTTGGCAATTTCCATTTGGAATTATTCTTGTCCATGCCCAAATCAAACACCGCCGGCCCAGATTGGTTTTGAAATTGTCCACGTCTCCGCCGCAGCGCGGCGGCAGATAGTAGCCCACGGCGCGAGCCGTGGGAAAAAGCGTCAAACCATCCAAGCCCCGGCAGGGGCGAAAGAATTCAACGCGGAATGTTTGAACCGGAGTTTCTGTGCTCCTGCCGAGGCTTCTGTCGCTTAACGCAAAAAGCCCACGGCTTGCGCCGTGGGCTAATCTCTCTCGCTGCTCCGCAGCTTCAACTGGCCTGCGGCTCGGTCGGCGCGGGCTTTTCAGCGGTGGGTGCCGTTTCGATTGCGGAGGCGGCTTCAGCAACCGGCGCTTCAGCATCCGGCAGGGCTTCCCCACCCACAGTTTCAGTCTCGGCCGCAGCCTCGGCGGAATCCGCAGCCGGAGCAGCGGGTTCGCCTTTGGCCCCGGGCTTTGCGGCCTTGTGTTGCTTCGGCGGTTTGGGCAGGGGCTTCTTGGCCGTTTCCAAAATGCCGTTGGCGAATTCGATGACGTGGCCCTGATGAATCAGCCAATGCAGGTCGGCGTTCACCGCTGTCTGCTCGGCAGATGGCTCGGCGGCGGCGGGTGCCGGAGCAGCTTCTGCCGGAACCGCCGTCGGTTCGGTGGCGGCAGGCGCGACTGGCGCAGGTTTCACCGGTGACGGTGCGAGGGCTTCAAACAATTTCCGCCGCGTGGCTTTCGGCGTCGCATTGATGAAATCCACGATGCGCTTGATGGTTTCCGAGACCGGCGTGGTTGCCAGATCCAGAAAGCTCGGACGCGCCACAGAAACATGGGTGACGGTTTTGTTGACCTTGAAGAACTGCAAGCCCTGCCGCGCGAATTGCTGGCTCAGGGTCGTCGCAATCTGCAACGGAAAACGCCGCTGCTCCTCCCAGATGAAACGGGTGAAGCGGATCATCTCGGGGCTTTTGGACTCGCGGGCCACCTTGCCGTTGAGCGTGTGCGACTCGACGGCCTTGATGATGTTTTCCTTGTGAACTTCGCGGAAATGCTTTTCCACATCAGCCCGGCTGCCTAGGCGCAGCGGTTCCGGCACGTTGAGGCAGATGAATTCCGTCTTGAAACTCTGATCCTCGATCCATTTCTTCACGACTTCCTCGTCGCGGACGATCTTGACGCTCGCCTTGAACGCGTCGAAGGGCATCCGGGAGAACCGCTGGGTGTGGAGCTTGTGCAACTGGTTCTGGTAGTCGTGATGGTTCGGCGGGCCGAGGATCGCGCCGCTCAGGCCGCATTGCGCGACGAACGTGTAGGTGCCCTTGGGCGGTTCGGTGGCGGTGCGTTCGGCTTGATAGAAGGTGCCAAAATGTTTTCGCATCACGTGCTCCACAGCCTCGGCTTCGGACAGCCAGAGTGAGTCGTCGAGCGCGCAGAGGAACAGCGGTTGGGCAATTTGTCCGTCGGCTTTTTTCTTCACGCTGAACGTGATCGAATGCCGCTCGGGCTTTTCCAAAATCAAACGCGCGATGTCGAACAGCGGATAGGCGCGGCCGCTCATCTTGATCTGGCGGGCGAGGGATTCGACGCCCTTTTCTTCGGGCGTAAAGCTGGTGTTGAGTTCCGGCGGTTGCGCCGGGGCGGGCGGCCGCGCGGGGCGCGAGTCGCGCGGGTCGAAACGGGGCGGCCCGGATGAGGGGCGGCCACCTTGGGCGCCGGAGCGGCTGCGGTCGCCATCGCGGCGCGGGCCGCCCGCACTGGGGCCGCCGAAACCGGGACGGCCGGCACCCCCGGGGCGTCCGCCGCCGGCGGGGCGGTTTTGATCGCGGCGCGGTTGCGGACGTCCGCCGCCCGGCCCGGCGTAATCACCCCGACGTTCGGGCCGTTCCTCGCGGGCTTCAAAGTTGGCGTATTGTTTGGTCGAAGCCGTGCCTTGCGCCCAGGCGGGCAGAAACAGCTTGTCCAAATCCAGTTCGTTTTCCGGTAATGTGCTCATCTTGTCAAAAGGCCCCGAGGTATTCGGGGTTGAATTTTCATCGTGAGCATGACGGTGGGCGGCGGGGAAAGCAAGCGCGGCGTGGCCTTAAACACAAGTTTTGCCTTTTGCGTTTCCGCCTCCTAACCTTGCCGGAATGCAGCGCGAATCGCTCAAAACCGCCACACGGATTGTGGTCAAGCTCGGCACCGGCGTCCTCACGGACAGCCGCAAGCAGCCCGACCTCGCCCAGATGGAACAGCTCGTGGCGCAGATGGCCGCGCAACGACAGGCCGGCCGGGAAATTGT
>JANPGB010000199.1:0-2745 GCA_031423695.1 Verrucomicrobiota bacterium
GTCGGATGCTCCACAACTTCATGCGCGTCCATCACGCGGCGGACGGTGGCGGTGATTTGCGGGAAATTTATTTTTCGGTTTACGAACGCATCCACGGCCACTTCGTTCGCGGCGTTGAACACGGCGGGCATTGTGCCGCAGGTGTCCCCGGCGCGGCGCGCGAGATCAATTGCCGGGAAACGATCTGTGTCCGGTTCCTCAAACGTGAGCGTGGCGAGTTTTGGGAAATTCGTCTGCACCCGATCGCTCGCGGCGCGGGCGGGATAGGTGAGCGCGTATTGAATCGGCAGGCACATGTCCGGCGTGGACAACTGCGCGATGAGCGAGCCGTCCACGAATTCCACCATCGAATGCACGATGCTTTGCGGATGCACCACCACACTGACGCGCCCCATCTCGATGTCGAACAACCAGCGTGCCTCGATCATTTCGAAACCCTTGTTGAACAGCGTGGCGGAATCAATCGTGATCTTGCGGCCCATGACCCACGACGGATGTTTCAGCGCGCGTTCGACGGTGATCTCGCCGAACTTTTCCTTGGGCCAGTCGGTCTTGCTGCGGAACGGCCCGCCGCTCGCGGTGAGCCAGAGTTTGCGGACGGACGCGGGCGGCTTGCCGTCGAGACATTGGAAGATGGCGGAATGTTCACTGTCCACGGCGAGCACCTTCACGCCATGTTTGCGCGCCTCGCGCATCACAATCTCGCCGGCCATGACGAGAATTTCCTTCGACGCGACGGCGATGTCCTTTCCCGCGCGGATCGCCGCCAGCGCGGGTTGCAATCCGGCGGTGCCGACGATGGCGATCAGGATGATGTCCGCCTCGGGCAGCGTGGCGAGTTTGAGCAGGCCGTCGTTGCCGCAGAGAACTTGCGTGGCACTGCCGAGCATGTTCTGAAGTTCTTTTGCCTTGGTGGGGTCATTGATGGACACGACGGCGGGCTTGTGCTTGCGGGTTTGTTCGAGGAGCAAATTCACATTGCCACCGGCGGCCAGGCCGATCAGACGGATATGCGCGGGCAAATCCTCCGCGACCTTGACGGTGCTGGTGCCGATGCTGCCGGTGCTGCCAAGTAGGACGACGTTCTTCATTTGCGATTTACGATATACGATTTACGAGCGGCTCGACGAGCGTGCAGTTTTTGCAGATGCGACAATGATCGAGAGAAGCTCATCGGCTTCGGACATTAAACTTTCCAGGCGTGCGGGTTTGACGAGATTATTGTCCGCCAAAAGTTCCATCCAAAATAGCGATTCGTCACACTCTTCTTCAATGATGCGGAGTTTGTTGATGAAATCAGCACTTGATTTCGCGCGGCAAACAGCCCGGTAGTTGGCGCCGACAGAGGTTCCACTGCGCAAGAGTTGTTTGCCCAATGTTTGTGCGACCCAGTTACCAGGAAGGGCGGAGCAGAGTTTTACGATGCGGTTGGCGTAAGTCTTGGTCCGTAACTTCATCTCTTCGCGCGTCATAAAGCATGGGTGGTTAAATTTCCAAGGTGCGTAAATCGCATATCGAAAATCGCAAATTCAAGGATGCGTCAGCACATGCCGCAGGTAGAGATACATGATGGGCGCGTTGAACAAGAGACTATCGAGCAGGTCAAGGATGCCGCCGATGCCGGGAAACAAATTGCCAGAGTCCTTCACCCCGGCTTCGCGTTTGAAGAGAGATTCGATCAAATCACCGACCACCGCCGTGCAGCTCAGCACCACCCCAAGCACGACGGCGTGCAACGGTTTCATGCCCGGCATTTTGTCGCCCAGAAAATGCGTGAAGACGAGGCTCGCGCCCGTTGCCACCACAATCGCCCCGCCGAAACCCTCCCACGTTTTCGCCGGGCTGATGCGCGGAATCATCTTGTGCCGGCCGATGAGCGAGCCGACCGCATAGGCACCGGAATCGCTGAACTTGGTCACTAGAATGAAATACAGCACGTAATACTTTCCGTTGTCGTTGATCCCCGGAAAAAAATTGATCTTCTGGATGAAGTTCAACAGCCACGGCACGTACATCAGGCCGAAGAGCGTTGTGGAAATGGCGAGGATGCCGGCCGTGTTGCTCCGGGAGAAAAACTGGCGCAGGCACAGGCCCAGCACGAACAGAATCAGAAAGCCCGTTTCAAAATCGTTCACTCGCGCGGGCGATCCCTGGGTGCCGACGTGCCCGGTCACCTGAAGGAAGGTGCCGACCATCAGCAGCACGCCGCCAAGAATTCCCCAACCCTTGAAGCAAACCAGTCCGCGCTTGTCCACCAGCCCGTAAAATTCAACCAGCCCGGTTGCGGCCAGAAACACCATGGCGGCGAGGAAGAAATAATCCGACACCAGTTTGTTGGTGGAAAACATGGCCGCAATCACCACCGTCCACAGCACGAGGGTGCTGGTCAGGCGGCGGACAAATACTTTCAGCTTGGAAATAGGCGGCGGCGTTGGCGCAACAGCGTCAGACATGGGGAAAGGATGGGAGCGGAGTTGGCGGGTGTCGAGAGGGTTTTAGAGCAACGAAGCTTCAAATTCCAAGTTCCAAACCCCAAATCCCACGCCGCGCATTGAATTTTTGGAACTTGAATTTTGGAATTTTCAACTCCCCAAATTCGTCCCCACCCGCCGGGCGGTTTCGATCCAGGAATGATTCAGCGGCACCGTCTTGAGATTGCCCGCCACTTCGGCGAAGGGCACCGCCTACGCGCCGTCTCCGCGCGCGGCCACCAAGACCCCGAAAACCATGTCGTTGATAAGTACC
>JANPGB010000200.1:0-4863 GCA_031423695.1 Verrucomicrobiota bacterium
CATCAAACTTGGAGGTGTTGAAATAATTCTGCGCGCCGTTGTTCCAACCCCGGTTCGCACCCTGCCCTTCCTCGGCGGGCCAGCCGCCCATCAAATTCAATTGGGCCGTGTTGGTGCCTGTGGGTGTGACGTGAAGCTGGATTTTCGGGTCGCGGAAGAAGGGCACGCGGATGCGGCCGACGACGCTGAAGAAGCCCGCATTGGGGCGACCCGGCGTTTCCCAGTTGTTGAAGTAGCCGTCGCCTGCTGTGGTCAACGGATAAAAGCTTGTGCCCGGCCCCTGTAATTTCAAATTCGCGGGAACGGCGAAGCGCGAGTCCACGCCTTCGACGGCGGTGGCCAGCGTGACCAAGTTGCCATTGGGCTTGAAGCCCAGAGCAGCGTGAAAGGCGTCGGGGATGAACGGGAGCTTGGTTTCCACCCCCAGCACGAGGAAGCGGTTAGAAAGGCTGCACTTGTCAGCGAGCGGAGGTTTGAACTGGAGGCTCAGCGGCTTGATGTCGGTGTTCCAATAAACCATGCGCTTGGTCCCGATGGTCGCGGGCAGTTGCGCGGAGTCGAGATTGCCGCGGCAGAGAAATTTCATCCGCTCGAACTCAACGGTGAAGTTCGCGGGACCCACCAGCGCCACGGTTCCGTCGGTGCGAGATTGCTCATTCACGCTGTCGAGATAGGAAAGCCGGTAGCCGGCGAAAGTGAACGGATAGCCGTAAAGATTCAGGTTCGCCGGAAAGCTCGCGGCTTCGTGGATACCGCTCACGCCGCCATAGCGCACATAGTATTTGGACCGTGTCGTAAGCGGATAGAAGCCGGTGCTCGTGCCGGCGATCATGCTGCGCCCCTGCACCGGCGAGCGGAAATTCAGCCCGGCATAATTCGCGAAGCCGTCGTTGTAGTTCGCCTGGTCGGGACGTTCGACGTAAGCGACGTCGTTGCTGCTGCCATGTCCCGTCAGCACGAGGCGCGCAGGAAGCTGATAGCTCTGATCGCCGCTCAGATCCGCCGCGGTCAAAAATTTGCCGGAGAAGAAATTCCCGGAGACCTGGTACGCGCCACCCGACACATCGCTGGTGCGCTGCGCGTAGTCGCTCCCGCCAATGAAACCCCAGGTCAGGTTGGCGGCCGGAATGGTTCCGTAAGCGAGCAGGCCGCCGTCCTCCGTGAAATCCAACTGGCCCAATCCCAGTTCCCCCGGCGGCGCGGTAAAGCTCAACACCTGCGGACCGGTGGTTGCGAATGTTGTGCAGCCGGCCTCAGCCGAGCAATCGCGCGCATATGGCACCGGCACCGGTCCCGCCAGCAGCAGATGACTGGCGGCGTGAATCAAATCGTTGCTGATGATCAGCGTACCCCCCACGACGGGAATATGTCCGCCAACGTCGCGCCGCATGTACGGGAAGTGCGGGCGATATTCTTCCTCCTGCAATATTGCCTGCATGGTCAGCAGCGACGCGCCGTTCGTGTCCGGGCGAACGTAGATCGGAACGCCGTTGGTCGCGATCACGTTGCGATAGTAGCCGTCATTGGAAACGCGGTCGCCCGCCAGCGGATTCACCAGACTGCCCCGCAGCGCGGAGAGATCAGCATCCTCGGATTGACGCACAAATTCCAGGGTTTGCGCCGAGGTGATCAAAAATTCCCCCTGCGCAATGTGCCACTCAATCTGCGGCGCCCCGAACAAGAGCGGTTTGCTTTCCTCCGCGAAGTAAAGCCGGTTGGTTTTGTACGCGGCGGCAGTGAACGTCATGTTCGAAACAATGGGCAGCAGATTCGGCCCGATCACCACGTTGGTCATCGTGACGTACGGAAGCATGGTGCGGCTGTTCGTCGTGGGGGTCATGCCAAAACCGGTGGGAAACCACGCCTCGAAATTAGTCGCGACCAGTCCGGCGCTGTTGAGCGAAAGCCCGGGCATGCGATAGCGGATGCCGGCCGTTTCAAAAAACTGGCTGACACCCGCGAAGCTGAAGCTGCCGTTGACGTTGGTGGCGGTGCCGTCCACGCCAAGGTTCACCGTGAACGCCGCGCCGCCGCCGAAGCGCACGCCGGGAGCGGCAGCGAAGTAAGCGCCATTGGCCCCGATTTGCAGTTGCGATTGAATGTAGGACGACCCGACGACCGCGCCCGGCACCGGCGTGTTGACCAGGTTGCTCACGACGATGTCGACGTTCCCGAACAGGACGTGGCCGTTGAAATGCAGCAATCGCACCGGGTCGGTGGCTTCCGTGCCGTCCGCACTGAACGCGGCTCCGTTTTCGTTGTGCGACAGCGCGGCGGTCATTTGATGCAAATTGTTGACCGAATCCAACTGCACGCCGGGCGCGGGTGCTACATTCATCGATTGGTTGATGGTCGCGACGCCCGCCGCCGCGCCGGAAGGAATCGCCGTCGAAGCGTTGTACGCGCCGAAGTTGTAGCTGTTTGAATAAGTGTTGCCCGTGACCGCGAGTGCTGGGCCGGAACTGGCCACGCGGAGGCCGGCGTCGAACTTAAACGCGACGGCGGAGTTGGACGGAATGTTGCCGAAATCATAAAACCGCCAGAGGGTCGCGTTGGCCTTTAAACCAAAGCTGCTCACGAGGTATCCGCCGTTCAGCGCGAACAATATTTGGTTGAAAGGAACGTCGGGCGAGGCGACCAGATGCACGCTGCGGTCGCCGAGATATGCGGTGGAACCAGCCCACGCCGCGCCATTAGTCAGTGTCCCCGTGTGACCCAGCCCGGTGGCATCGCTGGCGGTGATTCCCGCCGCTTCGTCAAACCGCCAGTAGGCCACGAGCCCGATTTCATTGCCGGCGAGCGGGAGATTTTTCATGGATCCAATCTCCCCGGCCGTGAGCGCGCGGTTCCAGACCGTGACCTCATCAATTGCGCCTGCCAACGGCGTCGAGTAATTGTAGTATCTGCCGATTTGCAGTGGATCCGTGAGGGTCATGGGGCCGGCGGCACCGACCCAGGCGCTGGAACCGGCGAGGACGCCGTCCAGATAAAGTTTCCCGCCCGAAGCATCCACCGTCAGCGCGGCGTGATGCCAGGCCCCATCCGCCACCGAAGCCGCCGGCTGCGAGTCGATCGCGTAATTGCTGAATGACCGATAGTAGAAACCGCGCAGGCGCCCGCTCTGCACGATCAGACTCCAGGCATTGCCCGTGTCCACGGATTTGGTGACCAGTCCCTGAACGACGTTGGCGCCATTGGTCGTGCGAAACCACGTTGAGACCGTGAACGGATAGGCATTCAAGTCGGCGTTGTGTGACACCGTGACAAAACCGTTCACGCCATCGAGTTTCAAACCGCTGCCGGCGACCGGTTCCAATTCGATGGGTGCGTGAGACGTCAACCACGCGGGCGAGTTGGAGAGTGAACCATGAAAGGCGTTCGTCGCCGAATTATTTGCCGCCGTGCCGCTGCCTTCGTCGAAGCGCCAATACCCCAGCAGGCCATCCTCAGTGCCGCCCAACCGACGATGCTTCAAATAATTCAACTCGCTCGCACTCAGGCCGCGATTCCAAAGCGCGACTTCGTCAATATCCCCTTGAAAAGCATTCCCATAATTGAAGTAACGGCCGATCTGGAGCGGTTCGGTGCCATTGGGCGGGCCGGGAGTGCCGGTCCAGGCGACCGAGTTCCGCAGACTGCCGTCCACATAAAGGTAGCCAGTGGCGGTGCCCACCACGAAAGCGATATGATGCCACTGCCCGTCAGCGATTACGCCCCCATCCAAACCAAACGGATTCACCACCACGCCGCTGGCGCCGCCGTTGCGCAAATACCAGGCGTACATGCGTCCATTGCGGAGGTTGATGGAGTAACCATTGCCCGAGCCGTCGAAGTACTTGCCGACGATGCCGTCCACCTGGGCGCTGGTGCGCAGCGTCCGGACCCAGGCGGTGAGGGTGAGCGGAAAGGCGTTGAGGGTTGAGTTGTGCGGGATGCTGACGAAGGAGTTCGTGCCGTTGAAGCGCAGCGCGGTGCCCGGGTTGGCGTGGGCGCACACACCCATCAGCACACAAACCAGTAGCGCCAGCCAGCAGCCAACCAACCTTAAAACGGCTTGATGATTCACAATACAAACGCTGTGAACTACCCCGAATCTGCAACTGATTGCAACACCCCTAATCCGACATGTAAGTCAGCCACCTAACTAGAGGGTACTTTTTTCTTTTGTCAAGACTTGCACAAACCGGTGCCGGAATTGGGGCCAGCCGGCAGTCAGCGGAGCTGTTTCTGGATTCGCCGGATGGGCTCTGATGGTACGCAGGGTGTATTCTACCCGCACATCACCGCGACTTGATGAGCACGCTGGCGGGTTTCAAACCATCGGATTGCGCGGTGACCTCGATGACTCCGGGCACGCCGGATTTCCCACGGACGATGACGAGGCAGAGGCCATTGTAAGCTTTGCGCTCGCTGGTCTGGAAGATGGTCAGGTCGGTCGCGTCGCCGTTGTCGGTGGCCACGATCTCGCCGGGGCCTTCGATGTCGAAATGGATTTTATTTTTCGAGCGCGGAACCATCAAACCCTTTTTGTCCGTCACGGAAAGCGTGAGGTAGGACAAATCTTTTCCGTCCGCCTGGATGGTGGTCCGGTCGGCTTGCAGTTTGAGTTTCGCCGTCGGGCCGGTGGTTTTCATCACGTCGGTGGCCCAGCGTTTGCCATTCTTGTAGGCGACGACTTTGAGTTCGCCCGGCTGATAAACCACGCCGTCCCAGCGCAGGCGGTATTCGAGCGGGCCTTTTTTCTTTTTGCCGAGCGATTTGCCGTTGAGGAAAAGTTCCGCTTCATCGCCGGAAGTGTAGACATGAACGGGCGTGACCTGGCTGGTGCGGTCCGGCCAGCTCCAGTGCGGGAGAATGTGCGCC
>JANPGB010000201.1:0-7830 GCA_031423695.1 Verrucomicrobiota bacterium
GACGTGGTGCGGCCCATCGGATCGGTCAGGCTTTTGATTTGCCCGCACCGGCACCATTCCATGTGCGAGACTCTGCCCAAGGGGTCCGTTTGCTTCTTCATTTGCCGCATGTTGTCGTACTCGAAGAACGTCTGACGGCCCGCGCGATCCCGCGCCGTGATCAGGTCCAAGCGGTCGTAGGTGAACCGCTCGAACGTGCCGTCGGGGTGCGTGATGTTGGTCATCCGATTCATGACGTCGTAATCGAAGGTGAGCGTATAGCCGCTCAAGCCGGTCATCGTCCGGACCCGGCCATAGAAATCGTAGGTGGCCGTCACCGTATCGCTCGTTCCTGGCAGCGGCCCGTCCACGGCGACGAGATAGCCGTTGGTGTCGTAGGTGTTGGCGATCGTCTCGCCTTTGGGATTGGTCTGAGTGAGCAACTGACCTCGCGCGTTGTAGGAGAAGGTGTTGGTCTGGCCGGCGGCGTCCACCACGGTGAGCGGGCGATGTTGCCCGTTGTACGTCATGCGAGCGAGCAACTCATTGTTCCCAGCCCGTGTCTGGCGCGCTTCCAGGAGATCAAGGCCGTTGCTCGCATAGAGCATGCTGAACGTGCGCCCGACGGGATCAACCGATTTGGTCAACTGCCCAAAACCATTGTAGGCGTTGGTGTAAAGCTGCGTCTGCCGGTCCTCGAGCACCCGGCCGACGTGAGTGGGGCGGCTGCTGGTGCCGACATTTCCCGGTGAGAAGCCCTGGCCAGCATAGTTATACCAGACGCGGCCCTCCAGCGCCTCTTTGGTGCTTTCGAGGATGCCCGAAGAGACGCTGCCCGACGCATGCAGCCAATGGTAGATTTTCGCCTTGGTGTAATCCCCGTAGCTGCTCGCACAGGCTGTTCGGCTCCAGTAATAGGTGTTTCGACCGTGAAGAAAAAAGTTGTTAACAGACATTCCCGCCGGAACGGATGCGACTGGTTCAGAACTCGGGATCAGACTCGAGCTCTGATTGTATTTCACGCGGTCCCGGCTGCCGTCCGGATACCGCGTTTCAACAAACCGGCTGTTCGCATCGGCGAGCACCTGTCCAGCAGTGAAGGTGGTGACGCCATAGGGGGTGGTCATACCTACAATTTGGTCCGTGAAGACTGTGTTCCCGTTGTTGGTAACCCGCTGATATTGAAAAGTCGAAACCAAGCCGAGCATATCTCTGATTTGCGTCAGGAGATGAAGTTGCAAATAATTGGTAATGCCTCCATCGGAAACCTCGACTACCGTTTCCACGTAATCGAAAGTTGCAATCCGTCCAAAGGGGTCTTCTACCTCGGTGAGCAAGAAGGGATGGAAAGGAGTTTGGTATTTAAACGTCGTCACCTGGCCGAGCGCATCAATGATGCGTGACAGTTTGAAAAAGGTGCCGTTCACGAAAACCTCGCTTTGCCATTGGAGTGAGACGCCGTTATTCGACGAGTCCACGACCTCGGTGAGATAGACCCGGCGGGAGGTGCCAATCGTGCCGTCCGGTTGCCCGAACAGCATCCTGGAGCCGTCGGGCCAGGTCAGTTCGTAACTATTTGTGCCCGTGCGCTTGAGCACCGTCTGATCGTACTGGTTCGGGGCAAAGGTCTGGCTGTTGGTGTCGAATTGGGTGAAGGTGCGCGCGCCTCCGCCGCCAACGATGCACTTCACATCCGCCAAGGGACTCTGGGGATTGTCCTTGATGTACGATAACCAGTCGTGCGTCCAATTTGGGCCCAAGGTGGCCTCGGTCGCCGGCTGAAGGTAATCCCGGTTGTTGTAGCGCACCGTGAAGTGAACCGGCGGGCCGACTGGCGGCGTATGGCCCACCGGCGTGTCCGTGATATTCAAATTGACGAGCATGAGATGGACGCTCGAAACGGGCATGCCCATTCCCGGATTGCATTGTCCGGTCTGCAGATCGTTCGGTGTGTATATGTCGGCGTCGTTGCCGCCCGTTGTGCCCTTGCCCCAAATGTCCCCGCCTTCCTTTGCCTCAACGGTGCGCCAGCCGCGCGGAAGGTCGCCCGGCGGGATGAGAAAATAGCCGCTGGTCTCGGCTTCCAAGGCTGCCCGAGTCGCCCAGACGGTGTTGACGAAAGTCGAATCCTCCACCAGAAAAAGGTCGCCCACCTGCCGGACAATCGCCGCGTAGTGGCCGACCTTCCAATGCACGACGGAGGGAATGATGAAGTCGCCCCTCACCCCATCTCTCTCCCCATCGGATGGGGAGAGGGTGGCCGAAGGCCGGGTGAGGGGTCCGCGAAACGCCATCTGATAATTCAGCCCCACCTTCTTCGAGAGTTCAGCCACTTGCGACAGCGAGAAACCTTTCTGCGTCGAGGCCGAATTGAAAATCTCCATCATCGCGTTCGTAGGAGACGACGTGAGGAGTCTCTGATCTGACCGGAGAATGCTCTGCAATGCCAGCGGCCCGCAACGGAACGAAATTCCCGGCTGGTGTTGCATCATCGAAAGCGCCTCCCGCGCGATGTTGATTCGCTCGCTGGCGCCGCCAAGGAACACCCGCTTCTCAACGGATTTTAGAAGCGCCTCCAATTCCGTCATCCGCCCCAGCCCCGCGAATACAAGCCAGCCAGTTCACACACGGCGCGATCCGCGAGGAATTTGCCCTTGGAATTCGTCGACTTTTGCCCCAGCGCCCACGCCTCCTGCCACGCCTCCAGCGCGAGCGAGTAATGGGCGGTGTTGTAGTATTCCAAACCCAAGTCCGTGAGCAGCGCCGCGCGCCACGGCGACTTCGGATGCTGCCTCAAGAAGCCCGTGAGGCTGGCGAAATCATCCGGCCCGCTGCGTTTCGCGTAGCCAAGCAACGCGGTGGCCAGCGCGGCATTCTCGGCGGCATTCGGCTCGCCTCCGACTGGAACCAGCGGCTCCTCGAACACCCGCGCACGGGAAATCTCCTGGGTTGTCGGGCTGGTATTGAAATTCAGTCCGGGTTGCGGTGGAGCAACTTTCGGCAAGTCACGATTTGGGACAAGATCGGCAGACGCTGATACGTTGCCAAAGCAGGCAAATCCAGCGGCCAACATCGAGAATAGAAACCTTGTGTGCATACGCTTGAATAAATCCGATACGCGGCAATACAAAGGATGCCAATAAAATAGCGAAGGTATGATCAAAGTCAACGAGCCTCAGACAAGCCTATTCGGGGCCGGAATCCAGGCATTTCCGGCTGTCTCAGGCGCGGCGTGGGCAAAACGAAGGTGATCTGCGAAATCCAAGACTGCTGGATTGAGCGTGCGCTGCGGGGGCGCGGCGAAAGCGCCCGATCCGCTGTTTCCTGCTTTCCTGTTTTCCTCATTCACTGATACTTTTTCCCCATGCGAATTTTATCAGGCATCCAGCCCTCGGGCGCGTTGCATCTCGGCAACTACTTCGGGATGATGCTCCCGGCCATCGAACTTCAGGAAAAGGGCGAGGCGTTCTACTTCATCGCGGACTATCACTCGATGACCTCGCTGTTCGACGCCGGGCAGCGCCGCCAAAACACCCTCGACGTGGCGCTGGATTTTCTCGCGTGCGGTCTGGACCCGAAGAAGTCCGTGTTCTTCCGCCAGTCCGATGTGCCGGAAGTCTGCGAGCTGTCCTGGCTGCTTTCCACAGTCACGCCGATGGGGTTGCTGGAACGCTGCCACAGCTTCAAGGACAAAACCACCAAAGGCATCGCCCCAAGCCACGGGCTGTTCGCGTATCCGGTGCTGATGGCGGCGGACATCTTGATTTACGATTCCAACGTCGTCCCCGTCGGCCAGGATCAAAAACAGCACGTCGAAGTCACGCGCGACATCGCGGTCAAGTTCAACGAGCAATACGGCCAGACCTTTCTCATTCCCGAGCCGCAGATCCGGGGCGACGTGGCCAAGGTGCCCGGCCTCGACGGCGAGAAGATGAGCAAGAGCTACGGCAACACGCTGGAGATTTTCGGCGATGAAAAAACCCTCCGCAAGAAAGTCATGGGCATCAAGATGGACAGCCGCACCCCTGCGGAGCCCAAACCCGACGCCGGCGAAAACTTCGCCATCCAGATCCTGAAGCTCCTCGCGCCCGCGGCGGAGGCGCAGAGTCTGGAGGAGCGTTTGCGGGCGGGCGGCTTTGGCTATGGCGATTTGAAGAAGGCGCTGTTCGAACACTACTGGAACTACTTCGCCGAAGCGCGGGCCAGACGCGCGGAGCTGGCGGCGACCCCGCATTACGTGCAGCAAGTGCTGGCCGACGGCGCGGCGAAGGCGCGGACGCAAGCGCGGGAAGTGTTGAAACGCGCGCGCCAGCATTGCGGGCTGGAGTGACCTGCCTCCGGGCCCTCCAGCACGGGGCCGGGGCGGCTCAAACGGTCGGCGGTTCCTCGCCGCGCTCGGCGAACCACTGGCGGAGGAACAGCAAATCCAGCGCGTCCTTTTCGCGATGCGTCCCGACCTTCAAGCGCCAGCGCAGGCGCGGCGAGGCGAACGGAATCGGCACCCCGTCCACTTCACGCACGACCACATCCTTCGCGGCTTCGGCGTACTCAATGCCCCCCGCCGAGCGCAGCAGATCCACGAGGATTTCATCGGCCACGCGGATGACGTTGTATTTTTGAAGTTCACCAGGCTGGAGTTCCCGCACCGCGTTGTCGGGCAGGGTTGAAAGCGCGCTGTAAGCTTTGGCCTCATTCTCGGCATCGGCGGCGACCATCAATTCCACATCCATGGTCCGGCGGAGGTGGTTGGCGGCCCGGATGGCGAAGCCTCCGATCACGACATACTTCGCGCCGCGAAGGTTTTACTCGCGGCAAAGGTTTCGCAAGTCCTCCACCGTCGGCTCGCGCGATTCTAGTTCGTGGGACGGGTGATCATCCGCCATAGCCATTGATCCGCCTCTTCATGGGTTTGGAACCGGTACGCTCCCCGCGGAATACGAAGCCCCCCCCATCGCTTTTTGCCACGCGACCGACCGGGATTTGTTGCTTGAGGCCGTGGAAAGTCCGTCGGGCGTTTTTGTCCGCCGCCCGACCACGCGGTCTATCTTTTCCTCCAGGTTGATGGTCGGCTGTTTCACGCTGGCGCGAGCATAGGCCGGCGTGCCGGGCAAAGCAAGCGGCGGCCGGGCGCCACGCCGACAGGCGCAGGGGGAAAATGACCGTGACATGGCATCGGTGTGTGTTAATTTTGCGCCCTGAATTTGGCAAATTAATTCAACCATGCGCGTGTCAACGAACGATCTGAAAGCGAAAATCATTGAATCCCTGAACCTGCAGGACATCACGCCGGAACAGATTGACGACGAGGCGCCCCTGTTCGGCCCCGGCGGCCTGGAGCTGGATTCCATTGACGCGCTGGAACTGGTGGTGATGCTGGAAAAAAACTACGGCATCGTCATCAAGGACATGGAGGAGGGCCGCCCGGCGTTCCGCTCGGCGCGCACCCTGGCGGAATTTGTGGAAGCCAAACGTCCCGCCTAGTGTCCCTGCGTTTTCCAGTTGTCACCGGCCTCGGCACTGTCACCGCCGCCGGGATGGGTGTGGGCGAAGTCTGGCGCGCCATTACCAGCAACACCAGCGGCCTCAAGCCCCTCACCCTCTTTCAATCCCCGCGCTACGGTCAGATTCCCGTCGGCGAAATCCAGCACGACCTTTCCGACCTCGGCGCGTCCGCACGAAACTCGCGCACCGATCAGCTGGCCTGGCTCGCCGCCCGGGAAGCGGTGGCGGATGCCAAAATCAATTTTCAACCCTGCGCCACCCGCGCCGGCGTGCTGCTGGGCGGTTCCGTTGGCGGCTCGTATGACAGCGAGCAATTTCTCATCAAACTGATCAAGCACGGAAAAATGCGCCCGCGTCCGACGCGCCATCACGAATGCGTCTCCTCCGTGGATTTGATTGCCGATGAATATGGTTTGCTCGGCCCGAGCCTGGCCGTGGCCACGGCTTGCTCGTCCGGCGCCCTTGCGATTGCCATGGCGGCGGAACTGATCCAGTCCGGCGAGGCCGACGTGATGCTGGCGGGCGGGGCGGACTCGCTGTCGCGCATGACGTGGGGCGGTTTTCATTCCCTGCTGCTGGTGGACGGGGCGGGGTGCCGTCCGTTCGACGCCGCGCGCGGCGGCATGAGCCTGGGTGAAGGCGCGGCGGTGCTGGTGCTGGAGGCGGAGGAAACTGCGCGGGCGCGCGGGGCAAAAATTATCGCGCGGCTCACCGGCTGGGGCGCGAGCTGCGACGCCCATCACGCCATCGCGCCGCATCCCGACGGCGCGGGTGCGCTGGCGGCCATGCAGTCGGCGCTGCGCCGGGCGGGCCTCGACGCTGCGGCGATTGATTACGTCAACGCCCACGGCACCGGCACGCGCGAGAACGATCTGGCGGAAGCGAAGGCGCTGAAAGCATTGTTCGGCGACCGCATTCCGCCGTTCTCGAGCACCAAAAGATTTTTCGGCCATGCACTGGCGGCGAGCGGCGCGATTGAGGCGGTGGTCTGCATCGAGGCCTTGCGCCACCAGCAGTTGCCGCCCAACCCCGGCTTCAGCTCGTCCGATCCGGCCATCGGCCTTGAACCGGTGAAAGAATTGCAGGCGGCGAAGTTGACCCAGGTGATGAGCAACTCCTTCGGCTTTGGCGGCAACAATGCCGCGCTGATTTTTTCCACGCCGGAAACTGTGCCGCAGACCCGTGCGTCGCAGCCCGGCCCGGTGTCGGTCACGGGACTGGGCGTCATCAGTCCGAGCACCACGAGCGTGCGCGAAATTCCCGCGCCGTTGCCGCCGGGAAAAATCGCGGTGCGCGAATGCGGTCCGCTGGCGGACGCGGCGTCGCTCAGTCCGAACCAGCGCCGCCGGCTGAATCGCATGGCGCAGATGTCCCTGCTCGCCGCGCGCCGCAGTCATGCGCCGGATCCGTCGCAACGGGTGGCCATCACGCTCGGCACCGGCTTTGGCTGCCTTGAGGAAGGCGCGGTGTTCATCGAGAACCTGATCGCCAAGGACGAGCGCGAGCCGATGCCGGCGCGGTTTCCCGGCTCCGTTCACAACGCCGTGGCGGGACAGATCGCGATTGACCAGGGCGCGCGCGGATTGAATTCCGCGCCGACCGCCGGTGAAATTTCTTTCGAGTGCGCGCTGTGGCAGGCGATGAACCAGCTCGCGACGGGCGAGGCGGATATCGCGCTGGCCGGCGCGGTGGACGAGTTGAACAAATATCCGTTGAGCATCGGCCAGCGCTGGGGCCTCTGGAACGAGCAGACGATTCCTGGCGAAGGCGTGATGATTGCCAGTCTTGCGCGAACGGAAGCCTCGGCCGCGTCGCTGGCCCGCGTGACGGCGGTGAAGCTGGGTCGGTATCGCCGCCCGTTCGATGCGCGGCGCGAAGCTGCTTGGCTGGCGGAGGTGGTGGACCTCACGCAGGTGGACGTGTTCTTAAGCGGCGCGAAGGGCCTGCCAAGGCTGGATGCAATGTACGCCGCGGTCGCGGCTGAATTGTCGGCGCTTGCCGGACGTCCACTCCTGCATGAAACTTACAAACAGTTCTGCGGAGAATTTCATTCAGCGTCGGCATTTGGATTTTCCGTGGCGGTGGATTTGGTGCGGCAGGGAAGCCGTGGCGTTTTGATGTTCACGTTGGCGGCCCGGGGAGCCAAGGCGTTATGTTTTGTGCAGCCGTAATTTGTGGTGGCCGTTTCAACCGGGAGTAAATCAGATGGGAACATTCAACATTCAACATTCAACACCGAACTCGGGAACGGCGGCGTGGTTGGGCGTTGAAGGTTGGGCGTTGAAGGTCGAATGTTCCCTGCATAACCGGCGCGGTCAAAGGTCGGCGCTCCCAGGATGACTCGCTTTC
>JANPGB010000202.1:0-18539 GCA_031423695.1 Verrucomicrobiota bacterium
GGCAACGGGCGCTAAACGACGGAATGGTTGAGCTCTGGTTCATGGCGTGAAACGGGCGACGGCGGACAGGGCGACGAGGAGTTTTTGCACCGCCAGTTCCTTGGCTTTGGCTTCCACTTCGACGGTGAGCCGCAACTTCAACCAGCCCGCCGGGAAATCCCGTGGATCAATATACTCGTGGTGCCGCTCGGGTCGCGGACCGCGCCAGCCGTCGAGCGGACTGGAAATATGAAACAACGGCTCGCGATCACCCCAGGTTTCAAGAGCCGCCGCCGTTGCTGCTTCCAGGCTCCATCCATCCTTGCAGCAGCGATGATGATGCGCGTCATAGACCAGCGGGATGCCCTCCGCGCGGCAGAGCCCCAGCAGGTCGGAAGGTGTGAAAGTCTTGTCGTCGTTCTCCAGCGTCAACCGGCTGCGGGCACGCGCCGAAAGCCGGGGAAGGTTGCGGCGAAAAGTTTCCAGCGCCGCGCGTTTGTCACCGTAGGCGCCGCCGCCGTGGATGTTCATCGTGTCGGCATTCGTCCACTCGGCGACCTCGGCCTGGTATTCGAGATCGGCCACGGCGCGCGTCACGACGTCGTTGTCGGGCGAATTCAGCACCACAAACTGATCGGGATGAAAACTGGTGCGAATGTTTTTCTCCCGCGCGAATTCGCCGCAGCGCTGGAACTGCCGCACAATCCCCTCCGCCGCCGGAAGTTCTTCGATGCGATAGCCCACTTGCGGGTGCGTCTTGATCGGCAGAATCTGACTCTGAATCCGAAACGCGCCGATGCCATGGGCCGCGCAAAATTCCAGCGCGGCCAGCAGGGAATCAGCATTGTTACGGCACAGTTCCGCCAGGCGGAGCAGCTGGTCGCGACGCGATAATCGGGCCAGGGCGGTGGCGGTCGTGGTGCGAAACTTGATTGGCGCTTGGCTGAACTGGCAGCACAAGCCGAGTCGAAGTTTTCGGGCGGAATGCGGCGGGGCTTTCAAGGCGTCGAAGGCTTTTTGTCGCGGCGGGCCAGAGCGCGATCAAGGACGGCGTACAATTCGTCGAGCACCCGCTCGTTCGCCGCGCCAGTGATCCGGGTTAAAATGCGACCACTCCCGTCCATCACCAGCACATTGACCCGGTCGGGCACATAGGTGAAGGCCTTCACCGCCTCACCGGACCAGTCGAGCATCACCGGATAGGATTGCGCCTTCTGAAACTGCTTGCGGATCATTCCGCGCAGGAGTCGCGGCACCGGCGACACATCGGCGATGCCGCGAATGTCCAGCCTTGTGCCGAACCGCTGCTTCACCGGCGCGATCCAGCCGGAGATTTGCTCCGAGCCCTTGTGATCAGCGATGGTCAACAGCGTGATGTTTGTTGTGGGAAAGGAAAGCGTCTGCGGCATTTCAAACTGGTCGTTGAGCTCGATGCGGGCGGGCGCGTTGGTGGGGACGATCGCGGGCGCGGCAGCGGCGGTCAGGGCAAACCCAGCGAGCAAGGTGATCAGGAAGAATTTCATGCCGCCTTGAAGGGTTCGACCACGGCGACGGAACTGTAACTGCGGCCTTTCCAGACGGACGGTTTGCCGGAGAGCTGTCGGATCAGTGCGTACCATTGAATCAGCAGCAAAGCCGAAACCCCCAGCGGATGCAACAGCGCGCTGCCCAGCGTTTGACGAAAACGCCACGCCGCCAGCAGTCGCGGCGCATAAGCCAGTGCGCAGGCCACGCTGGTGCAGACCAGTCCGAGGGTCGTGAGGCGCGCGGCAAAAGCGAGCAGCACAAGCGGCATCACCTGGCCGCCGAGCAGCAGCAGGGTCATCGGCAGAATCGTGCCGGGCGCCGCCAGTCCTTCCGTGGCGTTCTTGCCAAGTCCGCGCCAAGTTTCGGCGTTCGTTTGATACATCCGGCAGGTGGCGAGATCCGTGGCGTCGAAAAGTTCGGTGCGAAATCCGGCGCGCCGAAACAGCCGTGGCAGCTTCACGCCATCGTGGAGGGTCTGGCGAATCATCGCATGGCCGCCGGTCTGCACATAGGCGGCGCGGCGGGTGATGAAAAGCTGGCCGCAACCGGCGGAAAAGGCCGGCGACTTTGTCCAGCGCATGAAGTGCATGGGCAGAAAGCCGAGCAGGATGAAATGTATCTGCGGGATCAACAGCCGTTCGCTGAACGTGCCGAGTTCCTGGCGGGGCACGCCGCTGGCGAGATCAACGCCGGAACTTTGCATAAAGCGAGCCATGCGTGTCAAAGCTTCGGGCGCGAGCCGAACGTCGGCGTCCATGAAAACCAGCAACGGATGGCGGGCGAGTTTCGCCAGCGCATGGCAAGCGTGCTGTTTGCCGCACCAACCCGCCGGGAGCGGCGGCGCGGTTTCCAGGCGGACCCGCGCATCACGTTGCGTGAATTCACCGACGATGGCTGCGGTGCGGTCGGTCGAATGATCATCGAGGACGACAATTTCAAACGTGGTATCGTGATTGGCCAGGACGGCTTCCAACGTGGCGCGAATATTCGCCTCTTCATTGCGGGCGGGAATCAAAACGCTGATGGCTTCCCCGGAGGTGAACCGCCTCCGCGCGGTCGGGCGATAGACCAGGAGATTGATCAGGAACAAACCCGCTGGCAGAGCGGCGAGCCCCAGAGAGATGATGGCCAGCATGGTCAAATTCATTTGCGGCCATGCTCCTTGCGGAAAGTTTCCCCGCGCAGCTTCGCCGTGAGCGAGCGCCACCAGTCATAGACGCCCCCCTGCCCTGCCGCGCCGGCAAGCATGGTCTGAAACTTCTCCGGGTCGCGGAGTTTCACTTCGGCCGCGAGCGCGTCCTGCACGGCTTCCAGTTTTCGCTCGAAAAGATTTGTCCAGGCGGCGCTGCCAAACTGGGAAGCCAGCGGCTGATCGACCCTCACGGGCTCACCAAAGCGCACCAGGATTTCCGGCAGGCGTTCTTCCCAGAAAACATATTCGCCGACCACGGGCACAAACACGGCGTCTTCCACCCGCGCGGCCAGATGACCAAGCCCGGCCTCGAAGCGAACCGGCCGGGTGCGCACATCAGCGAAGCGGCTCTGTGGCGTGATGAACAGCAGCGGGCTGGGCGAACTCAAAATGTTTTCGGCGTTGCGGAGAAATTCCACCGCGCCGCGACGGCTGCCCCGCTCCACGCCGAAGAAGCCGAGGCGGCGGAACATCTTGTAGTTCTCCAGCGCGGCGGCATCAATCGGGGCGAACAGATTGTACTCCTTGAAGAACTCATCCTTGAGCGCCAGACAGACGAGCACGTCCCACCAAGAGGCATGATTAGCGTAAATGACCACTGGCCGGCCTTGCGTCTCGGGAGGCAATCCAGCCAGCGAGATGCGCATTGAGTGAAAGTGCCGGCGGATGTAGCGACGGGAATACCAAGTGAACCAGCGGAGCAACGGTTTGGAAATGCGCGGCAGCGTCCCGGACTGCGCCAGCCCTCTGCCGCTTTCGGATGAAGCGACTCCGACTGTACGCGAAGACAAAGCGCCAGCGGGCTGGCGCAGTCCAAGACCTGTCGGAGTTTCTGTGCTCATGGGTAAAATTTACGCCGTCACCAATTCATCGGGCTGCGGGTCGCAGACCCGCGCGCAGCTGGCAGCGCGCTCCACTACGCCATCCTTGTCCAAGGCGTCCGCCGCAATCCAGCCACTCATCAGCACCATCGGCATGCCCGGTCCGGGATGCGCCGCACCGCCGGCGAGATAAAGTCCGCGCAGATCGGGCGAACGATTGCCGGGCTTGAACGCGCCCAGGAATTTTCCGTGGCTCGCCAGTCCGTAGATCGCGCCATCGAGGACGTGGTAGCGATCCTTGATGTCCTGCGGAGTCAACGCGCGCTCGAAGACGATGCGCGATTCGATGTCCTTCATGCCGCCAGTGCGCTTGAGTTTTTCAATGATGGTCTTCCGGTAGGCTGGGAACATTTTTTTCCAGTCATGATGTGGGCGCAAATACGGAGTGTGAACGAGGACATACAATGCTTCGCCGCCTGCGGGTGCCGTGCCCGGTTCGCTGCAGGACGTGGCGGCGAGATAACACGTCGGGTCGGGCGCCGGTTCACCCTTCTTGTAAATGAAATTAAACTCCTCGTGCGGGTCGCGGCTGAAAACAAAGTCGTGATGCGCCAGATGGTCGTAGCGTTTGTTCAGGCCGAGATACAGCACGACGCCGGAACACGCGGCTTCGTAGTGGCGGCGCTTTTCAAACTTCTTCGCCACCGGGCCGTTGATCAGCTCGCGATGGGTGAGAACCGAATCGCAGTTGGACACCACGGCATTCAGCGGAATTTGTTCTCCAAGATCGGTCAGTACGCCGGTGACTCTGCCATCCGCTGTGAGAATTTTTTCAACATGGGTGTGGGTGCGGATTTCCACACCGAGTTCGCGCGCCAGTTTCTCCAGCGCCACCGGCACCGCGCGCGTGCCGCCGAGCGGATACCAGACGCCTTCGTTGGCTTGCATGTGGGCGATGCCGCACAGCACGGCGGGTGAGCCATACGGCGACGAACCGACATACTGAGTGTAATGGTCAATCATCTGCGCAACGCGCGGGTCGGGGTTGAACTTGCGCACGGTGCCCGCCACGCTGCGGCCCATGCGCATGGCCAGCACATCGGCCAGGACCTTGGGATCAAAGGCGGTTTTGAAGTCGAACATGTCGCGCAATCCGCCGATGGGCTTGTCGAAAAAGAAGCGGTAGGAAATGTCGTTCAGGCAGTGGCTCAACTTCATGAAGTCGCGGTAGCCCGCGCCAGAATTCTTGCCGGGTGCAAATTGGTCGAGAAGTTTCGCCATCGCCTCGGGATTTTGCGCCAGGTCGAGCGCGGAGCCGTCCTCGAAAAAGCAGCGCCATTGCGGGTCGAGGTTCACGAGGGTGAGATAATCTTCCATCCGCCGGCCCGCCTCCGTGAAGAGCCGGCGCAACACGGAGGGAATCGTCACGATGGTCGGTCCCATGTCGAAGCGGAAGCCCGCGCCTTCGAGTTGGGCGGCCTTGCCGCCGAGCCATTCGTTGCGTTCAAACAGAGTGACGGCGTAACCGCGCGCGGCGAGCGTGCAGGCGGCGGCGAGCCCGCCCAGTCCGCCGCCGATGACTCCGATGCGTTCGTTGCGAGAATTTCTCATAGCTTGTCCTGGGATGTTGTTTTTTTTCTGCGGGAAACAAATTGAATGAGTGAAACCAGCGCCTGCCAGCGGTATTTCCAGCCGCGGCCATGCGTCAGCCTCAAGTAGGCGCTGAACATCTGCTCGTCGCCGCGCTGCGGTTCCTCGAACGCCGGGCGGAATTTACCGCGGCTGACGGTGATGACTTTGGGGGTGGTCAGTTCCAACAAACCTTCCGCGCCGCGGGTGCTGCCGAAGCCGCTGCGACCGCGTCCGCCGAACGGCAACCGCGCATCGGCAGTGGGGACGATGAGATCATTGATGCAGACCGAGCCGGCATTGACCCGGGTGGCCAGGGCGCGGGCGGCGGATTCGTCGCGCGAAAAAATGCTGGCGGCAAGGGCGTAAGGGCAATCGTTCGCACGGAGCACGGCTTCGTGGTCATCCACGACGGTGACAATGGCGAGAATGGAAGCAAAGATGTCGGCGTGGAGTATTTGAGCGGAAGGCGAAACTCCACCCAGCACCAATGGCATGGTGGCGGTGCGGTCATTGCGAATTCCTCCCGCGATCAAGTGCGCCCCCAGACTGGCCGCTTCCTCGACGAGCAGGAGCAACTGTGAACCGGACGCGGAACTTGTTACTTGGAACCTGGGACTTTCCGAAAGCGCGCGCGCGAGGCGACCTTCCAGTTCCGTCGCCTTGGCGGCGGAGACGAAGACCCGCTTGGGCGCCATGCAGGTCGCACCGTGGTTGAGAGTGAGGCCGAACGTGAGCGCTTTCACAACGAGCTCGAGATCGGCGTCCTCGCGGATAATGACGGCGTCACAGCCACTCAACTCCATGGTGGCCGGAATAATTTCTTCCGCGAGCTGGCCCAGAATCATTTCGCCCGTGGCCGCCGAGCCGGTGAAAATGACCTTGTCTGGACGCGCGGCGATGGCCAGGCGCGCGGCGGCAGAGCTTTCCGGAAGCACCGCGATGAGCTGCGGATCGAAGCCGGCGCGGACGATCAGCTCGCCGAGCGCGCGGGCTGCCGCCGCGCCGCCCACGCCGGGTTTGAGCAGGACGGCATTGCCCGCAACGAGCGCCTGGATAAGTTGCGTGCCGGGCAGCAGCAACGGGTAGTTGCCGGGACCGATGATCAGCACGACGCCGAAGGGTTCGCGGTGAATTTCAGTGCGCACCCCGGCGAGCCAGAGCGGCAGTCCGCGCCGACCGAAGCGGCGCGGCCGCAATATTTTTTCCGCTTCACGTTCCAAAAATCGGCACGCCTCGGCGAGCGGAAGAACTTCCGCCAGGAGTGATTCAACTGCCGGACGGTTGCGGGCGGAAGCCGAAGCTTCAGCGAGGGAGGTGGCGTGTTCGGCGATGAGCTCGCGAAGTTCGCGCACCAATTCCAGACGGCGCCCCATGGGGCTGCGCGACCAGCGCTTCTGCGCAATGCGGGCGGCCGACATCGCGCGGGCGATGACCGCAGTCATGCCGGCTTCCCCATCGTTGAAGACGATGGGAATGCGGCTGCTGACTGGTTCGCCGGGGCTGTTCATTGCCTGAGAAGCCGGGTGAACGATTGCAAGGCTTCGGCCATGGCGTTGCCGCGTGACACCCCGGGTGCATTGCGCGTCGCCGGTGCGAGCGGCGCGGAGTTGATGCCGAGGTCGTCGAGGAGAAGTTTGCTGCTGATGCGTGCGCTCTCGAAAATCACCGGCAATCCGCTGCCCGGATGGGTGCCGCCGCCGACGAGATACATGCCGTCAAGATCTTCGAAGCGGTTGTGCGGACGCAGGTGCAGCATCTGGTCGAGGGTGTGCGCGAGGTTGAACGTTGCGCCGCGATAAATTTCGTAGCGCGTGTCCCAGTCAGCGGGAGTGATGACGCGCTCGTAGCGAATCTTGGATTCGAGATTTCCATAGCCCGCCTTGGCAATTTGTTGGAGCAGACGTTTGCGGAAGCCAGCTTTTTCCTTGGCCCAATCCACATTGGGATGCTGATGTGTGACGGGTGCGAGCACGTAAAGCGCGCTCTGGCCTTTGGGCGCCAGCGTGGAATCAGTGACGCAGGCGTTCTGCACATAGAAACTCGAGTCCTGACTGAGAATGTGTTTGTTCTCGATATCGTCGAGGTTCTGCTCGTAATTCTCGGCGATGTGAATGGTGTGGTGCGGCAGGTCAAATTCACCCTCAACCCCGAGATACAGCATGAACGTGGAGCAGGAATATTTTTTCTTCGCGAGCTTTTTGTCGGTCCAGCGGCGGCGGAGCTGATCCGGCACCAGCTTTTCCATGGCGCGGGCGAAATCCGCATTGACCACCACGGCATCGGCGCGATGCGTGCCGGTGGCCGTGCGGACGCCGACGGCGCGCCGCCCGGTGAACAAAATTTCCTCGACCGGTTCGTTCAAGCAGATCTCCACGCCGAGCCGTTCGGCAACCCGAGCCATCGCCGCCGTGACCGCCGCGCATCCACCGATCGGATGCCAGACACCGTATTCGTATTCGAGGAACGAGAGAATCGAGAACAGGCTGGGGCAGCGGAACGGCGACATGCCGAGGTATTTCGACTGAAAACAAAAAGCGAGACGCACGCGTTCGTCGCTGAAGAAACGCTTGAGGTAGGTGTCCACGGATTGATGCGGGCGGAGCATCGGGAGCATCTTCAACATGCGGGTCTGAAGCAGGTCCTGCCAGCCGAGGAAGGGGGTTTCGAGGCAGGGTTCCATGCGCGCAAGCTTGGTGCGGTTCTCAGAGAGGAAGCGCCGGAAGCCGGGCGCGTCCTGGGGGCACAACGCGGCGATCTGCTGCTCCATCGCTGCGATGTCGGAGGTGCAATCCAGCTTCCCGCCCGCGCCGAACTGGATCCGGTACTGCGGGTCAAGGCGGATCATCTCCACTTCGTCGCGGAGGGTCGTTCCGGCGGCGCGGAAAATTTCCTCCAGCACGCGCGGGTACAGGAAGAAGGTCGGGCCGAGGTCGAACTTGAAGCCGTCCGCCTCAACGGTCGACGTGCGCCCGCCAGTCATCGGCAGGCGTTCGATGATTTTGACTTTGACGCCCGCACTGGCCAGTAGAATGGCCGAGGCAAGTCCGCCGGGACCGGCGCCGATGATGATGGTTTGTTTGGTCATATCATTTAGTAAATTTAACGGGTGAGGCTGGGTTGCACCGAACTGAGTCCGCCGTCCACGGCCAGGATCTGGCCGGTCACGAAGGATTGCTGCGGCTCGAGAAACCAACGGATGGCGCTGGCCACCTCGGCCGGTTCGGCGATGCGACCCAATGGATGCAAGGCAATGGAGGCTTTCAAAATCGTTTCGTTCGCGGTTAGAGAGTGGGTGAGCGGCGTGCGGGTGAGCCCTGGGGCGACGCAGTTCACCCGGATATTGTAGCGAGCATAAGTGGCGGCGGCGGACTGCGCCAGACCGATTATCCCGGCCTTCGCGGCCGCAATGGCCTCGTGGTTCACCATGCCGCGCTGGGCCACAGCGGAGGATAGCAACACAATGGAACCGCCGCCGCTGCGCATCATCCGGCTCGCGGTCGCCCGCAGAATGTAGAACGATGAAGTAAGGTTCAATGCCAGGACACTCGCCCAATCTTCGTCGCTGGTGGCGTGGGCCGGCTTGAGCAGGAGGGAGCCGACGCAGTTCACAACCCCGTCCAACCGTCCGTGCTTTTCGATGACGGCGGCTACGCACGCATCCACGGCGGCGGAATCCGTCACGTCCGCTTCCGAATGGTCGCCTTGAACTTCTTCAGCCAGGTCGGCGAGGCGTTGGGGATCGCGCGCGGCCAAGGTCAGCCGGCAACCCCGCAGGGCAAGCTGGCGCGTCAGGCTGGATCCGATGCCGCCAGTGGCCCCGAAGATCAGGACAGACGATTTGTCGAAATCTCGATTCATCGGCGATACGAACCGTTTGAAGAGCTGGCAGGTGAGGCGGCAACTGCGCCCGGTCGGAAGGCGCCGTCCTCGGACTGACGTTTCAGGAGCGCATCCTTTTTCGCCCATTCGGCCGCCTGGGAGATTCCGAGGTAAACAATGCCCGTGATGAGCAGCCCGAACAGGAAGATGGGGAAGATGTAAATTGTCATATCAATCCTTTTTCCAGCCGCTCAGGGATCCTGACAATAGCACCAGCCGGATGCCGACCCACAGGGCCAGAATACTGGGTACCCATAGCCCCACGTACGCGCCGTAGTCGTGGTTCACGAGAAACCAGAGAGAAACACTCGCAACAAAACTGGCCAACGCAGCGAGGAGAAATGGGTAATCAAATTTTTTCAGCATGATCTTGTTCGGTTGGGGGTTTTATGGCGCCGCGCCACGAGGAACACCAGAAAGCTGACCGGTCGCGCAAACCGGCAGTGGACGGGCTGGCAACGCTGCGCCCGCGCCCTGGCTTTTTGAAGTTCGCTTTTGTTTTTCATATTTCGCCGGTTCCCTGTCGGCAACCAACTTGTCGATATTATGTCTAATATAAATTTATTGTCAACTGTTTGTCTCATTTTATTTTAATGCCTCAGCCCGGGCCCAAAAGAAGGCAGAAAACCCATACATACCGGTTAATTTAATGGGTTTATTGAATTTGATCAAAAAACACGCTTGCCATTGTCGGCATCAATGTCTACTTTTTGTTTATATTTATGACCGACGCCCATCATGCCATCAAAATCGTCGCCCAGCGCACCGGCTTGACCGCACACGTCATTCGAATTTGGGAGAAGCGTTACGGCGCCGTCGAGCCGACGCGAACGGGCACGAACCGGCGGTTGTATTCGGAAGCTCAAATTGAGCGGTTGAGCCTGCTGCGAGAAATCACCCAAACGGGCCACAGCATCGGTCACGTCGCGAAGCTGCCCACCGAGAAGCTGCGCAAGCTCGCGGCCGAAAGCTCCGGCGGCATCCGCCAGACCGCCCGATTGCGGAGCCAGCCCCTGACAACCCCTTCCTTTCTCGATGAGGCCATCGCCGCGGTGACTGCCCTGGATGCGCCCAGACTGGAGGGATCGCTCAAGCGCGCCGAAACCGCGCTGGGCGGCCAGGGATTGTTGCAACGCGTCGTGGCCCCCCTGGCGCAGACGATTGGCGAGTTGTGGCGCGACGGCACCATCACGGCGGCCCACGAACATTTTGCGAGTGCAGTGATCCGGATCTTTTTGGGCCACGCCGCCAAGCCCTTTGCAGCGGCGGAAAACTCGCCCGTGCTCGTGGTGGCAACCCCCAACGGACAGTTGCATGAACTGGGCGCGCTGCTGGTGGGCGCGACGGCCGCAAATCTGGGCTGGCAGGTGACTTATCTCGGCGCGAGCCTGCCGGCGGCGGAAATTGCCGGAGCCGCAAGCCAAAACCGCGCCCGCGCCGTGGCCTTGAGCATCGTCTACCCCGAGGATGATTCGCGGCTGGAAGGCGAGTTGACGCGGCTGCGCGAATTGCTGCCCGCCGAGGTGGCGGTGCTGGCCGGCGGGCGGGCGATGCCGGCCTATCGCGACGCTCTGGAACAAATCGCCGCGATGCAAATCAAAGACCTCGCTCAGTTGTGCGCAGCACTGGATGACCTCCGCAAACCGGCGAAAAAAACCAAACGATGAAAAAACTATTCTCTCCCAATATTAGCAACCAAGGCCGACTGGTCCGCGGGATCGGCGCGGTTGGATTGTTCGCCGGTGCCTGGTTCGGGTTCGGTGTCTCCCTCTGGCTGGGGCTGGGGCTCGCGCTGTCGGGAGCCTTTGTCCTGTTTGAAGCGGTGCGCGGCTGGTGTGCGCTGCGAGCCTGTGGCATCCGGACGAAACTCTAACCGCGCGCATGAAAGAATTCACCCTGCACACCGAACTGTGGCTGCCGCATCCCCGCGGCAAAGTGTTTCAATTTTTCTCGGACGTCCAAAATCTGGAGGCAATCACGCCGCCGTGGCTGAATTTTGAAGTGTTGACGCCCAAACCCGTCGTGATCCAGCTGGGCACTCTGATTGATTACCGGATTCGGGTCCACGGGTTTCCCCTCTGCTGGCGCACGGAAATTACCGAGTGGCGGCCTCCGCACAAGTTCGTGGACGTGCAACTCAACGGTCCCTACAAACTGTGGCACCACACCCACACCTTTGAGGAACGCGATGGTGGCACCCTTTGTTTGGATGATGTCCGCTATTGCCCGCCGGGTGGCACGTTGATGAACTGGTTGTTTGTCCGGCGGGATGTCGAACGCATCTTTCAGCATCGCCAGCAGCGCCTGCGCGAAATCTTCGGCGCAGCGAACTCAGCCAGCCCCGTTTAACGCCGGGTTTGCACCGGTTCGAGAAGGCGGCTATTCTCCGAGACAAATGACCGACACCGACTTCCTGCGCCAAGCCCTCCGACTCGCCCGTCGCGGCTTCGGGAGGACTTCCCCCAACCCAATGGTGGGCGCGCTGCTGGTGCAGTGCGGAAAAGTCATCGGCGCCGGCTGGCATCGGCAGGCGGGCGGGCCGCATGCGGAAATCCAGGCCCTCCGCGATGCAAAAAAACACGGTCACTCCCCGAAGGGTGCGACACTCTATGTGACGCTGGAACCGTGTTGCACGCACGGCCGCACACCACCTTGCACAGAGGCGATCAAGGCGGCGGGCATCCAGCGCGTGGTCGTCGGTGCGACCGATCCGAATCCCAAACACGCGGGCAAGGGTTTTACGATTTTGAAGCGGGCGGGGATTGAAGTTGTTCACGGGCTGGTGCGGCAGGAGTGCGACAGGTTGAATGAATCCTTCAACCATTGGATCGTTCACCGCACCCCGTTCGTCACCGTAAAGGCGGCGATGACATTGGATGGGAAAATTGCCACGGCCAATGGCGAATCGAAATGGATCACCGGCGAACAGTCCCGCGCGGCGGGAATGCAATTACGCCAGGGCCACGATGCGATCCTGGTCGGCATCAATACGATTCTCGCGGATGATCCGAGCCTCACGTTTAGAAAGCGGAAAGCGGAAAGCGGAAAGCGGAAAACAAAACAGCTTCGCCGCATTATTCTCGATGCCCGGGCGCGCACACCGCTGACCGCTAAGGTTGTGAGTGATGCGCAGGCGGCGTTGACCACCGTTGTGGTCAGCAAGCGCGCGCCACAAAAGCGCGTCAAAGCTTTGGCCAAACAGGTGGATGTGCTCATCGCGCCGGTTTCCAAATCGGCCATTCACCTTCGCTGGCTCTTGCAACGACTCGGCGCGGAAAACGTCACCAGCCTGCTGATCGAAGGCGGCGGCGAGGCGAACGCGTCATTCCTGCTGGGTGGCCTGGCGCAACGCGTGGTGTTTTTCTATGCGCCGAGGATTCTCGGCGGGCGGGATGCGCGCAAAGGCGTCGCGGGCGAAGGCGCAAATAGCTTGGGCGAGGTTCTCGAACTTCGCGAGGTCGAGTGGCGCAAGCTGGGCGGGGACTTGTGCCTGAACGCCCGGGTGGTTGAGCGCTGACAATGCCGTGGCGCACTTGGCCAAAACACGGCTCGACGCGATTTGGTTTCACCTCTAATTTCCCCAAATGTTTACAGGCATAGTCGAAGAAGCCGGAATCATCGAACGCATCACACCCACGCCGAAATCCATCGCCATGACCGTGCGCGCCAATGTCTGCGGCCGCGCATTGAAGATTGGCGACAGCGTGGCGGTCAATGGCTGCTGCCTGACCGCCGTGAAAATTTCGGCGCGCGGAAAATCCAAGCTGATTCAGTTCGATCTGTTGCAGGAAAGCTGGAAGCTGACCAATTTCCAATTCGCCAAACCCGGTTCCCTCGTGAATCTCGAACGCTCCCTGCGGGCCAACGGCGAACTCGGCGGGCATTTTGTGACGGGGCATGTGGACGGCCTGGGCAAGATCATCCGCTGGGAACAGGTGGAGCGCGATCATGTGCTCGACATCGCCGCACCTCCGGAGGTGATGCGTTACGTGATCTCCAAAGGTTCGATTGCCCTGGACGGCATCAGCCTGACCGTGGCCGCCGTGAGCAAAAAGAGTTTTCGCATCTGGATCATTCCGCACACGTTCGAGGTCACGGTCTTGCAGCAACGCAAAGTCGGCGACGCCGTGAATCTCGAGGCGGATCTGCTTGGCAAGTATGCGGAGAAGTTCATGGCCGGGCGGCGCGGGCGCTGAGTTTTATTCCATGAAACGGCAGATCTTCTTCATCACCGGAACGGACACCGGCGTCGGCAAGACCGTGCTCGCGTGCCTGCTGGTGCGCCATCTGCGCGCGCAGGGATTTCCCGTCGCCGCCTTCAAGCCGGTTTGCTCCGGCGGTCGTGAGGACGCCGCAGCCTTGCGCGCCGCGCTGGGCAGCGCGCTGGAGCTGGACGAAATCAATCCCTGGCATTTTCGCGCGCCGGTGACGCCGCTGCTGGCGGCGCGGGCGGAAAAGCGGAAGGTTAGGCTCGCGCTGGTGGTGACGCGCGCGCGGCGGCTGCAGGCGCGGTTTCCCTTCCTGATTGTGGAGGGCGCGGGAGGATTGCTGAGTCCGCTGGGCGAGGATTTTGATTCGCGCGATTTGATCACTTCTTTGCACGCCCTGCCCGTGGTGGTCGCGCCCAACCGGCTGGGCGCGCTCAATCAAGTCCTGCTGACCCTGGCCGCGCTGCCGCCGGCCGCGGCACGCAAAGCGCAAGTGGTGTTGGTGGCCCCGCAAAAGCCGGATGCGGCCAGCCGGGGCAATTTGAAATACCTCCGCGAGCGGCTTGGCCCGCTACGGGTGCATGGCTTGCCACGCCTCAACCTCCCCAAGCCAGACCAGCACGCCGACAGGAGGATGAAGGCTTTGGCGGGTGCGCTGGGAATGTAATTCGCGGGAGCTGGATTGCAGGCCGCGCTTGCCTTTGTCCAAGGCTTTAGCGCAGTATCAGCTCAGGCAGCCGATCAGCTGGAGCCGGGGCTTTGTAACCCCGCTCAACCAAGAATCGTCTGCAGATAAAAATCAAAATCACATGCGACAACAAATGAACAAACAAATACTATCCATCCCCACCCTGGGCCTTGCAGCAGTCGCGGCGATCGCGCTTGCCACCACAGCGTCGGCCATTGATCTCAGCAAACTGCCACCAGCTTCCACCCAGCCAGGCGTCACCTTCGACAAGGACATCAAACCTATTTTTGAAGCCTCCGCCTGCGTCCGCTGCCACGGCGCGGAACGCCCGAAAGGCGGACTGCGCTTGACCAGCCTCGAAGCGGTGCTCAAAGGCGGCAAGGAAGGCAAAGTCGTCGAACCGGGCAAAAGCGAGAAAAGCGACCTCGTCATTGCCGTCGCGCAACTGGACCCTGAAACGGCCATGCCGCCCAAACAGAAACCGGGCCGCCGTGGCGGACCGGGAGGACCGGGTGGTCCCGGTGGCATGCAGGGAACGAATGCTCCCGCCGGTGGCCCCGGCCAGCGCCCGCAAGGTCCGCCCCCGAAACCGCTGACTCCGGAACAGGTTGGCCTGGTACGAGCGTGGATTGATCAGGGCGCAAAGTAATATTCCTTTTTAAATTCAAACGCCGCGTTGAAGTCAGGCTTCAACGCGGCGTTTTTTCTGCCCGCTTCTGCTATTTCACCGCCGCCCAGACGCGATGAACGTCGTCGTGATCGTCGAGCGTCTGCAAAAACTCACCCACCTCGCCGCGCTGCGCGTCATTGAGTTCGGGAAATTGTTTCGGCACGTAACCCAGCTCGCTCGTCACCACCGTCCAGCCGTTCTTGGACAGCCAGCTTGAAACGGCATGCACGGCGGTACGGTCACACACGAAGCGCGCGCCGACGGCTTCAGCGGGGATGTCGTCGTTCTGGTCGTGGGTCAGCGGTTCAACTTCGTTCGCGCCTGCCTCGATGGCGGCGGCTTCGCGGTCGGTGTTTGCGTCGGGATGATGCGCTTCGACCAGGCCAACATGGTCGAACAAGAACTTGTTGCTGCCGGCGGTGCCCAACTGCCCCTTCTTGAACAACACGCGGATCTCCGGCGCGGTGCGGTTCACGTTGTCGGTGTACACCTTGACAATGAGCGGCACCTTGTGCGGCGCATACCCCTCGAAGGTCACCTGCTCCATAATGAGCTTTTCGTCGCCGATGCCCGCGCCCTTATTGATGGCGCGCTGGATGGCGTCCTTGGTCACGCTGTCCTTCTTCGCTTTCTCCACGGCGGTGAACAGCCGCGCGTTCATCGAAGGATCCGCGCCGCCCATTTTGGCGGCCACGGAAATTTCGCGGACCAGTTTCCCGGTCGAACGGCCCTTTTTCAGGCCGGCGACCAGACGTTTTGCATGCAACCATTGTCGTCCCATATGTGCAGACTAACAGAGGCGTCGGAACGAATTCAACTCCGCACAACTCGCGCTCGACTTTTTCTGAAGTCAAATGAACAATGTCACCCTGAAATACTGGACGAACACGCCGGGTTTAATTATTTTCACAACCAATGAAAACTGCTTTTCCGAAGATCAATAAAATCGCCTTTGAGGGACCAAGCTCGCGCCATCCGCTCGCGTTTAAACATTACAACGCCACCGAAATCGTCGAAGGCAAAACCATGCGCGACCATCTGCGCTTCGCCGTGGTTTACTGGCACACCTTTCGCGGAACGGGCTCCGATCCGTTCGGCCCGGGCACGGCACTGCGTCCGTGGGAAGACGGCACCAACTCGGTGAAGAATGCCCAAAACCGCGCGCGCGTCGCCTTTGAGTTCATCGAGAAACTCGGCGCCCCGTTCTACGCCTGGCATGACCGCGATGTTGCGCCGGAAGGCCGGACGCTTGGCGAATCCAACAAGAATTTCGACGCCGTGGCCAAGGTGCTCAAGGAAGAGCAGCAGCGCACCGGCATCAAACTGCTGTGGGGCACCGCCAATTTGTTTTCCAATCCGCGCTTCGTCCACGGCGCGGGCACGAGCTGCAACGCCGACGTGTTCGCCTTTGCCGCCGCACAGATCAAGAAGGCGCTGGAAGTCACCCACGAACTCGGTGGCGCGGGTTACACCTTCTGGGGCGGACGCGAAGGCTACATGACTTTGCTCAACACGGACATGAAGCGTGAACTGGATCATCTCGCGAAGCTGCTGCACCTGGCCGTCGCCTACAAGAAGCAGATCGGTTTCAAAGGCCAGTTCTACATCGAGCCGAAACCAAAAGAGCCGACCAAGCATCAATACGATTCCGACTCTGCCGCGTGCCTGAACTTCCTCCGCGAATACGATCTGCTGCCGCACTTCAAGCTGAACATCGAGACAAACTACGCTACACTGGCGGGCCACACGATGCAGCACGAGCTCGAGGTCGCCGGCGCGGCGAAGGCTCTCGGTTCGATTGACGCCAACACCGGCGACGAACTGCTCGGCTGGGACACGGATCAATTCCCCACGAGCATTTATCTGACGACGCACACGATGCTCGCCATCTTGAAATACGGCGGCCTGACGACGGGTGGCGTGAACTTCGACGCGAAGGTTCGCCGCGAAAGTTTCGAGCCGGTGGATTTGTTCCACGCGCACATCGGCGGGATGGACGCCTTCGCGCGCGGCCTGAAAATCGCAGCCGCCATCCGCAAGGACGGCCGTCTGGCGGAGTTCGTGAAGAACCGCTACGCCTCCTGGGACAGCGGCATCGGCGCCAAAATTGAAGCTGGCAAGGCCACGATGAAGGAACTCGAAACTTACATCCTCAAGAAAGGCGAAGCCGCCAAGAACGTCAGCGGCCGGCAGGAATTTTTGGAAAACCTCATCAACGAATTCATCTGATCCTGGTTTTGAAGTTTTGATTGAGCTCCGGGAGCCGGGTTTAAACCTGGCTCCCGGCCGCATTTTGGGGATTGTTTTCCGCAAAACGGCGTTGCCGTGAAAGCCGATCTCGAAAATCATTCCTGTACAGTATCGCAACGTGCATTTAACATTTTCTCCGCGCTAACATGACTATTAACCTCAAGCAACTCGAAGTCTGGTTCGTCACTGGCAGCCAGCACCTTTACGGCCCGGAAACCTTGAAAGCCGTCGCCGTTCACTCGCAAGAAATTGCCAGGACTTTGAACGCGTCCTCCGCCGTTCCGGTGAAGGTCGTCTTCAAGCCCGTGCTCGTCACGCCCGACGCCATCACCGAGCTTTGCCAGGCCGCGAACAACGCGCCCAAGTGCATCGGCCTTATCACCTGGTGCCACACGTTCTCGCCGTCGAAGATGTGGATCAACGGCCTCAAGCAGCTCCGCAAGCCCATCGCGCATCTGCACACGCAATACAACCGCGACATCCCGTGGGCCACGATTGACATGGATTTCATGAACATGAACCAGGCCGCGCACGGCGACCGCGAGCACGGTTTCATCATGAGCCGGCTCCGCATCAGCCGCAAAGTCATCGTCGGCTTCTGGCAGGAAACCGCCGTCCAGCAAAAGCTCGGCGCGTGGGCCCGGGCCGCCGCCGCCTGGCACGACTGGCAGGGCGCGAAGTTCGTCCGCTTCGGCGACAACATGCGCGAAGTGGCCGAGACCGAAGGCGACAAGGTGGCCGCGCAGTTGAAGTTCGGCTATTCCGTCAACACCCACGGCGTCGGCGATCTCGTGAAGCTCGTCAACGCCGCCACGAACGCGGAGATTGACGCGCTTGTCAAAACCTACGAAGCCACCTACGAAATGTCGGCGGACCTCCGCAAGAACGGCAAGCGTCACAAATCCATCCGCGAAGCCGCGCGCATCGAACTTGGTTTGCGCGCGTTCCTGACGGCCGGAGATTTCAAAGGCTTCACCACCACGTTTGAAGATCTACACGGTCTCGCCCAACTGCCCGGCCTCGCGCCGCAGCGCCTCATGGCCGACAACTACGGTTTCGCCGGCGAAGGCGATTGGAAGACCGCCTCCCTCGTGCGCGCGATGAAGGTGATGGCGTCCGGCCTCAAGGGCGGCACGTCTTTCATGGAAGATTACACCTACCACATGCATCCGGCCGGCAAGCTCGTGCTCGGTTCGCACATGCTGGAAATCTGCCCGACCATTGCGGACGGCAAGCCTTCGTTGCAGGTGCATCCGCTCGGCATCGGCGGCAAGGCCGATCCCGCGCGCCTCGTTTTCAACACGACCGTCGGCGCGGGCTTGAACGCGGCGCTGATGGATTTCGGCAACCGCTTCCGTCTGCTCGTGAACGAAGTGGACGTTGTCAAGACTCCGCAACCGATGCCCAAGCTGCCCGTCGCGCAGGCGGTGTGGAAATGCCGGCCGAACTTTGAAGACGCCTGCGCCTGCTGGATTCACGCGGGCGGCGCGCATCATTCCGGATTCAGCCAGGCCGTCACCACCGAGATGCTCGAAGATTTCGCGACGATGGCGGGCATCGAGCTGGTGATCATTGATGCGGAGACGAAAGTCCGTCAGTTCAAGCGCGAGCTGGGCTGGAACGAAGTCGCCTACGGTTTGCGCAGCGGGTTTGTCTGCTGATCGTTTAGCTCCGGAGCAGCGGGAGAACGTAG
>JANPGB010000203.1:0-4652 GCA_031423695.1 Verrucomicrobiota bacterium
CGTGTTTTTGGACGAACACCCGGACAGCATCAACGACGGCGCCTTCGCCGTGAAGATGACCTTTCGCGGGGATCCGGACGTAAGAATCATTGATTTTCCGGCCAATTACCATAATGGCGCCTGCGGTTTCTCGTTTGCCGATGGTCATGCGGAGATCCACAAGTGGCAGGGGGGTATGTTTAGATCGGCCCCGGTAACCTACACTGGCAATCTGCCACTCAATGTGCCTGTGCCTGCCAGCGATACCGCCTCCACCAGGGATGTCGAATGGTTGTCGAGCGTGACCACTGTTCCCAGATAATTGCACCGCGCCTGAGAAATGATGATGCTCCCGATTATGCGCGCGCCCCGTTGCCTGTTCATCCCGCTCCTCGCACTGATAACCCAGCCGGGATTCGGGGCGGATGAATGGGTCAACTTGGTCAAAGATAATAGTCTCACCAACTGGGTGCAGCGCGGCGGTCAGGCCAAGTATTCCATGGAGGATGGCGTGGTTGTCGGCACCAGCTTGGTCAACACCCCCAATTCATTTCTTTGCACCGAGAAAACCTACGGCGACTTCATCCTCGAGTACGATTTCAAGGTGGATCCTAAGTTGAACTCCGGCGTGCAGATTCGCAGCGAGTGTCTCGACAGTCCGAAGGAATTGGATTGGCAGGGCAAGAAGATGCACATCCCCGCCGGGCGCGTGCATGGTTACCAGGTGGAGATTGATCCCGACGTTCCGCGCCAGCGGCTCTGGAGTGCGGGCATCTATGACGAGTCCCGCCGCGGCTGGTTGTTTCCCAGTGATGGAGTGGACGGTCCGCAGGGCAAAGCGTTCAGCGCACAGGGACTTCGCGTGTTCAAGCCGCAAGACTGGAATCACGTCCGGGTTGAGGCCGTGGGCGATTCCATCAAGACCTGGCTCAACGGCACGCCGTGCGCGGACATTCACGATGCATTGACGCCACGCGGATTTATCGCCTTGCAGGTTCACATGATCCGCGATGATAAGGCAAGGGAGGGCACGCAGGTGCGCTGGCGCAATCTCCGGATCAAAGAGATCGCTTCGGCCAGCGCCGCTCCAAACACGCTGAGTGAATCTGAGCGGGCCGCGGGCTGGCGTTTGCTCTGGGATGGCAAAACCAACGACGGTTGGCGCAGCGCGAGGGCCGAGACTTTCCCGACCAAAGGCTGGAAAATAGCGGATGGCGTGCTAACCGTGCATGACAGCGAGGGTGAAGGAGATAAGAACGGCGGAGACATCGTGACGCGTGAACGATTTAACAACTTTGAACTGCTGGCTGATTTCAAGATCTCGCCCGGTGCCAACAGCGGGATCAAGTATTTCATCCAAGCTGAGCTTGACGGGAAGGGGAAGCCGGTGCTGAACGCAACGGTCGGCTACGAATTTCAAATTCTCGACGACGAGCACCACCCGGATGCCAAACTGGGACGCGATGGCAACCGCAAACTTGGCTCTGTGTACGACCTGCTGCCGGCCTCCGCCGATAAGAAAACCAATGCCATGGGGGAATGGAACACGGCGCGGATAGTGGTGCGGGGAAATCATGTTGAGCACTGGCTGAATGGCCGGCAGGTGCTGGCCTACGACCGTGACTCGGCGGCATTTCGCTCCAGCCTGAAACAGAGCAAATTCAAAAACGTTCCCGGCTTCGGCGAATGGCCGGACGGTCACATCCTGCTTCAAGACCACAGCTTCCCGGTGCATTTCCGCAACCTCAAAATTCGTGCGCTGGCCGCAAACTGACCCGGTCGGCAACCCAAGTTTACCAGCCAACATGAATCAACTTACCCGGCGCGGATTTCTAAAATCATCCCTCACGGGCGGCGTCGCGGTGGGCGTCCTCCCCAACCTTTTTCCCGGCGCGCTCTTTGGCGCGACGACGCCGAGCAAGCGGATTCAGGTGGCGCATATCGGTTGCGGCCGCATGGGGCGTGGTGACATGCGCGGGGTCATGGAACATCCGCTGGCCCGTGTCGTCGCGGTTTGTGATCTGGATTCGAAACGCGCCTCGGCCGCCCAGGAACTTGCCGTCCAGTTTTATCAACAGCAGGGCGAGTCCAAAGCCACCGTGCGGATTTACCACGACTACCGGGAGGTGCTCGCCAGTCCAGAGGTTGACGCCGTGGTGGTGAGCACGCCCGACCATTGGCATGCGCAGGTCGCCATCGAAGCCGCGCTGGCCGGCAAGCACATCTACGTGCAGAAACCGGTGACCTACAACATCGCCGAGTCCATCGCGCTGCGAAGAGCCGTGCAGGCGAAAAAAGTGATTCTGCAGACCGGCTCGCAACAGCGTTCCGAAACCCCTTATGCCGCGTTTCGCCCCGCCAGCGAGGCCGTGCGAAATGGCCGCCTCGGCCAGCTCAAGACCATCAAGATCGGCATCGGCCTCGACACTCCCAGCGGCAAACCGCCCGCACCGATGACCGTTCCTAAGAATCTGGATTACGAACGCTGGCTGGGTTGCGCTCCCGAGCAGCCGTATATGGAAATGCGCGGGCATCCGCAGTTGGACACAGGCCGCCCCGGCTGGATCACCACCGAGGATTTTGGATTGGGCATGATCACGAATTGGGGCGCGCACCACATGGACATTGCGCAATGGGCCATGGGCCAGGAGCTCGGTGGGCCAAAAACCATCGAGGCCCGGGCGGACTTCATGACCAACGACGTGTGGACCGTGCATCATCATTACCATGTCGAGATGCTTTACCCCGGTGGCGTGCAGGTCATCATGGATGACAAATTCGAAAACGGACTGCACTTCGAAGGCAGTGAAGGCTGGATTTTTTGCCGGCGGAGCTCGGAGAAAGTGACCGCGAGCGATCCCAACGTGGCTGCCGGAAAACTCGATCCGCTCCGCGCAAGCGATCCCAAACTGCTCACGCCGCTCAAGGCTGGGGCCACGCGTTGGATGCCAAGCCACAACCATTACTTGAACTGGCTGGAAAGCATCGCCGCGAACCGCCAGCCCATCGCGCCCATCGAACAATCCGCCCGCAGCCTCCAAGCCTGCGCCACTGCGTGGATCGGCATGAAACTCAAACGCAAATTGACCTGGGATGCCGTTGCGGAATCCTTCGTTGGTGACGACGAAGCCAATGCCCTCCGCAGCCGCCAGCCGCGCAAAGCGGAATTTGATTATCGCGTCGCGATGAAAAAGGCGGGGCTGGCTTGATGCGGCTGTGTTAAAACCCATCCGCGTCACAGTCCATGTCCAAAAAAATTCTGATCGCCAGCCTGCCTTTCGCGCTGGCTTTCTTTTTCGTGACTGAGGTTCGGTCGGAGGAAAAATCCCCAGCGGACTATGTCAATCCGCTGATTGATACGCACAAGTCGCGCTGGTTTTATTTCTCCTCAGCGTGCCGGCCGTTTGGCATGGTGAACCTCAGCCCGGACACCAGCGTCGGCAATGACTGGGTGCACGGTTACATTTACGGCGACACGAACATCCAGTGCTTCAGCCATGTCCATTGCTGGCAATTGTATGGCGTGCCGGTGATGCCGATCACGGGGGAATTTCACGCGCACGATGGCCTCGCCGCCGCCGCTTCGGGATTTTCACACAACGATGAGGTCGTGCATCCGGGTTACCACAAAGTTTTCCTTCAACGCTACGGTGTCACGGCCGAACTCACCTCTACAACGCGTGTGGGATTTCATCGCTATACTTTTCCTGCCAGCGCACCGGCTTACCTCGCGTTTGATTCCGGTGCCACGCTGATGGCGGGCATGGACGCCAGCTCCGTCCGACAAATCAGTCCCACGGAAATCGCCGGTGAGTCCGTGATGTCGCCGACGATTCGCCGGCCGAAACCGTTCAAGATCTGTTTCGTCGCGCAGTTCAACAAGCCTGTCACTTTCGGCGCGTGGGAAAACCAAAAGCTGTTGCAACCGTCGCCGCAAAAGATTTCCGGCACGAACGTGGGCGCGTATGTGTCGTTTCCTACCAAGACTGGCGACCAGATGTTGCTGAAGGTTGCCATTTCCTACGTCAGCATCGAAAACGCAAGGAGTAATTTGGTGGCGGAACTGCCGCACTGGGATTTTGATCGCGTGGTGCGCGAGTCGAAGAAGGATTGGAACAATTGGCTTGGCCGCATCGCGGTGGAAGGCGGCACGGCGACTCAGCGCATAAAATTTTACACCGATCTGTGGCACGCCCTGCTGGGCCGGAGAATCGTGAGCGACGTTGACGGCAGCTATTGCGACATGACCGGCACGCAGCCAGCGACCCGCCATGTGCGCTTGGATGCCGCTGGCAAACCGGCCTTCCCGCACTACAACTTCGATGCGTTGTGGGGCAGCCAATGGTCGTTGAATATTCTCTGGTCGTTCGCGTATCCCGAGGTGATGGACGGCTTCTGCAACACGATGGTGGACATGTATCGCAACGGCGGGTTGATCCCGCGCGGCCCGGCGGGGGGAAATTATTCCTTCGTGATGATCGGCGATCCGGCGGCACCTTTCTTTGCTGCGGCTTACAACAAAGGCATCCGCGGCTATGACGCATCTCTTGCCTATGCCGGCTTGCGCAAGAACGCCTTGCCCGGCGGCATTCGTGATCACGCAGGCTATGAACACTCCAGCCATGCGCTGGGCGGAGGAATGAAATATTACGTCGAGCGCGGCTATGTGCCCG
>JANPGB010000204.1:0-11246 GCA_031423695.1 Verrucomicrobiota bacterium
TTCCCCGGCGCGAGGTGATCCATGACGATCGCAAAACTTTTCGTGCCCGCCGGCGCGCCTTTCCAGTCAATCGGCGGCGAGACACCCGCGCCATCACCGGTGAACTCCACCGGCAACGCACCGCCGTTGGTCACGACCGAACTGCTCAGAGAAAAGTTACCGCTCCGCTTCGGGGTGAAGTTCACGGAGGCAATTGGAGCCACCGCGTCACGCGGCAGCCTCGTCTCGGCACGATTCGGCGGCGGGCGGTTGCCATCAAGCCGCGGGCGGCCCGGCTGACCGCCGTCGCGGCGACCACCGGGCGGCCCGCCCCCGCTGCCCTGGCGTCCGCGGGCGCTGTAAGTTTCGTCCCGGGTCGTTCCGTCGGTGTTTATGAATTGGAACTTCCACTTGCCGTCGCCCGATGTTGAGTAATTCACGCCGCCGGGTTGGCTGTTCACGGAATACTTGAGCGCAAAAGTCTTATGATCGGCCGAGTTCGTAAAGCCGGTTATCTTCGCACCGCGCAACGGCGGTTGATCCTGCCGCACCGACTGCGCGCGTGGTTGCGGATCAACTTGGCTTCCCACCTCCACCACTTCGCCGTGAAAGCCACCGTTGACGTAGGGATATTTCGTGGAGGCGTGATAATGATAGCCGAGCACGGTAGTAGTGTGGCCATCGAAAGCATCAAGTCCAGCGGGCTGCGAACCGTCCGGCTCGGTCAATCCGTAAATCGCGTAGCCATCGAGCGCATAGGCGATCGGCAGCGTTTTGCCAAGCACGCTCTGCAAATGGAGCGGCGCGGCGTGGTAATGATAATCATCCGCGCGCCCGCAATGCCCACCCCATTGATCGAGTTCGCCGATCTGGGCAGAAATTTCACCGCGATTGTTCTGCGGATTGAAGATCGGGATTCCGTTCGCTGCAATAGCGATCGCGCCGCGCAGGAAATGGTTCTTGATCGTCTGCGGCTGCGCGGCGGGCACGGGCGCGAGCGGAAAGCGCCACGCGTTGTCGCCGAAGTAAGCCTGCGGCAGCGGCACCTGCTGCTGCCAAGCCGTGATGCCGACCATCATATTGTGCGCCGGGATGCCGTCAGACTCGACGAAGAAAAACTTTTCGTCCGCGTGCGTTTTCACTTTCGGGGCGAACGGCGCGAAGGCTGCGGCGATGTTGGTTCCCGTTGCGCCCGGCAAAATGTTCGTCGGCGGGCGAACGCTGAAATCGTATTTTGCCTCAGCGTGGTCATGTGCGGGGTCACCGGTGAGGTGGGCCTGACACGGGATATTCCAAGCCATGCCAGCCACAGCAAGCGCAACCAACCGCGCGAACCACCCTGTTTTAATCTTCATGACCGCACTCTTATCAGGGCGAACCTTTAGCCGACATGAAGCGATTGAACTTTGATGGAGGATTGATCGAAGTTTTATCATCGAGTGGTTGACCGACCGACTTTCACTGCACGTGTAGATGGTGCTGGCCGGAATTTTGGCGACGTTCACGTTTTCCTGCGGACCACTTCGCCACGGTGACGAAGGGATTCATTTGTTCAATCCGTTTTTGAGCGGCAGAGAACTGGAAGTTCCCTGCACCCACAAAACCGGCTGCGTGATGGCGATGTTGCGGCGGACTTCGGCGTTCGTCGGGTCGGGCGAAAGTTTCTTCCAAAGCTCCAGATACTTCGGTTCGACAAATGCGAGGCCGCCGAAAAGCAAATTCGATTGGCGCGCGGGCCAACCGTCCCACGCCATCACATCAGGCTTGAGCGGCCACTGGGATTTGTCGGCGAGATACGGATACAGATATGCCACGGCCTTGCGGATACCACGACCGTCGGGCAATTCGAATTTCCATAAATTGTCGTCCGGCGTCGAAAGCACCTGACAGAGCGTCGTCATGTTATCGAGCTGAAAAATCGAGTAGGCGTAAGGTTTGGTGCGCTTGAGTTCGAGCGGGAAGCTGCCGTTTGTCGCCATCTGTTTCGGCACGAACACTTCCTTGAACTGGCGCCGGCATTCCACCAAGCGCGCCTCATCACCATTGAAGCGGGCGAACACCGCCACCTGCACCCAGAACGCGACGGCGTGATTGTTCTTGGCGTTGCCTTCATCAATGCCGTTCTTGCTCGTCAGGATCCAGTCCGTGTAGTCGCGAAACCACTGCTTCAGGCCGGCAACGATTTGCGGCGTGAAGGCGCGCGATTTTTGCAGGGCACCAATCGCGGGCGGCACTTCGATGAGGTGCAGCGTGTCAATGATGCCCGTGGGACGGCCAAGTGAAACACCCGGCACCGCCTGCGCATAGTTCAGGTGCGGATTCATGCGGGTAGCGGGATTGAGGAAAAATACGCGCAGAAGTGTTGCCGCCTTCGCAGAGTATTTTTCATCGCCGGAAATTTTGTAAGCCGCGCCCAGCGCCGCCACCGCGTCGCGCAACTCACGCATCGCCATGCGGTGCTCATTGAAATTTCCAGGATTCGTTTCGCCATCGCGCTGGATGAAAGGCAGGCCGTTAGTTTTGGATGGATCGGGCCACCAGTAATCGCCGTTGGAATAAAAATCATTCGGCCCACCGACGCTGTGCTCGGCGTGAAATTTCGTTATTGTGATCGGCTCAAGTGATAGCGCGGCTTTGGCGGCCTTCATGATGCGCTGCCGGTCAATCTCCCCAACATCCACCGTCGCCACATCGGACGGACACAGCAATTGAAAATGTTTGCCAGCAGCATCTGGGAAGCTCAACAAAAGTTTTTCATATTTCGGTTCATGATACGCCACCGCCGCCAGCCGCAGCACCGGAGCGAATTCTGTCCGATTGAATTTTTTGATCTGCTGGTAGGACCACTTTTTTGGTTCGTCACTGACATACGGGAGAAGAAAGTCCAGCGCCGCAGCCATCGCAAATTTTCCGTCGTTCAATTGGCAATGCCACAAATCAACCCCGACATGCTGGGAAAGCGTCGCCAGCGTGGACAACGCTTCTAGGTTGAAATGGGAATATCCCAGCGCCGCCGTGCGCTCCAGTTCCAAGGGCTGTTTGCCGTCCAACTCAATCTGCGCACCGATGCGTTTAGTCTTGGCGGTCTCGGCGATTTTTTTAGCGACATCAGTTTTGTCCAGCACCAGCGCGAGTTCCATCGTCTGCACGTCATACCAGGTGCCGTGGTTATTTTTGGCATTCGATTCCGCCCGCCCATTCGTACTCGTGAGCAGCCAGTCCAAATACTCTTCCAGCCACGCCTTGAATTTGATTTTGTCCGGTTGCGCCCACGCCGGCGAACCGGCGAGCAGTTCCGCTGCGTCTGCCGCCACGGCGACGTGCCGACCTTCGAGGATGCCTGTGCCGCGTCCCGTGTTCTCGCCAGGAACAGCCTGCGCGAATTGCAGACTAGGATTCATCTTTGTTGCTGGATCAAGAAACCAGGCGCGCAACCATTTTGCCGCCTGCGCTGCGTATGCTTCATTGCCGGTAAAATAATAAGCGAGCGCCAGCGTCTCGACGGTATTGCCCATCAAACCAATCCGGCCGTGATCGAAACCGTCAACGCGGCTTTCGGGATTCACCTTGCCGTCGTGCCGGATGTAAGGCAGCCCGTTTGACTTCGCGGGGTCAGGCCAGTAGTAGGGCGCGACACTCATGTAGTCATGTTTGTCACCACTCGGAGGGGTTAGGTTTTTGTCCACCACCGACAAAGGTTTCGCCGACAACGCCGCATCCGCATCTTCCAAAAGATTTTTCAGCGCGCGCTGCAACGAGGGATCATGAGCCGCAAGCTGCGCCTTGATCTTGGCCAGCGCACCGGGATTGGCGTCAAAGTAGCGCGGCGAAATATTGTCAGCTTTTGCGAATGAACCGGCGACCAACAACAAGATGACTAAAAAATTATTTTTCATTTGCTCCCGTAAGATTAAGAAACTCGGCCTTCATGCCATCGCTCGTCACGCTGGCAACCGCCCGTCCGCCAAGCTGAAGACTGATTTGCGCACGACCGTTGTATAGCTGCACCACGCGTGAACCGGTGGATGTTCCTAGGTTGTCGAGCAATCGTCCGTCGCCGCTGAGGCCAAAGCGAATCGTGTTCGCGGCGTCGAAACAAGGGATGCCGTCCTTATCAAACACGCGCGCCTCAATCGCGATAACGCCGTTGCTGCGCGAAATTTCGCTGAGCGACAACTTGGCCGGCTTGCCCCACTGCGCGGTTTGATACGACTGAACAATTTCGTCGGTGACTACTCCAACGTCTGATTTGCCAACGGCCCGCAACTTGTTTTCGCCTTCGTTCAACTTAACGTTCCAGTGCAGTCCGGCGGCAGGAAAATCTTGACTGTTCCGCTGCTTCACGCCGACCGACTGGCCGTTTACAAACAATTCCACTTCACGGCAGTTGGAAAATACTTTGACCAATTTTTCCTCGCCAGCTTTGCCCCAGCGCGTCGGCCAAGTGTGACCGTAGGTGTGAACCATTGGCTTCTCCGCCCAATAACTTTGAAACACGAAATAACTTTCCTTCAATGTGCCATCGCGTTCGAGCACGCCCTTTTGATTCACGCGCGGCACGGGGTTTTCCGGGCGCAACGGTGTGGCGAAGTCTTTGAAAATCCACATCGCCGCGCCGGTAAGGTTCGTCATCGCCTCCTGCTCCTTCAAGTGCCAGTCAAAAAGATTGATGATGTAACTCTCCGACCAGTCGCCGTCTTTCGACGCGCGCGCTTTGCCGCCGCTGGTTTTGTAAGCCTTGCCGACTTCGGCAGTCCCTTGGCCGGTTGCCACCCCGCCGAGAAATTTCTCCGGTTCTTCCGCATGACGTCGCGCGTGGCTGTCGCCGCCATATTCGGCGTGAATGAAATAAGGTGTGTCCTTGATGGCCTTCTCAACCGATGCGCGATACTCGGTGTATCGCCCGCCATACCAGCCCGCCCAAATGCTCGGCGAATATATGTCCGGCACATCTTTGCAAAAATCGCAGCGACGAATCACGGTCTTGCGCGACGGATCTAATTCATGCGACTGAGAATTTAGTTTCGTCATGAAGGCGCGAATCGCGTCCTTGTCGAAGCTCTCGAAATCGCCGGGCCAGTCGTTCTCATTTCCAAGTCCCCACAGAATGATGGACGGATGATTGTAATGCTGGTCAATCATCGCGCGTTGCATGTCGAGTGCCTGTTGCTGGTAGCGTTCGCCGCCGAGTCTGCCGCGACACCACGGAATTTCCTCCCACGTGAGCAGGCCGAGTTCATCGCACAGTTGAAGCACGAGCGGCGCTTGCTGGTAGTGTCCGAGCCGCACAAAGTTCGCGCCCATGCCTTTCATCGCCTGCAACGTCTGCCGCACCACCTCATCCGGAACAGCCGCAGCCACGCCAGCGTGGTCTTCGTGATAATGAGTCCCTCGTAGCAGCAACCGTTCACCATTTAACTTGAACGGGCCATGCTCAACCCATTCGACCGAGCGCACGCCAAATTTTGCAGAAACCGATTGCTCGCCCTGCGCCGACTTGAGCGTGACGGTGCAGGTGTATAGTGTCGGCGATTTCGGCGACCACAATTCTGGCTTGGTGATTTCAATCGCAACAATCTCTTTTTCACCCGACCACGGCGAAAGTTTTTGCGTTGCGGTCTGAATTGTTTTGTCGTTTGCGTCGCGGACTTCAACCGTCAACTCGGTTTCATCTTTCAACGTCGTCGGGTTGTAAAGCCGCCCACGAATTTTCACGCTGGCCTTGCCGTCCGCACCAAGCGTCGGTTCGATGTGAACGCGCTCCAGCGAAAGTGCCGGCACATAGACGAGGCTGATGTGGCGGTAGAGTCCGCCGTAGCGATTGAAGTCACTCAAGTCAGACGGAATACTCTCCGCATCGCGCGAGTTGTCACACAGGACAGCGAGTGGAACTTCGCTTTGTTTCGCAACGGCATCGGTTATGTCCACGTCCCACTGATCATAACCACCGAGATGCTCGCCGACTTTTTTCATTCCGATGAACACCTGCGACTTCTGCCCCGCACCATCGAAGTGCAATAACGTGCGGCCGTTCGGAAATGGATTTGCCACCTTCAGATGCGTGCGATACCAGCCCGGGCCTTGGTAGTAACGCACGTCGGGGTCAACCGAGTCGCGGGCGTTGAAACAATGCGGCAGCGTGACGGGAGTCCAGTTCACGTTGTCCGTCGCCTTGTCACCGCGCCAGATTTCCCACGTGCTGCCGAGCGAGCCTTGGTAAAATTCCCAGCCGCTGTCGAGCGACTGCCGCGTGTCCGCGCCAAAAACGTTGCCGCAAAAAATCAAAACCCCAACGGAAAAAATCCGCAACGAAATTAGAGCGGGTTCAATCATTCTACGGCCACAAAATAGCGGTGCGCTGTTCCCCCTCACCCTAACCTTCTCCTTCGGGGAGAAGGAACAGCTGTTGAGCGCCGACTCAAAAGCCGTGTGTCCTTGAGCAGTTGACCGTCGCGGGTTCGCCCAAGAGCGGGGAGCGTTTCCCCCTATCCCCGAGGGAGAGTGCCGGGGTGAGGGGAAACGGCGTTCACGAAAATACCGGGCGCAGTATTTTTGAAACGACTCTAAATCCAAAAATTGTTTCATCAAGATGTGCGATTTATTTGGTTGCCACCGCGGGCTTCGCACCCTGCCAGCCTTTTTTCCATTGCTCCATCAGCTTCGCGACGAGTTCGGCGTTCTCGGGCTTCTTGGCTAGGTTGTAATTTTCCTGCGGATCAACTTGATGATCGTAAAGTTCCGTGGCGTCCACCTTGGCGTGATCCTTGTTGTCCACCCAGACGGTGAGGCGGTAGCGGTCGGTGCGCATGGAATAGCCCATCAGTTCATTGCGCGGATACTGGCTGAACGCGGCGCTCTTCCACGTGCGTTTCGGGTCATCAAGCAACGGCTTGAGGCTCGTGCCTTCGAGATGACTCGGCAGCGACAGGCCGGCGAGTTCGGATAACGTAGGATAAATATCCACGAACTCCACAAGCGCGTCGCTGTGTGATCCGGCGTTCTTCATGCCCGGCGCAGAGAAAATCAGCGGCGCGTTCACATCGTTCTCCACGTTGCTGTGCTTGCCCCAAGAGCTGTGCTCGCCGAGTTTCCAACCGTGATCGCCCCAGAGAACCACGATGGTGTTCTTGTCCAGACCAAGCCGCTTGAGTTCGGCGAGAACCAATCCGATTTGGGCGTCGCTGTAACTGACCGAGGCGTAATAGGCGTGTTTGAGTTTGTGCGCCAGTTCATCAGAAACTTCTGTGCCTTTGGCACCCATGCCGCGGTATTGGTAAATCTCGCCGTCAAACTTGCGGATGGCGTAGCTCGGGGCGTCCTTGGGATAAAAGGGATTGGGTGCCAATGCGATTTTTGATTCGTCATACAGATCCCAATATTTCTTCGGCGCAACCCACGGCAGGTGCGGCTTGATGAATCCCACCGCGAGAAAGAATGGCTGCCCTTTCTTGCTCATGTCCTGCAAGGTCTTGACCGCCAGTTCGGCGACTTTGCCGTCCTGATAGGTGTTATCCGGCACATCGGCGCATTCATAAACCATCCCGCCCCCGCCGCTCTCGCCGTCGCTTGCGGCAGCCGCGGCCTTGGCTTTCTTCTTTTTGCTCTTGGTAACCGGCGCTGCGTCGTCCGGTTCACCCTCCGTCGCCACCGGGCTGGTTGCCTGATTCTCTGGAAGTGCATACCGCGTTGCCTTGGGAGTGAACCACGGCACCGACCACGTTGGCGCATCATCCAAGTGGCCATGAAAAATTTTCCCCATGCCTTGCACGAAATATCCGTTCTGCTTGAAGTTCTGTCCGAGCGTGACGACATCCGGCAACGCGACGCGGAAATGCGTAACCAAGTCCGTCACTTTCGAGGTGTCGGGGCGCACACCGGTCATCACGCAAGTGCGCGACGGCGAACAAACCGCCTGCTGGACGTAGGCGCGGTTGAAGACCATGCCGCTCTTGGCGAGGCCGTCAATGTTCGGGCTCTTGATGTAGTCTTTCCCATAGCACCCAAGTTCCGGCCGCAAATCGTCCACGGCGATGAAAAGGACGTTGGGCTTTTGCGGGACGGAATCTGCGGCGTGCAGAACCAGTCCGGTAAAGACGGATAGGCTGGCGGTCAGCCAGGTGACCAGTAGTGTTTTGTTGTTCATAAATTTTGTATGCCGGATTTCAAAGGCTAGCTTTCAATCCACTGGCGACCGGCGGCTTCGCGCCCTGCCAACCCAGTTTCCATTGCGCCATCAACTTCGCGACGAGTTCGGCGTTGGCCGGATCTTTGGCGATGTTCTGATTTTCCTGCGGGTCCTTCTGGTGATCGTAAAGTTCAATGGCGTCAACCTTGGAATGATCTTTGCGATCCACCCAGACGGTGAAGCGATAGCGCTCGGTGCGCATCGAGTAACCCATCAGCCCGCCCTTTTGCGCGCGCGGATACTGGCTGAACGCGGCGGATTTCCACGCGCGCTTCGGATCGTCGAGCAGTGGCTTGAAGCTCGTGCCTTCCAGGTGGCCGGGCAGCGGAAGACCCGCGAGTTCGGACAGCGTGGGATAAATATCCACAAATTCCACGAGCGCGTCGGTGTGCTTGCCGGCGGCTTTCATTCCCGGGGCGGATAGGAGCAAGGTGGCGTTGACGTCGTTCTCGACGTTGCTGTGTTTGCACCACGCGTCATGCTCGCCCAATTTCCAACCGTGATCACCCCAGAGGATGACGATGGTTTTCTTGTCCAGGCCGAAACGCTTGAGTTCGTCGAGCAACTTGCCAACTTGCGCGTCGGTATAACTGATGCCGGCGTAGTAACCATGCTTGAGTTGTCGTGCGAGGTCGTCCGGGATCGAGCCTCCGGGGATGCCGTAATAGTTACGCAGCTCGCCACTGGTTATCACCGCGTAGTCCGGCGCGTCCTTCGGGCGAAATTTGTTCGGGGCGAGTTCGATCTTGGCCGGGTCGTCGAGATCCCAATATTTCTTCGGCGAAACGAACGGCAGATGCGGCTTGATAAAACCGACCGCAAGAAAGAATGGCTCCTTCTTTTTGCTCATCGTTTGCAGCGTGGAGATGGCCAGCTCGGCAACTTTACCATCTTGAAAAGTATTATCAGGCACATCGGCCCCCTCGAACGCCGGACCACGGGAATTAACTCCGGTGGACGGCGGACCATCGGGCGTGCTGGTCGCGCTCTTCTTGCTTTTCTTTTTGGATGCTGGTTTCGCGTCGCCGTCCGGCTCACCTTCATATTGCCGTTCGTCGAGCTTTTGATTTTCCAGCAGTGCATACTTGATTGCCTTCGGCGTCTGCCACGGCACCGACCAAGTGGCCGGATCGTCCAGGCTTCCGTGATAAATCTTGCCCATGCCCTGGACGAAATAGCCGTTCTGCTTGAAGTGCTGACCCAACGTAACCACATTCGGCAGGGCATCGCGGAAGTGCGTTACGAGATCCCAAACCTTCGTGGTGTCCGGTCGCGTGCCGGTCATCAGACTGGAACGCGTCGGCGAGCAAACCGCCTGCTGGCAATAGGCGTGATCAAAAACCATGCCGGCTTGGGCGATGCGATCAATGTTCGGGCTCTTGATGTAGTCCTTGCCGTAACAGCCAAGTTCCGGTCGCAAATCATCCACGGCGATGAAGAGGACGTTGGGTTTGTCCGCCGCGTGGAGCGCGGCGAGCGGCAGCAACGCTGCGGCGACGATAAATTGCAAAACGTGTTTCATGGGTAAGAGGTGGAGAGCTGTGTTCTTGGAGAAATCTTCGTTTCTACTTCATTTTCTTCCCGCCGTTGCTGATGAATTCGTCGCGCGTGACAATGCCGTCCTTGTTGGTGTCCATCCGGTCGAAACGTTCCGCAGCCGCAGCGGCATTGGACTGATGCGTGGTGTAGTATTCCCGCGTCAGCTTCCCGGTCTTTTCTTTGTCGAGCTTGTTAAACTTCGCGGCGCGATCCGCGGCGGGATCAAGTGCAGCAGCTGCCGGTGCAGGTGCCGGTGTGGCAGCGGGTGCGACTTCCGATTTAGCCTCGGCCACGGCAGCTTTGTTTTTGTTTTTCTTGGTCTTGTCACCGCGACCGTTGCCTTCGCCTTTGAAACCAGCGCCGGGATTGAGTTCGGCAAGGGCGGCACTGAGACGCTGGCGGGCAGCCAAGGCGGCTTCGTCTTTCGAATCAGCGGCGACGGGAATTTCCTCGAAGGGCGCGTTCTTCATGTCGAAGAGCTGACCAGCCTGGTTGAGTTTCCAGCCCGCTTCCCGCACATAATAGTTTTCTCCGAGTTGGGTGAACGCCCAGGTGCGGGGCGATTTGGTTTCACCTTTGATTTGGGGTAGCAGACTTTTGCCGTCAATGATCCGATTTTCCGGCAGCGGTGCGCCGGCAATTTCGGCGAAGGTGGGGAGCAAGTCCGACGCGTCGGTGAAGTTTTCGTTCAGCTTGCCGGCGGGGCTGACGCCTTTCCAACTGATGATGAAGGGGACGAGTCCGCCGCCCTCTTCCATGCCGCCTTTTTGTCCAATGAGGCGACGACCACCGATGGTCGCACGATCAGCGTTCGCATTGGCGGTGCCGTTGTCGCCCATGAAAAAGATGACGGTGTTGTCACGAAGTTTGAGGCGGTCCAATTCGGTGAGGAGTTTGCCAACGAGTTTGTCCATGTAGTTGATGTTGTCGTTGTAAGTTTGGTTGTAACGAGCGGCGGCATCCAAATCGGGCGAAGGCAGCTTACTATTCGGCGTGGGGAGAATTTGCGCATGCACGTGCGACATCGAGTAGTAGAGGAGAAACGGCTTGTCCTTGTTCTCGTTGATGAAGGCCACCGCGTCCTTATGCATCAGATCGGGCATGTATTCGTTGTCCGCCAACATCAGATTTTTCGCGTCGATGTTGTAAGGGCCGGGGTTGGCGCGGACACCGTCGGCGGCACCTTTTTCACCGGCGAGCCCATACTTTTTGACCCAACTCGCGGCGGCGACCTTGTTCCAATAAACGCCGCTGGCCTTGAAACTCAACACATGGTCAAAGCCCCATTCGGTCGCATCGCCGGAGGGCAGAAGTTGCCCCCACTTGCCAATCATCGCAGTGGAGTAACCGGCTTTCTTCAGAACTGTGGGAACCATGACCTCAGCCTTTTCGCCCGTGCGGATGATGGAACCGCAGGAGTCTTGCGTGACAGCCCCCGAGCGGAAGGCATAACGTCCCGTGAGAATAAGCGCGCGCGAAGGACCGCAAAGCGACGCAATGTAATAATGGTTGAAGCGAATGCCTTCCTTAGCCAACGAGTCAA
>JANPGB010000205.1:0-7528 GCA_031423695.1 Verrucomicrobiota bacterium
GTCGGCCAGGTCGACTCGCTGACACCCGTGCTGGCAGGGCACGTCACTCCGTGCGGCATCAGGACTAGTTTGTTCGACGGCGGCGCGCACGGGCTGCCGCGCCGGCCGACCGCGGGGAGGCGACCAATAAATTGATTTGAATCCCGCGCGAAACCGATTACTTATCACGGCACGGTAAAACCGATTTGATACAACGTGAAACTGACTGACCTGCGCGGCATCCTGCAATACATCCCCCAGTTCCGGGAGAAGACGTTCATCATTGGCGTGGACGGCGCCATCGTCACTGACGAAAACTTCGCCAACATCCTGCTCGACGTGGCGGTGCTGCGGTCGTTGAGCATCCGCGTGGTGCTGGTTCACGGAGCCTCCGCGCAGATCAAGGCGCTCGCTGAAACGCAAAACGTCAAAGCCTCGAATCTGGACGGCGCAGGCATCACCGACGCCGAGACGCTTAAGCTCGCGCTCACCGCGGCCAACCGGCTCACGCATGAAATTCTCGAAGGTCTTTCCGCCAATGACCTGCGCGCCGCCTGCACGAACGCCATCATTGCGCATCCGCTGGGCATCCTCCAGGGCGTGGACCATTTGTTCACCGGCAAGGTTGAGCGCGTGGACACCGAACTTCTGCAAACATTGCTGAACCAGGGCATCATTCCCGTCGTGCCGCCGCTCGGTTTTGACGGCGACGGCAAAACATACCGGGTGAATTCCGACAGCGTGGCGGTGGCCGTGGCGGAAGCGTTGAAGGCGACCAAACTGATTTACATCACGGCGCACGACGGCTTGAAGTTCAACGGGCAGATCATTCGCCAGATGATCGTGGCGGAACTGCAAAAACTGTTGCAGCAAAACACGGCGGGCTTCGCCGGCGAAACGCTTTCCAAGGCGCAACATGCCGTGCCCGCGTGTCTCGGCGGCGTGCAACGCGTTCACATCATTAACGGCCGGGTGGACGAAGGCCTGCTCGCCGAAGTGTTTTCCAACGAGGGCATCGGCACGCTGATCTACGCGAACGAATATCAGCAGATCCGGCCGGCGAAAAAGAAGGACGTGCGCGCGATCCAATTGCTGACCAAGAAGGCGGTGGAGTCGGACGAATTGGTGCGGCGCACCCGCTTGGTCATCGAGAAGAGCCTCGCGGATTATTATATTTTTGAAATTGATAAGAACCCGGTTGCGTGCGTGGCGCTGCATGTTTATCCCGAGCAGAGCAAAGGCGAACTCGCCTGCCATTACGTGAATCCGTCGCACGAAAACCAGGGCATCGGGCGGAAGCTGATCCAGTTCACCGAAAGCAAGGCGCGGGAATTGAACCTGAACGAACTGCTCACGCTCTCGACGCAGGCGTTCACCTATTTCCAATCCAAAGGCGGCTTTGCCGAAGGCACGCCCGACGATCTGCCGCCCGCGCGGCGTGAGAAGTACGACCAGAGCGGCCGCAACTCGAAGGTGCTGGTGAAAAAGCTGAAGCAGCCGTCAACGCCGTCGCCAGCACAAAACGCGAGTCCGGCTTAGTTCAACTGGATCACGCGGTAGAACCGCTGGGTTGGCCAAGCGGTTTCGTTGAACGCGGCGGACGTGTTTGTTGCCGTGAGGGTGGCCAGATCCGTCCACGTCCCCGCGCTGATCTGCGGCCTCCATTGCACGCGATAGATTTTCCCGGCATTCGCGCTCCACGCAAAACGGAACGCGCCATTGGTCTTGGCGACCGAGCTGAGGGTGAACGGCGTCGCGGCGAAGAGGGTGTTCAGCAAATCCGCGAGGAGATGCCCGCCCTGAGCCATGAGTTGTTCCGTGGCGGCCGTGGTGGTGTCGAGGTAGGGCTGGGTCGGCGTGGTGTTCCGGACGATGCCGACGTAGGCATTGGTTTGGGCCAGCGCCAATCCCGACCTCGCCCAGGCCATGGGATCAGGAATCAAGCCGGTGTTGGGCGCGTAAGGATAGTCGGTTTCGATTGCAAAAACTTTGTTGCTGAGCGTGGTTTGACTGGCGGCACTGAGCGGGCGCGGCAGGGAATCGAACAAATAACCGCCCCCGGAATCCCAGAGCGAATGGAGGTTCGACCAACTCGGCGGGATCAGGCTGAAACTGTTGCCGCCGGCATCACCGCCGGGCTGCGCCGCATAGATGGCGGTCGAACAATGCAAGGGTTGCTGGATGTCGCCGAGGAAGTGGAGCAGGAAGCGGAAGTTTGTGGCCTGATCAGTCGGCGTGGCGTTGGTGCTTTGCAGCGTGGCAATGTTCAGCCGGATGGCCTGCACCACGTCAAAGGCCGGCGGGATGAAGCCGTTGGTGGGGGTGCCGTCGAGACTGAATGGCAGATCAATGTAGTGCCAGGTACTGTAAGCGGAGGTAAAACTTTTTATGTCGTCGGCCCAGCACGCGGCGGTCACGAAGGTGTTGTTATAATTGCTGGCGTTGTTGACCGGCGTAGCAATGAGCGCGTCACAGCGGCTCTTCACGGCGGCGTCCAGATGGTTGTAGGCGATCTGCGCCACCACCATGTGCCCTTCGGCGTTCCAGGCCCGCACGCCAAGTGGTAGCCCCAGACACAGGCAGAGCATGAGCGGAAGCTTGGTCATCTCGGTTTTCAACGTCTCGCAATTTACCGCCGTCGCCCGCCCAGAGCAACCCCGGCGGCGCGCGGTGCCTGGTGAATCGGTGCGGCAGCGAAGCGTTTGAGCGCACAAAACAAACGCGCACGCTTCCGCACCTGAGGCATTTTAACACCAACGCACACCAAGAGGGTTGGCAACACCCTGCGAAGGCCGGACTCTGCGGCGGAACGGGAGCTCGACTGGCGCGAAGGAAAACTGCCCGTCAAGTGCCGTCGACCGCGGCCGTCCCAAGGTCAGACGGAGCAACCGAAAGAATTCGGAGACTCAGTCCTGGCGCAAACGTTTATTGAAAAAGGCTTGGCATCGCCCAGGCCCTGGGCGATGCTCGGCACATGAAGACCACCGCGGCGGGCAAACCCAGAACCCAACCGGCGGCCGCCCGGAAAAAGTCCGCGCCGGCCACGAGCGGCAAAATCCACCCGGTCATCATTTATCCCTTCCGGCAGCCCGGCGATTACGCCAACTTGGAACAACTCTACCAACTGGTCGCGCGGCTGGCGGCGGAGCCGAAAAAATACGCGCAGCCCCTCACGGTGATGGATCGCAAAACGCATCGCGCCAATGAAGGGAACAAACGCTTTCTTGATTTTAAAAAGAACACCGTCGCCCGGCACTCGCAAGTGTTGGATGCGTGGTGCGTGGACACCTGCCAGATGTGGTACACCGGCCTGGGCCGGTCTTTTGAAAATGGCGGCGAGGACGACGTGTACTGGCTCATTCCCGGCGACTTCAATTTCGGCACCGCCATCGGCAAGGAAGTCCTGGGCCGGCTGCACGATCTGCCGGAGATCTGCCTGGAACTGCAACAGGACGTCTGCATCGGCGAGATCGCAACCGACCACAACAACTCCAAACAGCTGATCGACACCTACGGCACGTTTGCGCTCCTCTACAACTGGTTTCCCGCCGAGGCGCAGGAAATCCGCCAGTATACTGAGCGCCCGCGCTCCGAGTTCTTTGCGGTGCGCCACAGTTTTCTGCGCGAGGTGCTGCGCCACCGCTGGTTCGCCTACGAGCAGACGGTGGTGATGCTGCTGCAGGCCGTGTTTGAACGCCGGCCGATCAGCCGCTTTTTCGTGGGCAACATTTCCGATCTGCCGGAGGGCCGCGAGTCGCTTGCCTCCGCCATGCAACAGGTGGAACGCACCGAGCGCGTGCTCAAGACCCTCTGGCGCGAGCGTAACCAGGCCCGGCCCGGCTGGACCGAACAATATCGGGTGCTGGAAACTCAATCGGAGCAGGTCCGCCGGACCGCCCTGGTCGTGCTTCAAAACCTTTTGGAATAATTTTTGTGACCATCCTATGAGCTTCAATCGCTATGGCGCTCCGCAGAATTTGCGGGCGATGAACTTCATCTGCATCGCACCCCAGGCTCAGTCCGTCAGCCTGGTCGGCGACTTCAATCAATGGGATCCGAAGGCGCATCCCATGAAACAAATGCAGGATCAGGCGTGGATGCTGACCAAGGAACTGAAGCATGGCCATCACCGTTATGCTTTTATTGTGGATGGCCAGCTGACTCTGGACCCTCGCGGGCAAGGCATAACGCGCAACGACAAGGGCGAGCGCGTCTCCCTGGTCCCGGTCAGTTGAACCCCTGGCGCGGCGCCCGCAATCGCGGCAGCCAACGCAAACGGCGACTGAAAGGCCAAAACCCATGAGTGTCTGCTATTGTAAAACTTGGTGAAACCTGCGTAGCTGGAGTCCAACAATAATCAGGAGTTCAATATGGCCAAAGGAAACCGAAGTCAGAAAAAAGAAATCAGGAAGCCGAAAAAAGAAAAGCCGAAGGCCGCGCTGGCGGTCTCCCGCAAGCGTCCCTGAAGCGATGCCGCCCGACGACAAACCAGCGATTCCTCGCTGAACAGCCTTGTCGGCGCCAGAACAACCACCCGGCTGCGGTCTTGTCGAACTGAGACGCACCGGCTACCAACCCGCCACAAATCTGATTGCGCGCTTGCGTGATGCTTGGGGCGACCATTTGAAACCATGCCGATCGCGCCAAAAACTCCCGGCGTTTCCGTGGAAGAATCCTCGAACAGCTCTCAACCGATTGCCGGAGTCGCCACGTCCATCGCCGCCTTCATAGGCCCAACGCGGCGCGGCGCTTCCGGAAAACCGATGCAGGTGGCGAGCTTCGCTGAATTTGAGCGGCGCTTCGGCGGTTTGTCTCCCGCGCTGGAGACGGGCTATTCGGTAAAGCAGTTCTTCGCCAACGGCGGGACCACCGCGTGGGTATTACGGGTGGCGAAGGACGCCACCGCAGCGCAATTGGTCGCCTGCATTCAAGCTCTGAACACCGTGGATTTGTTCAACCTGCTGGTGTTGCCCGGAGTGAGCGATGGCGCCGTCGTGGCCGCCGCCACGGATTACTGTCAGAAACGTCGCGCCCTCCTGATCATTGATTCCCCGGCCCAGGCCAAGACACCCGCACAGATGGCTCAGGTCGTGACGCGCGGGATGTGGCCGAAGACGGGTTTCGCGGCGGCGTATTATCCGTGGCTCAAAATCGCGGACCCTTTGAACGCCAGCCAGACGCGCATCGTCGCCCCGGCCGGAACCATCGCTGGTCTGATCGCGCAAAACGACGCGACCCGCGGCGTGTGGAAGGCTCCGACCAACCTTGCCCTGCAGGGGGTTCAAGGACTTGACTATACTTTGACCGAAACCGACAGCGGATGGCTGACGCCACTGGGCGTAAATTGTCTGCGCTGGTTCCCTGGCCGCGGCTTGCTGGCGTGGGGTGCCCGAACTTTGGCGGGCGAGGACGCGGCGGATGCCGATTGGAAGTACATATCGGTACGGAGACTGGCGTTGTTTATAGAGGAGAGCGTTGATCGGGGCACGAAGTGGGCGGAGTTCGAGCCGAATGCGGAAGCGCTTTGGCTCAAACTGCAGGATCTCGTCGGCAACTTTCTTACAGGGCTTTGGCGCAGGGGCGCATTGTTAGGGCCCAAGCCGGAGACCGCGTTCTACGTGAAATGCGGCTTGGGCACCATCATGACCCAGCGGGACATTGATGAGGGTCGGCTGATCCTGGAGATCGGGATGGCGGCGGTCCGGCCGGCGGAGTTCATCATCCTGCGCATCAGCCACCCATGCCGGGCAAAGATAGAGGGCAAGCCGATGAATATTGGAGTAAACCGATTTAGATAAAAAGTGGCGGAGAGAGGGGGATTCGAACCCCCGATACCAAAACGCCAATAACGCCCATGTCGCAGATGCGTTTTTAAAGGGTTTTAGTCATTGGAGACATTGAAAATGCTTGACGTTATTCTTACTTTCATTCTTACTGGTTTTTGTCAGCCAAGCCAAAACCATCTATGTCAAGCATCTGGAAACACCCGAACAGTCCCTTCTGGATGGCGTGCTTCACCGCGAACGTGGGCCTGAGCGCCCGCCAACTTAAACTGACCACCGGCACGGCTGACAAGAAGCTGGCCCGCCGAATCGCCGATGAGCTGGAAGAAGCGGCTCGCGGCCTCCGAACAACGGAGAGGGTTAAAGCCTTTCTGAAAGAAATCGAGGACATGAAGGTCCGCCGGGCGGCGCACCGGGCGTTCGACTTGGCACTCCGACACACGACCGGCACCGGCCTCGGCAGCAAGACCGCTCGCGGCTTTATTGAAGGTTGGCTGGAAACCGCCAAGACCACCGTGGCCACAGCGACGTGGGCCAAGTATGATCAGGCTGGGAGGCTGTTCATAGCCTTCCTGGAGGGCAAGGCCGATCAGGACATGGGCACGATTCGGCAGGACGACATTGCGCGTTTCCGGGACGCCCAGGCAAAGCGGGTGGCACCCAGCACCGCCAACGTGCTGCTCAAAATCGTGCGGATCATCTTCATGGCAGCCGAAGCGGACGGCGTCATTCCCAAGAGCGAAGCCAAGCATGTCAAGAAACTCAAAGTTCGCAAGGGGCAAAGTACGCGGCGCGCGTTTACGCTCCCGGAGTTGAAAGCCATCCTCGCGCAGTGCGATGAGGAATGGCGCTCGCTGGTCCTTTTTGGTTTTTACACGGGGCAGCGGCTTGGTGATCTAGCCGAACTGACCTGGCAAAATCTTGATCTTAACCAGAAAGAATTGCGGCTCGGCGGCACCATAAAGACGAGTCGCGCAATCGTGATTCCGCTCGCCGCTCCCCTGCTCCAAAACATTGAGCGACTTGCTGCTGGTGACGATCCAAAGCAGCCAGTCCACCCGCGCGCCTTCGACATCATGACCCGGCACGGCAAAGTCGGTTCGCTGTCGAATCAATTCGGAGACATCCTGGCCGCAGCAGGACTGGCACCTGCGCGTTCGCATAAGGTCAAGGATGACAGCAAGCGCAAAGGCCGGGCAACGCGTCGCGAGACGAGCGAGATTAGCTTCCACTGCTTGCGGCACACCAACGTGAGCCTGCTCAAAAACGCCGGTGTGAGTGATGCCGTGGCGCAAGACTTGGTTGGGCACGAATCCTCCGAGGTCAGCCGGCTCTACACCCACATTGACGACAAGACCAAGCGCGAGGCCGTGAACAAGCTCCCGGTGATCGGCGAGGACGATCCGGCAACGTGACCGCCAACGCGAACAATCCGAACGGCGCAAATCAACGCCCCGCCCTGCCCCATCCCCAACTGACGCCCAAGCCCTCCGGGACGGCAGCGCCGTGATTCTGGATCAGCGTGGCAGCATCGTTGGCTTGGTTGAAGCCCAGCCGCGTTACCTGGTGCAGTAGCGCGCAAACCTCCAGAGGCGGCAAGCAGACTGGAATATAGAAAAAGAGATTGTCCCCCTTTCTTTATTTATGGGCCAGTTCCCCGGCGCAGTTTTCCCCGGACGGACGGCTTGCTGTCCATCCATCCGTCCGTTCTACCTATGGAAACACGCTGGACGGACGTAAACCGAATGCCGCGGGGGGGGGGCACG
>JANPGB010000206.1:0-1692 GCA_031423695.1 Verrucomicrobiota bacterium
TGTTGGTGTACATTTCAAACCACTGAATATTCAACAGGTCGCCGGGACTGGCATTGCCGAGCAGGCTGACATCCGAGTGCCACTCGCCGTAACCGCTGACCGTGTTGATGTTGTTATCAACGACGGCCAACGAATGACTGGAACTGACCGAGTTGCTGGTCGTCACCTGGCAGATAGTCGTGTCACCGCCGCCGCGCGTCCAATTGGCAGGCGTGCCGTTGGTCTGATCCAGGTTGGCGCCGCTCTCGAAAGTCGAGTTTACCCAGAAATTGCCGGGCAGCAGGTTCACACGGGCCACCGATAAATCATCAATGACCATGACTCCGGTGATCGCCGGGTCTCCGCCGGACGCGAGCGCGCAACGCATCGTCACCGCGCCGGTCGGCACCGCTACCGCCGCATTGCGTTTGGTGAACGTAGAATTCGCAACGGTGCTCACCCAGCCGGCGCTGCTCGTGCCGGCAGTGGTAAAGTGGGTTTCGCCGACGAGGTTGGTGGCGGCATTAAAAAATTGCACCGTCAGGCGCATCTCGGGCGCGCTGAGGCTGTATAGTTCATACCACTGGAGGTTCAAAACGTCCCCATTGGTCGCGTTGCCGCTCAAGCTGACATCGGAGTGCCACTCGCCAAAGTCTCCCGCGGCGTTATCTATGACGGCCAGTGAATGAGTGGAACTGACCGAGTTGTTATTGATCACCTGACAGATGTTGGTGCCGCCGGCGCTGCCGTCGCGCGTCCAATTAGACGGCGTGCCATTGGTTTGATTGAGGTTGGTACCGCTTTCAAAAGTCGGGTTCACCCAGAAATTGTTGGGCAGCAAAGCCGCCCGGACGGGACTGGCCACGAGCCACGGCACGAGGACACAAAACAACGGGACACGGACGTTCACGTACTTCATATTGGTTACTTTCAGGGCGACTGAGGGCGGTTTCTACGCCGACGGAGTAGAACGGCTATCCATCGGTTTCGCGAAAACAGGGGCTGAGTTCGCACGGGCTTTGAGTGTTCTGACAAGAAAAATTGCCCGCCCTGCGGTCGCGGCAATTTTTCTTTGCGATCTATGCCTGACCTCAGCGCGCCGCGCCCATTAGGGCTGCCGGACGCGCGTGAAGCTGGCCGGCGTTAACCAACGATCTTGCGGCGGCGAAGTCCGTTTAAACCAGCCAAGCCGGCTAGGGACACCAGCGCGAGGCTGGAGGGTTCCGGCACGACGAAGGCGGAGAGATCGTCAATGAGATATTGGCCGCCCAGAGTCTCCGGGCCGCCGGACGCCAATTGGATGCGCAGATAGACCGCGTCCGCCGGCACCACCAAGGCCCCCAGCACACCCGCATTGCCGCCAAACAATTCATTCCGCACCGAGAAGGTGGAATTTGCGATGGTGGTGTTCCAACCAATGCTGTTGCCGGACACCACGAAATGGTGGTCGCCGCTGTTTGGGCCGCCGCCGCCGCCATCCAGAAATCGCACCGTCACGCGCATTTCATTGCCGCTGGCGATGTTGAACATCTCATGCCAGTGCAAGCCGATTATGTTGCCGGCGACCGCCGAACCGGCGAGGGGGGTGTCGGAATACCATTCGCCGAAGCCTAGGCCAGGGTCAATTACGGCCAGCGAATGCGTGGCGCTCACCGAGTTGGCCGTGGACACTTGGTCAATGGTCACGTCACTGCCGCCACGGTTCCAGTTGTC
>JANPGB010000207.1:0-1862 GCA_031423695.1 Verrucomicrobiota bacterium
CGGCGTGCGCGAGCGCGTGGGCCAATCCGTTCGTTTGACCGTCGAGCGGGTTCGGCCAGAAGTTGACATCAACGGCTCGCGCCTCCGTCTGGCCCCGCGCGAGCATCTGTTGCTGCTCTTCCTGGCCAACCGGACCAAGAACGGCGAGCCGCCCTTTGCCATGCAGAAAGATGCTCTCGACGCCCTGAACGATTTCCGCGAATTATTGCGGGCCGAGGCCCCGCTCCGGGATTGGTCAGATTGGCGTCTCACCGATAGCCTGAAATCTCCGGTCGCAGACGACCAGGACATCCGCCGCGCACTTTCCAGCCTGCGCGAAAAAGTCCTCGCACTGGGCGGCGACGCCGCGACCCTGGCGGCTTGCCTGCCCGAGCGCGGGCGCTTCTCGCTCGACGTGCCCGCCTCGCTCATTTTTCTCAAGCCCTGACCGACCACGTCACCGGACGTCCGAGTTACAACGTCGCCCAAGGCAGGCGGCTACTGTTCAATCATGAATCAAGCACGAGCCGGAAACTGAAATCTGAATCTCCCATGCCCACCGCCTGCATCAACCAGCCCGACTGCCGCGTTCACCTCAAGAGCGAGCGGCTCGAAATTTTCGGGCGCAACGCACAGACCCAGCGCGAGGAAGTGCTCCGGGAGATCCCGCTCCGCGACCTGGATCGGCTCATCGTCACCGAATCGGTGCAGATCACCTCGGCGGCCATGGCGGCCGTGCTGCGGGCCGGCATCCCGGTGAATTACCTCGGCTGGAACGGCGAGTTTCTGGGTGGCTTCCTGCCCGCCACCAACCAGCACGGCATGGCCCGCCTGCGCCAGTATGAGCGCACGCGCGATTCCGGGTTCGCCTTGCAGATGGCCGGGCGCATTATTACCGCCAAACTCTACAACCAGCGCCGCGTCCTTCAGCGCCTCGCGGCATCCCGCAACGCTGGACCGGCCTCCACCCCTGGCGGGGTGCCGCCGACTGGCGAACCCGATCCCACCATCAATGCCACCCTCGCCTGGCTCGACGCCCTGCTTGCCTCCCTCAAGAAAAGCCAGTCCATCGATGAGTTGCGCGGCTACGAAGGCGCCTCCACGGCCCGCTGTTTCCAGGCATGGGCCACGTTCCTGCCGGCGGAATTTCCGTTTGAACGCCGCAGCCGTCGGCCGCCGCTTAACCCGGTGAACGCCTGCCTCTCCTTCGGCGCCACCCTCCTCTACTCCGAGGCCGTCGCCTTCATACATGCGCACGGTCTTGATCCTGCCCTGGGCCTGATGCACGCCACCGAGGATGGTCGCTGGTTTTTCGCGCTGGACCTGATCGAACCATTCCGGCCCGTGCTGGTGGAGGCGCTGGCGCTGGACCTGTTCAGCCATCAGATCCTCGGCCAGCACCATTTCGAGCCAAAGAACGGCGGCATTTATCTCAATGAGGAAGGGCGGAAAAAGTTCTACCTGCAATACGAGCGACGGATGGAAAGACAGTTCATGAGCGAATGTGTGGAGCACCGCACCAGCCTGCGCCAACAGCTGGAGCATCAGGCCGTCATGTTCAAGAGCGCACTCGAAATGCCGGGGAAGTTCGAGCCGTTCCTCATGAACTAAGCCATGAACGACTGGTGGCAGCGAGCCTTTCCCATCGTGCCTTACGAGAAGGCTCCGCCCGGAGAAACAGAAATGCTGACCCTGCTTGCCTACGACATCTCGGATCCCCGGCGCCTGGCCCGCGTGGCCCGGGTCTGCGAGGACTATGGGATGCGCGTGCAATACAGCATCTTCGAGTGCCGGCTGGAGGAGGAGGATTTCACCGACTTCTGGCTCAAGCTCCTGGAGCAAATCAATGAAAAGGAGGACCGCCTGGTGGCCTACAAGATTGA
>JANPGB010000208.1:0-10565 GCA_031423695.1 Verrucomicrobiota bacterium
TTGATTGAAAAAGCCGCCGGTAACAGATGCCGCAGTTATGTAGGGATTAACCGAGCCTTTCCAGAGACCATTTTGCATGGCAGTGGAAAATCCATTCCCTATGTCAGCCATCTCAAATATATTGGCACCCCATGTTTGAGATTGCGCGGCTTGTGCTTGTGTTGTCTCGCCATCTAATTGCACCCACTTGTTGACGATAAGATTACCGGTAGGAATTGGAGGCGTGCTAAAAGTTGCATAGGGAAAGTTGGCATAGGTCTGGTATCCGACAAGGAAAGTTCCGATTGTTCCTTTACCCGCAATCGTCGGCGGACGCTCGGGGGTGCGAGTTGATTCAGAAGAGGCAGGTGTTGCGGCAGGACTGTCAAATGACGAAGAACTAGAACTGCCTTCCGAACTGAAAGCAGAAGCCATTGAACGTCCGGTGGATAGTGATTGCAAGAATCTTTCCTGCATCCGCAGAGGGACTGGAACTTCAACCGGAGATTGCGGCCCATAAACATCTTCATAAGGAACGCATGTCCAGACTCCATTTGTCTTCACTCGGATCGGTGGCATAGGAAGCGGCTGCAAGAAGTACGAGGTCAAGCCTGCGGCAAGCGCCTCGCGCGCTGAAGTGGGATACCAAGTTTGCTCCGATTCCGCCTCAGTAGCACCGCTGCTTGCGAAGGAAAGCAGCGCACTTAGAGCATCACCGCCGGAGCCTGGACTTGAATTGGCAGAGAATGCCTGGCCATTGGTCTGCGCTGAAATCAAATAGGTATAAACTCCATCCGGGATGTTCGTGCCGTCATCACCCGTTCCATCCCAATTGTAAAGCAGGGAAACACCGCTGCCACTCGCATGGCGGACGGTGTTCGTATTTACGTCTTGAATTTGCAGCGTCCAATCCACGTTCGCCGCAAAGCTCGCCGTGACTTGCTGTGTTCGTCCCAAACTGGGTTCAAAGTAAGGCTGAGAAAATGCCACTTCCGTAATCAAATTGTTGAACGTCACATTGACATACGGAGAAACGCCGTGTCCGTAGGTTACCGACGTGTCGTTCGGAATTCCGGCAAAGTGAGAAATTGATCTCGCGACTGCAAATAAGGTGTGCTGGCCGTTCCACCACTCGCAAGTGTTGATTACGAAGTTGCTGCCGTTGGCACTCGGCGACATTTCCTGCCCGTCAACATACAGGGCCACCTTGCTCAAAATTTGGTCGCTGCTTGCGGAAACTGTGACCGCTATGTTGCTCGAAACGATTGCCCCGTTTGTTGGCGACGTAATGACAATGGAGGGATTTGAACCGGTGTTCGTTCCTTGCAGTGCAATCTGATAAAAACGCATTGACGAACTTTTTGGATGCGTAATTGCCGGATCGAGATTGAAGTTGCCGGTATCCAGCCAAAACGTATTCGTGCCGTGCGAGGGATAGTCGCTGTAAAGAGGCTGCCAGGCTGTGCTGCCGTCATCATTGCCGGCAAGTTGATCTGCGTAATCAATCTCGTAAACCTCGTTTGTGTTGCTCGCCCAATGCAGTTGAATCGCCCCTTCAGTCGTCGCACTGACCCCTGTGAATTGCAATGCGTTTTGGCCGAACGTGTGAACAGCAGACGCGAACAACATTACGAATGCCCCGATGATAACTCCTTTGATTGTTTTCATGGCTATTCAGCTTTCCTTTTTTGGTTTTAACCCGAGTTTTTTGCCCGGACTCGAAGCTCCTGCAATTGCCTGAGAAGAGAAGGCACGTCCAGCGCACCCTCTCCGAGGCCACTACCACGCGGCCTAGCTGAAAAGCACACCGGGACGCGCGACTTGCGCGCGTCGAGGCGAATTTTCACCTTGAAACTTGTGGTAGTGTTTCGAAGAGATTCGAGTCCTCGCAACGCAAAGACTCATACCGGAAGCAATGAAACAACGCCCGGCTATAGAAAAGAACTGGATCAATTTTGAAGCAAGTTGCCATGAACACAATCCAACATTTTTGCAGTGGAGAGAACAATAATTGGGTTACGGCCCCGTCAGATTGTTCGTCGTGCCTTCTGCGCGGATGACGATTTCTCCCGGCTGGGCATAGCCGAGCCGTTCGCGGGCGAGCCGTTCCACGGCTTTGGGGTCGTTGCGCAGGACGTCGATGGAGGCCTTGAGCACCTTGTTCGTTTCCTCTTCCCTTCGCACCTGGTCTTCGAGCCGGAGGACTTCCTTGCGCATCCGCTCGTTCTGCTGGATCAACGGCAGATACCAGACGGCGATGCCCAGCACCACCGCCAGCAGCAGCAGGAAAACCACGACGCGCGTGAGAGTTCCCCAAATGCCCAGGTTGACGTTCATTTTTTTCAGTTAAACATGCGCGTCGCTGCAGCGAAAGTAGAATCCCTGAATTCGCGTGACTCGGTTGCAGTTTACCCCCTTTCCGAAGTGGCGACTGGAAAGTCCCGAGAGCCCGCCGACAAAAAGGTGAGCGCTACGTGGCGCAGGCTTTCCAGCCTGCGGGTTCTGGCGACTTTCCAGTCGCCAGTCTCGCCGAATGCGCGCCGCCATGCGAACCGGCGGTCATCGTCGGGCCGTCAGGGCGAGCCACCAGGCAAGGACGGTCAACCCGGAAAAAATCGCGCCGGCGGTGAGATTGGCGATTGTGTGGCGGGACAGTTGCGGCCAGAACGACAACAACGTTCCGAGGAGCAGCCCGCCGAGAAATCCGCCGAGATGCGCGACGACATCCGTTCCCGGAGACAGCCCCAGCAGGACGAACAACATCGCGCCCGCCGCCACTCCGCTGACGGCGAGCCTGATTCCTTTGGGATGGTGCTGCAATTCGGGAAACGATTGCGCGGCGAGCAGGCCGAGGCAGCTCAGCACCATGCCCGAAGCGCCGAGGCCTTGATGGTTGCCGGGATAAGCGAGCCACGAGGCCACGTTGCCGCCCGCTCCTGCCAGCAGCGCGGCGAGCAAGCCGATGCCCGTGCCGCAACGGCCCATCGCCAGTCCGAGTAAGACGAATCCGATGACCGCGTTCGAAGCCAAATGCGCAAGGTCCGCGTGCAAATAAATCGCGGTGAACAGCCGCCACCACTCGCCCTGCGCGACGGCGCTGCTATGCATCATGCCGGCGTCACGGAAGCCGGAGGGCTGGCCGCTCAACCAGTAAAAAACGCCGATGAGGAACACCCAGGCGAGGCTGCCCCAGTCAAAGGAGATTTCCGGGAGGATGATTTTTTGCTGCCACGGCCAGCGGACATTTTCCTTCTGGTATTGCTGAATCACCGCGCAAGCGCGGGTGTGATCTTGTTCCTCCACCAGCAGACCCCAGCCGTTTTCCGCGCTGCAATCCAGGATGGATTCAATGCCCTGGCTGACGAGCGCCAGACTCCAGTCGAGCGCCTGACGTTTTGAATGGGCGGCGATGCGCGAGTTCACAGGCGGCCTCCAAGTTTTGCGGCGATGGTGTGGTAGTCATTCCCGCGCTGCGAGGAGTAAGGGCCGTGTTCAGCGGCGCAGTGTTTCGAAGAAATCGAGCGTCTTGCCCAGGTCGTCTGCCCCGAGCAGGCGAGGTTGTCGCGGCGCGACAACCGCCACCTGGGTTGCTTGCCAAACATGTCACCAGCGTTTCTTGGGCTTGAGCTGGTTATCGTCCTGCCACTTTTTCAGCGAAGGTGCTTTCTTGTCCACGTCCTGCAGAAGTTCCGTCGCCTCGTCCGGGGTGCGGACGACCTTGGTGCGCAGGAACACCATCAGCTCGACCTGATGCTGGGATTTGTCCTGTTTCTTGAACGCCCACTCAATGATCGGGATGTAACCCAGGATGGGCGTCCGCCGCTGGATGTCCGAGACCTGCCGCTGGATGATGCCGCCAAGCACGAGCGTCTGGCCGTTGCGGGAGGTGAGGTCGGTGCGGAAGTTGCGCGTGTCGAACACCGCGCCACCCAGCACCGTCTGGCCGGGCACGACGGTGGAAGACTCGGCATGGATTTTCAACTGCACGTCGCCGTTGTTGTTGATGTGCGGGGTAACTTCGAGGACGACCCCGACGTCGCGGTATTTGATGGCGGTGTTTTGCGAGCCGACGGAGGAAACCTGGGTGGTGTCCGGCACCGGCACTTGCTGGCCGACAAAGAGCTTGCCGGTTTCGTTGTCATTGATGGTGATCTGCGGCGAGCCGATGACGCTGGCGTCGGTGTTCTTTTTCAGGAACTGGATCAGGAAATCCATGTTTGCCGAGGCACCCACCTGGCCGGAGCGCAGACCCGCGAGTTCATTCACCACAGTCAGACTGGAAAATGGATTGCCTTTGGCCGCGTCAATCCCGGAGACGCTGGTTTCCGTGTTTTTGTTGACCCCCAAGCCCCTGGAATACTGTCCGCGACCGTGGATCAGCATGGAATTGTCATAGTCATCCGCCGTGAAAACTTTGTTGCCATCGGGCGACCAGCGGACGCCGAGCTTGTCGAGATAGTCGGTGGAGACTTCCACGATGCGGGCCTCAATTGAAACCTGGTCGGACGCGGCGTCAAGGTCGTTGATCAGCTTGAGGATTTGCGGGAAGAAATGGACGTTGGCGGAGATGAGCACCGAGTTGCCGCGGTCATCGGCCACCGTGCGGACGCGGCCCACGAGATCGCTGACGGCGCGGGTGGCGTTGCGGGCAGTACCGGAGCGGTCGTTGTCGGGCTGGCCACCAAGCCAGGGATAATAGCCATCCTCCTTGGTCTGCTGCTCGAGATTGAAGCCCGTGGAAGAAGCGTTGGCCGAGGGCTGCTGCGCCTGTGGGGAGTTTTGGGAGGCACCGCCGCCCTGATTGGGCTGGGTGGCGGGACGGATGCCGGGCGAACCGTTCTTGGCGAACAAAATGTTCAGGCTGTTGGCCACGGTTGACGCCTTGGCGAATTTCAGCCCGACGCGCAGGGTGCTTTCGCCCGCTTCGGACGGCTGGTCCAGCTGGTTGAGCACCTCCTCGACCACGGCGAGGTTTTCCTTCGAGTTCGAGGTGATAATGAGCGCATTGGAGTGCGGCTCGCTGGTGATGCGGACCTTGCCGTAGAGCCGACCCACATCGCGGTCGGTCGTGGTGGAGGAGCTTTCGTCGCCAAAATAATCCCAATAGCTCCGCTGCTGCTGCTTTTTTAGGAAGAGTTCGTTGAGCACCTCCTCAATGTCCACCGCGCTGGCGTATTTCAGCGGATAAATCCTCGGCGCGAGACTGTTGTCGGCGATGGGCGCGTCCAGTTCCGTGATCATTTTACGGATGCCTTCCATCTGTGCGGGCGGGGCCTGGACGATGACGGCATTGCGGCGGCGGTCGGCCACGACGCTGACTTTTTTCTGCGGCGAATCGCTGCCCCCGCCGTAGTTGTAAACATACCGCGCCTGCACGGTCGAGCTTTGGTTCAAGTCCTGCAATTGCTTGGCCACGTCCTGGGCGTCGGCGTTTTTGAGGATGAAGGTCTCGGAAGATTTTTCCAGCGCATCCTCGGTATCGAGCGAGGCGACCAGTTTTTGAATCGCGCGAAACGCCGTGTCACTCGAAAGCACGATCAGGGCGTTGGCGCGCTCGTCCGCCGCCACGTCGAGGGATTTGCCGCTCATCTTCTGGTAGAGCGGTCCGATCTCCTTGGCGATCTGGACGGCGCTCACGTTTTTGAGCGGCAGCATCCGCACCGCCACGTCTTCGGGCTTGTCGGTGTCGAGCGCCTCGATGAGTTCGCCGGCCACGCGGATGTTGTCGTTGTAATCGGTGATGATGATCTGGTTGGCCTTTTCATCAATGTCCAGTGTGGCCGTGCCGGTGAGCGCGATGCGGATGCGATCCTTCAAGTCCGCCGCCTGAATATGTTTCAGCGAAAAAACCTTCACCAGCTTCTGCCGGCCTTCGGGCAGGTCCCTCCCGGAAGCGGTTGTGAGTTCCGGACTCATCTTCGGCTCGGATCCTTCCGGCACGATCATGATGGACTGCGAGGACTCAATGGCCGTGAAGCCTTCCAGCGCCAGCGCGCGATAGACCAGCACGATGGCCTGGCGCGGGGCGACTTTCTTGGAACTGGTGATCGTCAACTGGCATTGCACGCGCGGATGTTTCACGACCGTCTTGCCGGTCTGCTGCGCCAGCCACTGGACGATCATGTCAATGTTCGCGTCTTGAAAGCTCAGCTGGATGTCCTCGACGGCATTGGTTTTCGACCCGTCCAAATTGGTCGAAGTGAGGCTCGTCGGCGCGACCTCGGACGGCAACCATGGCCCGCCGGAATCCTTGCCGCCGGAATCCGGCTTCGACGCGGGCGGTGGCGAATCCAGGCCTGGCGGCATTCCGCCCGACATGTCGGGCATGCCGACCGGGCGCCCGTTGATGATCCGCACTTGGCCGCTCGCGGGATTGGGCGGTACGACAGCCAGCGCCGAACACAGGCCCAGAAAAATAATCGGCCGGCAGATTTTGATTCGATGGATGATTGCAGTTTTCATTTTGAAATCGCTTTGTCTTTGGGTGACTCTTTGTCCCTGGGCATCAGGCTTTCGCTGCCGTAGCCTTCGAAAATGGTCAGCTCGATCTTCTTCCCATCCTGTTCCACCAGCACGCGATTGATGCCGATCTTGAGCAGTTTGAGTTCGCCCAAGGAATCGCCTTCCTTGACCAGCCCGGTCTGGCCGCTGGGCGAACGCAGAAACGCCGAGTTTCCGGCGATCCCTTGCAATGCCATCGGCTGCGGCCGCATGACCATGCCAAAGATTTCGCTCTCATAAATCCGGTCCACGCGCGCCTTGATTTCCGGCGGCAGGTCGGCGGGCTTTCCGCCACCCATTCCCGCCATCATCATCGCGGAAGGTGCCGAAAAATTGGTGCCCTTCGACTTAGACTTGGAGGCGGAATTGGCTTTTAAGATCGCGCCGTTGGTTCCGCCGAGAGTGTTTGTCCCTGGCGCCATTGCTAAATTGTTGGTCAAGGATTCAGCCGAAAAATTCTTCGGGTTTAACTTAGGCGCGACCAATGCCGCTGAATTTGTTCCTGGTTTTGTGGTTTCCAGTCCGACGATCAGTGCCGGGGAATTGGTCGGATCGCTCTCCCTCGCCACCGCGGAGAGGGAGAGGGCCGGGGTGAGGGGGCCGACAATGTTCGTTGCCGCCCGGTTGGAAGAAACCCCCGCCACGACGTTTGTCCCCAGTTCTTTTAACTTTTTTGCCACGCCAGAATTCGTTCCTGAATCAGCAGGTGATGCGTTGGTTCCCTTGGCCATCGTGGAAACGGAATTCGTCGGCTTGCCGCCGGTCGCGGGCGCGTGGGTGTCCGAGGCTAGCGAGGGCAGGGCGGGGATCGCGACGTGACTCAGGGGGTTGATACGGAAAGCCGTTCGCACAAGCTGATACAACAGCGCTGCCGCCAGCACGCAGCACGCGATCTTCAAAATCTGTCCGGTTCGTTCACGCACGGGGCGCCTCCGATTTTTTCAGGGATTCAAAATCCAGAATGATGATGGTGAGGTTGAGCTTGATCTGGCCGGGCTTCATTGGGTCGGCGGAAATCTGCGCCGAGTCAATGATCAACGGGTAGCCGCAGGTTTCCAGACGGTTCATCAGCCCCATCGTCGCCTGCACCGGGCCGCTGCCTTCCAGTTGAATCGACGCCAGTTCCTTGCTGCTGGGGCGCGGAGGAGATTCCCGAACCGGGCCGAGTTGGAACCCGCCTTCCTTCGCGGCCTTTTGAATCGCGGCGCTCGCCTCGGCCACAACCGTGGTCCGCTTCAGCTTGGCGGGGTCCAGGTGAAAAGTTTCCATCAGCTTTTTCGTGACGGCGATCTTGCCCTCGTAACGCTTGACCTCCTGTTTCAGGTTTTCCGCCTCGGCGACCAGTTGACGGTAATCGGTGCGCTGCCGCTCAAAAAATTTCCAGACCTTGAAGCCGCCGAACAGCGCCAGATAAATGGCTATGCCGACGCCGGCGAAGCGGACGGTGCGTTTTTCCTGTGGATTCAAAGTTCGCATGGGTTCAGTGCTGCGCGGATTGCAGTTGTTTCAAAATTTCCGGCGGCAGATCGGCCGGCAGGGCCACTCCGGGTGGCAACTTGAAGCCGGGCGGCAATCCGCCCGCTGGCATCCCTGGCATCATGCCGGCGGGCATGGCTCCGGGAGGCATCATGCCCGGCGGCATCCCGCCACCGGACTTTGTGTCCTTGACGCCAGTCTTGGCTTTTTCAATCTCCTCGGCGGTCGGGCCGTTGGTCAGTCCGGCGCGGGCCTCGACGGACTTCCACTGCGCGCTGATGCGCAGGTTTAATTTTTGCCGGTCAGGAGTCGGGGCCTGTTCCTCCACGGCGACGTTCGCAAAAAATCCCGAGCCGATCAGCTTGGTGCGAAAGTCCGTGACCTGCGTGGCATCGCGCAACGAACCGCGCAACGAAACATCCCCGCGCCGGTTCATCGTGAGTGAATCAATCTTGCCTCCCTGCGGCGTGGATTTGGCGAGGATATACATCGCGTCGAGATATGGCGGCTGGGTTTGCTTGAGGGACTGGAGGAACTCCAGTTCACGGTCAATGACAGCCAGCCGGCCTTTGTCCGCCTTGAGCGTGGCAAGCTTTCAAGCGAGGAACGGTTTCAGCAGCAAAGCTTCAGCGTAAAGCAGCAGCAGCAGCGCGCAGAGCAGCACCGCTACGCGTACAGCCCATTTTTTCACGTCGGGGGTGGAGAGGTTGAATGAGCCGTTGGCCTGTTTGGTTTTGACTTGCAGCACCAGCGACGGCGATCCGCCGTTTTGCTCGACGGATTTTTTCAGGCCGACAATACCCGCGATCTTCAGCGCCTCACAAGCCACGCCATTGGCAAGCTGGCCCTGAAGCTGCGCGGCCAGTTCGTCGCTCGCGCCCGTCAGGAAAATTTTCCGGCCGTTCCAGTCCGGGCCGAGCGATTTTCGGACGGCTTCCGCAAGGGACGCATCCGTCGGCGTGGATAGAACGCGAATGGCGACGGGAACTCCGGGGTCAAACGTCACCAGTTCCGACTGGCTGCGGCCAGGCTCAAGGATCGCGTAGGGGTGGAGTTGCGGGGGGCAGACGGATTTCCGCACCAGCGCGGCCACCGTGAAAACCGGATTCACGCCACACGCCAAAAGCACGTTGGCGTAATCTTCCACGATTTCCTTTTTGACCGCCGCGACCAGGACTTCGCGCCTGGCCGCCATGCTGTTACCGGTTTCAATTGGCTGCCAGCCCCAGGCCAGCTCGTCCGGCGACAGCGGGAATTCATGCTCAATTTGCAGCAACAGCAGGCGTTGAAACTCCTCCTTGGCCGCAGTCGGCAGCGTGAGGCGGCGCAGTGAAACGCCATTCGCGCCGATGGCGCAGAAGGCCGGAGCGCGCGGCTGCCAGGGTTTGCGATCCAGAAATGTTTGCAGGCTGGCGGAGATTTTTTGTCTGCATCCGTCGGTCAGCCGTCCGCAGGCGGCGCGCTCAAGGGGCAGATCCAACCCCGCATTTTCCCTGAGCACCTTGAGCGAGGACTGGCTGATCTCGATGTAAACCGGCGTTGAATTCATGAGCGCAATTTTATTCACAAGTCGTCCTCCCGATACGAGAGCGTGGCGACATCATTCAGTCCGACGTGGACGATGGCCTGGATGCGTTGGCGCGCGCCGGTGGAAGTCACCTTGCCTTCGCTCAAGATGCGGAAGGTTTCCGAGCGCGCCGTCACGAGCGGGGCGACTTGTTTGAAAATATCCTGGTTCATTCCCGGCACTTTCAGGAGCCACGCGATGTTGGGGAGAAAGCCGCTCGATTGGCGATACGAAATGATGGCCTGCGCCAGATCACGGTCCACGCCCGGCAGGCACGCGAGCACAGCCAGGCTGGCGGTGTTGACGTTGATGAGTCCGGCCTGGGCGGCGGTCGAATCGGCAACCGTGATGTCATCCGCGATGTCCATGAGCAGATTGGCATCAATCACTTTGGGGCTGGCGGCATTGCCCTGGTTCTGGTTTGGCAATGATAGATTGGAGCGGGAATTTCCGCGCGCCGGATTTTGGTTCTGGTTGTTCTGCGGTCGCGTCACGTCGAGCAGATCGGCGATGCTTTGCAAACGATTCTGGCCGCGATAGGCGGTGATGGCCCGCGCGATAACCGGCGTGATGCCCGACACGCCGGTCAGGGTTGCTTCATCGGCGGACTGGACATTGACGCGATCCGTGCCGCTGGCGCTTACGTTGTTGCCCGTCGAATCCACCGTTAGAATTCCCGCCCAGCCGGTGTCCACGTCCGCGGCTTGAGTGTCGGTGCGCGCCGGACTTGCCAGGCTGTCCTCGGCGGATTCCAGCAGGCCGTTCTGCTGTGTGTCCTGGCCGAGCAGCAGATCGCTGGAAATTCCTTTGACCATCAGCAGTTCGCGCACGGTTTGGAACGGCCCGTTGCGCGGCTGATAAGGAGGTTGCAGTCTGAGATAATATTCAGCCTCTGCTCCGTCCGGTGAAGCGGCGTTGTCAGCATCGCGCCAGTCGGCGAGGGCGGCGGCAATTAGCGCCGACATCCCGTTGAGTTTGGCCAGGGATTCGTTGTCGGCGGTGTTGACATTGAGGCGGCTTTCCTCGTCGCTCACGCCATAAA
>JANPGB010000209.1:0-2602 GCA_031423695.1 Verrucomicrobiota bacterium
GTCGGAGCCAAGAATCAGTCCTTGGTTGACGAGTTTGAAAAACGGTTCCGCCGTGGAGACGTAACCGAGGTCGAACAAAACCTTGTGCCAGAAGCGTGCGTAAAGCAGATGCAACACGGCGTGCTCGGTGCCGCCGACATAAAGGTCAACGCCGGGCGTTGTTTCGAATTTTCCGCTTTCCGCTTTCCGCTTTCCGCTTTCTCCACTGCCCATCCAGTATTGCTCCACGTCCTTGCCGACGAACGCGCCGCCATTTTTTGCATCGAGATAACGCAGGTAATACCAGCACGAGCCGGCCCATTGTGGCATCGTGTTCGTTTCGCGCACCGAACCGTCGGGCAGGTTCAGCCAATCCTTCGCGCGGGCGAGCGGCGGCTGGCCGTCGGCGGTGGGCTTGTAATCTTCGAGCGATGGCGGCAGCAGCGGCAACGAACTTTCCGGCAACGCTTCGTGATAACGATTTCCGGCGGCGTCCTTCTTCCATATGATCGGGAACGGCTCGCCCCAGTAACGCTGACGGCTGAACAGCCAGTCGCGCAGCTTGAAGTTCACCGTTTTCTTGCCGAGGGCTTTTGCTTCGAGCCAATCGGTGATTTTCGCTTTGGCTTCTGGGGTGGACAATCCGTCGAGACCAATCTCGAAGTTTGCGGAGTTTATCACAATTCCGTCGTCAGTGAACCCCTGCCAATCTGTTTTCGGGTCTGGAGGTTGAACAACTTGGATGACCGGCAAATTAAACTTCGTCGCAAACTCAAAGTCGCGAGTGTCATGTCCGGGGACTGCCATGATTGCCCCGGTGCCGTAACTCGCGAGAACGTAGTCGGCGATCCAGATAGGAATCATCCCGCCGTGAACTGGATTGATTGCATAGGCTCCCGTGAAAATGCCTGACTTTTCCTTCGCCAGTTCGGTGCGTTCCAAGTCGGACTTCTTGGCGACCTCGGTTCGGTAACCATCAACCGCTTTCCGTTGGCGGGTAATTTCCTGTGCGCGCTGGGCCAGAGTCATCTTGAACATTTCGTAATTTCCTAGCCGGCAAAGCGGCGGCGAAATGCTTCCGTCAACCTCGATCAAGTCTTTGAACTCTTTGCCAGCCAAGTCGAGCGCGGCTTCCATTTCCAACAATTGCTGATGTCCGTCCGCTCCAGCCAAGTTGACCTGCGTTCCTGTAATCTCACGATTGATTCTAGCTTTGAAATGACTCCAGCGGTTCGCGCGCTCGAACAGCTCGTTTACAATTTTGTGTTCGGGAGCGAGCACCATGTAGGTTGCGCCAAAGAGGGTGTCCGGTCGCGTGGTGAAAACGCGAATTTTGTTTTCAAGGTTTGCCGTCGGCAAACCACAATCGGCAATTTGGAAATCCACTTCTGCGCCTTCGCTGCGGCCAATCCAATTCCGCTGCATTTCCTTGAGCGAATCGGTCCAGTCAATTGTATCGAGATCGGCAAGCAGGCGTTCAGCGAAAGCGGTGATGCGGAGCATCCATTGGCGCATCGGCTTGCGGATGACCGGGAAGCCCCCGACTTCGCTCTTGCCGTCAATGATTTCTTCGTTGGCGAGCACCGTGCCGAGCTCGGGACACCAGTTCACCGGCGCTTCGCTGACGTAGGCGAGGCGTTTGGAATCGCGATAGGCAAGAACCTGCCGCTCTGTTCTGATTCGCATTTCATCCGCCATGCGATCTGTAGCTTCCGCGTGTTCAATGGTAGGACGCTTTGCAACCACTGTTTTGAGATTGTCAGCCGTTTTCAACGCAGTCGAAAAGCTATCTGGATACTTCAACGTCTCAATTGGCTCAGCCTTGTTCGTCTCAGGATTGAACCACGAGTTGTAGAGCTTGAGGAAAACCCATTGCGTCCACTTGAAGTACTCCGGATCGGTGGTGGCGAGTTCGCGCGTCCAGTCGTAGCTGAAGCCGAGGCTTTTGATCTGGCGCGTGAAGTTGGCGATGTTCGCCTCGGTCGTCACGCGCGGATGCTGGCTGGTTTTGACGGCGTATTGCTCGGCGGGTAGGCCGAAGGAATCCCAGCCCATCGGATGCAGCACGTTGAAGCCGCACGCGCGACGGTAGCGGGCGAGAATATCCGTGGCCGTGTAACCTTCGGGATGCCCGACGTGCAACCCCGCGCCGGACGGGTAGGGGAACATGTCGAGGATGTAATACTTCGGCGGCAACTGCGTTGCAGCCACCTTGCCGGAAAGTTTATGGCGCGCGGCGAATGGATGGTTCGCGGGAATGTCTTCGCCGGGGTTGAACGCGCGGAAAGCCTGCTGCGCGTCCCAAGCCTGCTGCCACTTGGGTTCGATCAGATGAAACGGATATTGTCTGCGACTGCTTGCCATAAGCCGCGAACTATCGCGAAAAAATGAGGCGGAGACAATCGCAGAGTTTTTTGTGAACTTCGCGTCTGCGCACCGAATGATTGGGCGGAAGTTAGCGCGTTGCCCCCACCCAGCGCGGAGCGGGGCGGCGCAACGACTTTAACCCGGGCCTGCAGATTTCCCACCAGTGTTCCGGCCCTGAACGGGCCGGTGGGGGGGGGCGGAAGCGCCCCCCCCCCCCCCCCCCCCGCCCGTATTTTTTTAAAAAACGCGGCCCCGG
>JANPGB010000210.1:0-2345 GCA_031423695.1 Verrucomicrobiota bacterium
CTCGGATGTGATCCGCAAGAATTCGTCGAGCGACCGCACCACCTGCACCGCGTGCCCGAGTTTTTCAGCGTGATGCTTCAGCGCAGCTTGCGCGGGCGAGAGCTTCCCGCTCCGCGACTTGCACTCGACGAACAGCACGCGGCCACCATCGGCGAGAATCACAAAGTCCGGCTCGCCCAGCGTCCGGCAGGTGCGCTCGGCCATGCTGCCGTGCAAGGCGATCCAGCCGCGCCGCCGGCACTCGTCAAAAATCTCCTCGTGGAGGCTCGCCTCCCGCACCACGCCATTCCGCGCTCCGCGCTCCGCACTCCGCGTTCCAAAAAGGTGCGGATTCAGCCGCCGCAACGTGTCGTTGGGAATGATGCGATTCAGTTCCACGATGGATCTCCTTGTGGTGCGGCTACTGGCTTGCGCCAGCCATTCTTGGCGAGCGCATCAATCGTCGCCGACGCTTCCGTGAAACTGACCTCCGTGCCGTAACCGTATTTCCGCAGCACCTTGGCCTGCTTGAACGAACACAGTTTGCCATCCCAGCGCCGGAAGATTTCCGAGATCAGTTGTTTGCCTTGGCTGAACGAAAGGTTGTCAGGATTGATGCCCTGTTTGGCGAGCAGCGAGCGTTGCTTTTCCGTGAGTTGCTTCACGTTGTCCCAGCCGCGCGGCTTCACCGGGTCGAGGTGCAGCACGTCAAACGGATCAACCGTCTGCGTCGTGAACCGCGCCGTCGCCACCAGCCGCGCCCGGCGCGCCGCTTCCGCCAGCCGTTTTTGCTCCTGCAACTCCGCTTCGGCTTCGTCGAGGGCCTCGGCCATCTTCACCGGCCCGCCGGCCTTGAGCGTCCGCGCCATCGCCAGTTCCAACGCTTCCTCGCTGACCTTGCCGCCCAAGATGTCCGCGCTCGTGACGAGCTTGTGCTTCCCGGCGTTGCCGACGAAATCCACGACGAGACACGACGGCTTCACGCTCCCTGCAATCGCCGCTTTGCGCTCGTCCGCCGTCTCCGGCCCGTCCACCACGCCGGGCAGCGGGCGCGTGGAACGCCCGACCATCTGCGAATACAGCGACCGGCTTTTCGTCGGCCTACCCATGATGACGACCTCGACGCCCGGATCGTCGAAACCCTCGGTCAGCACGCCGCAGTTGCACACCACTTGGATTTTGCCCGCGGCAAAATCTGCCAGCACTTTCCGGCGCTCGTCCCGGTCCGTCTTACCGCACACCCACGCCGCCATTTCCGCCCGATGCCGGTTGAAGATTTCCGCCGTCATCTCCGCCGCCTTCACGCTCGCGGTGAACACGAGCGCGCGGCGTTGCCCGATGATCGTCAGCGACGCCGACGCCATCTGTTGCAAATTCTTTTCCGCTTCCATCACGGCGGCCAGATCGCCGCCGTTCAAGTCGCCCGCCGTCGTGCGGATGCTGGAATAATCCAGCCCCTCGACGTGCACCATCTGTTGCTCGATCGGCACGAGCCACCCGTCGTGAATCGCATCCAACACTTCGTAGTCGAACGCGACCGATTGAAACACTTGTCCCAACGCCTCTTCGTCGGCGCGGTCCGGCGTGGCCGTGACGCCTAGGACTTTCAACGCCGGATTCGTGCGGTAGTAATCAATCACGCGCCGGTAAGTCGGCGACGTGGCATGGTGCGCCTCGTCAATGATGAGCACGCCGAACCGTTGCGGGTCGAACTTGGACATGCGCCCGCCGCCATCGCCGCCGGAGCATTGCGTCTGGATGGTCGAGACGACCACGCGCGACGAACCGAACAGCCCACCGTCGGCGCGGTATTCGCCCATCTCCACGTCGGCGTTCAGGCCGGTGACGCGCTGGATTTTGTCGCGCGCCTGGAAAATCAATTCCTCGCGATGCGCGATGACCAAGGCCCGGCGCGGAAACACCCGCCGGATGACATCGGCAAACAACACGGTCTTGCCGCCACCCGTCGGCATGACGACCAGTGTGGAATCGTTGTCCTGCCATTCCTTGAAAATGGCATCGGCAGCAGCGAGTTGATAAGGACGAAGGTTCATGTCAGTTCAGGTGGTTGTTCTGCCACGCCATCAGGCGAAGAAACCGGCGATGCTTTTCCCGGCGGCAATGCGCTTGCGCGCAACGAATCGTCCAACGATGGATCACGCCGAGCAGCCGAAACCACAGCTTGTCGAGTTTGCGAATCATGGTTAGTTCCTCCCTTTCGCCCGCGCCCGGAATTCCTTGTCCTCGCGGGTGACGCAGGTGTTCCAGCGATGTTCGGAGATAAGTCCGCGCCCTTTGCAGAGCGTGCATTTTTCCGGAAGCTGGCCCTGACACGTCGGGCAGACTGCGAACGGCTTGGCCGTTTT
>JANPGB010000211.1:0-4922 GCA_031423695.1 Verrucomicrobiota bacterium
ACGAAAGCGGTCGGATTCATAGCCGTTGCGCACCTGTGACCGATAGGCGATGTATTTGCCATCAGGCGAGTAGCGCGGCGTCGAGTCGGAGCCTTTGTTCTCGCCCGTGATGCGTTTGGCCTCGCCGCCATTCACAGACACAAGGAAGAGGTCATTGTTGGTACTGAGGGCTTCGTTTTTATCGGTGTTGCGCGTGAAGCAGATTTCTCGTGCATCTGGCGAAAACGCAAATGCTGTCGGATCACCCAAGCTAAACGGCGGTACATCGTAATCGCCCGGCGTCAAATCTTTCGGTTCGCCGCCTTCCGAAGAAATCACAAATAGATGCGAACGCTTGCCGCGCTTGAATTCCGTCCAATGCCGAAAGAGCAAATGATCCGCAATGACCGCTTTGACTTTGCTGTTCTCAGCGGCGGCAGATTTTTCAGCGACGCATTTCAGGTCTTTGCATTCGGGGTACACATCGGTGCTGAAGGCGAACATTTTGCCGTCCGGCGACCAGATGAATTCGCCTACGCCTTCGGGAACGTCGGTGACTTTACGCGGATTTGCACCATCGGCATTCGCTACGAAAATTTGCGGGGCACCGTCGCGAGTCGAAAGAAACGCCACGCGTCGTGAACCATCCGGCGACCAGCGCAAGGTGTCATCGTTTTTGTTGGAGGTGATGAATTCCTGTGCGGCTCCGCCCGCAGTCGGCACGATCCAAATACTGCGCTTGCCGCGATTGGCGTCTTTGCTGATGGCGTTCACGACATACGCGATACGGCTGCCGTCGGGTGAAATCTGGGCATCGGCAACACGCTTCACAGAAATCAAATCGTCAAACGCCAGCGGACGTTTGGCCTGTGCCAGAGCGGTGAAAGCGAAGACCAAAAGGGCAAGAGGTAACAGTAATACTGGAACACGACGCATAATTTCCTCCCACTGGATTTGCTTGCAGGATAACGAAGCTGCATTATCTACTGGCATCTGTCTTGAAACAAGGAGCAAAAATTTGCGCTCCTCATAACCGATCTTGAAGGGGTTGTGAAATGCGTTTATTTCCTGAGCAGCGTTTACAGTTAGCAGTCTTGTTCCTCTTATTTCCCGGTTTAGGCCAAGCCTTCGCCCAATCACCGAATCAGCCTACTGAGAAAACAATCGCGATTACGGCCAAAAAAGAAATTTCGTTGGCGCGGCATTCGACTTTTGTTTTATCCATTTCCTTCTCGCCCGATGGCAAGCGCGTTGCCAGCGCAGGCGGCGACCGTGTGAAGGTGACGAATCTTGAAACCGGCAAAGAACTTCTCAAGCTCAAGAATTCGCGGGGGATGGCTTTTCGCTCGGTCGCCTTTTCGCCTGATGGACGTTGGTTGGCAGGCGGACAAAGCTATCTGAAAAATTACAAAACTCGGCGGCAGGGAGACCGCATTGTCACTACCTTTTATCATTACGGAGAGGTGCTGATCTGGAATGCACAAACGGGAGCGGTGCAAATCACTCTCAACTATCAAAGCTATCCCGCCTGGCAAATTGCTTTCTCGCCCGATAGCCGTTGGCTAGCGATTGCCACCGGCCCTGTTCCATCAGACAACGAAAAAGATTGCCAGCAAGAATTGTGCGATGGATTTGGCGAAGTGTTTCTGGTTGAAACGAGCAGTTGGAAGCTGGTTGCTCGGTTGAAAGGGAATGCGCTGCCGATGCGAACGCTGGCGTTTTCGCCCGATAGTCGCTGGCTCGCAGGTAGCAGTCGGATGATTGAAGGCACAGGGCGCTTTGGCGAGGGCGAAGGATACGAGATTTTTGTGTGGAATGTCGCGTCGGGCAAACTCTTGCAAACTTTGCCCGGGCACTCGCGAGCGATCACCGCGCTGGCCTTTTCCAATAATGGGCGAGTCCTTGCCAGCGCCAGTCGAGATCGTTCGTTGAAGATTTGGGATATGCAAACCTTCCATCAATTGCGCACGGCGTCTGAATACATGATTTCGTACGATGAATTGGCAAGCATTGCTGAGAAGTCCGACAAGAAAAAGCCGAAAGATATGCTGCCGAGCATAAGCTGGTTGAGCGGGATTGTTTTTACCAAAGACGGCGAACAAATCATTGGCTGTGGTGGTGACGGCATTATTCGAGTCTATGACACGGGCACGGGCAAAATTAATCACATCATCAGGCCACGCGATTGGCCGATTACAAGCTGGGATCAGCCGTGGAATTCGTCCGGCATCGCGTTCGCTTTTACATATCGCCGCCCGCCGTTTTACGGACTCTTGAATTCCATCGCGCTTTCCCCGGATGGCGCTACGCTGGCGACGGGTGGCGCGGATGGTAAGATTCGCTTGATGAGTTTGGACTGACTTTATTGTTTCCTGACGGCTGGAGGTAATGCGCGGCAAAGGCGTCCAAATGAAAGGGTAATTTGGAATTCATAATTGACATTGGATGACTTGAGAATGATCACGCGCAGGTCTAAAAAGTGAAAGCCGCCCCGTTAGGTGCGGCTTATAGTCGCATCGCGTCCTCAGCCATAAGAATTTACACGATGCTAATTGCTGAAAACTTTACCTTGTGTGTTTCCGACTGTCAACTACCCGACCGCATTATCATGCTGCCCCCTATATAATTTGCGACGGCTATCTCCGTCAGCGCCCCGCGAGAGACAGCCGGAACGCGGCCATCTCCTCGCCGTTGCGAGCCAACAAGACATCGCCGACCAGTACGGGATGGTTCCAGGTCTTGGCGTTGAGGGCCGGGAACCGCGCAAGTTCCTTGAACTGGTCAGTGGTCGCCTCGACCAGCGCCAGCTCTCCCTCTTCGGACAGCACCAGCATCAGGTCCTGCTCCGGCAACAGCACGAGCTGACCGTTGCCGTAGCGTCCGCCCTTCCATTTACGCTTGCCGTCCGCGAGGTTGATACACGCGAGAATGTTGCCGTCGAAGCCGAAGGCATGACCTTTGTGAAGAACGAAGTCGTTGAAGTACGGCTTCAACCCATTTGACATCCAGCGCTCTTCGACACTCCATCCGCCCGCTTTATGTGAGACCGCCAGGCGCCGCGTACCCACTCCTCCAGTGGTGGCAATGGTATTGATCAGGACGTCACCGTCCGCCGTCAGCGCCGGTTGCACGATGGCACCGCCTGGCCAGGCATGCTCCCAGAGAACCGTGCCGTCCGCTGGTGCCAGGCTCGTCGCGCCAGCTTCGTTCAGCAGCAAGATTTGCCGTACGCCATCAATCGTCATTTGATGTGGCGAACTGTAGCTCCCGCCGTGCTTGGGGCCGACCCAGCGCCGCTGACCGGTGCCAGTGTCGTAGCCCGCGAGCGTACCGGCGGCGGCGACGATAACGAGGTCCTCGACCACGAGCGGCGAACTCGTGAAGCCCCAACCGGGGGTCTTTGTATCCGTGTCGGATGCCACGTTGCGCGACCACACGACCTTGCCATTCCCAGCCTCAAGCGCGTTCAGAATGCCAGTCGCGCCGAAGGTATAGACGCGCCCTTTGCTGAGGGTCGGCGTCGCCCGCGGACCAGCGCCACCGTTCGACTCCCAAAACCGGACTTTGTCGCTGTGTCGCCAGACCGGCGCACCAGTGGTCACGTGGTAGCAAGCGACGACCTCGTCGTCCCCGCGTTGCTCCTGCGTGTAGAGCAGGTCGCCGTAGACCGCAAATGATGACCAGCCGGGGCCGATGGGGCGACGCCACAACTCGACCGGCGGTGCCGCAGCCCAGTCGGTTTTGATTCGTATGCCGCGAATGATGCTGTCACGCTGGGGGCCGCGAAAACCCGGCCAGTCGGCACCCGTCTCTGCTGCGATTGAAGCAGTCGGTTCGGGCTTTGGTGTTGAAGTGGCAGAGGGAGTAACTGACGCCTCACTGGCTTTCGCTGCGACTAATTCCTGAACAATCGCTGTTGCTGCCGGAGCCGAGGGGAGCGCCTTCGGCTCCTCGCCGATTTGCGCCAACAACCGCTCCTCAGGACTCTTTGTCCACCGCCAGTGAAGATCAGAACCGCCATCGCCATTAATTCCGCCCGTCCGTATGAGCGTAAATCCGCCGCACGCGAGCAGGAGGACGGCGACCAGCGACGCGCGCTGAGCGCCACTGGAGAGGCGACGACTGGCTACGGCCCAAGCCACCAAGGCGAGGCTCAGGATCGGGGTGGCGAAAACGGGCAACATCATTCCCATCATCCCATTCGCAATGGATGGGTGAACGAGGCGCGAGGTCGCAAACAGTGCGACGATCATTAGGACGATGGCACCCACGCGCTCAGACCAGCGCGCCCGACTGAAGAACAGCCACCAGAGCAGGACAGCTAGGGCACCCACGATTCCGCCAAGCACCCCGACGGGCATAGCCCCGGGTACGACGAGCGGGATGACAAAGCGCACCACACACAGCAGGAGCGCGGCGACGATGCCAGGCCACAGCCGGAGTGATGAATTTGGAGTTGATTCGTTAGTCTGTGGAATGGTCATGTCGGGCTAAACGTTCTCCACCAGCCGCTTGTTCGCTATTTTTCATCACCGTCTAGCGAAGTACTAGGCGCTGTCAACATTGAAAACCGCTAGCTTCATGACCTCCGCATCAACGCCGCGAGTTTTATGCCGCTGCCAAAGTTTCAGAGTTCATGATTATGAAGATTCTGGGTCACACTACCTCCCAAACGACGAAGCACTACCTCCCGTGCAATGGGCTACAAAAACGCGAAGCCGTGTAGAGGCTACGGAAGGATAGCCCACGTCCCGCCTGTGAGACGTTGCACACAGTGTCTAAAAAAGCTCTAATTCGTTGAGGAAAATGGTGGACCGTGCTGGACTCGAACCAGCGACCCGATGATTAAGAGTCATCTGCTCTACCAACTGAGCTAACGGTCCAATCTGGCGGTATTAAGTTTGTGTAAATTCAAGTCTAAGGTTTTGACTTCCCTTAGGTGA
>JANPGB010000212.1:0-1789 GCA_031423695.1 Verrucomicrobiota bacterium
CACGGTGGGCAACAGCGGAACCACCGCCTCCATCAGCGCGCCAACGAACGCACCGGGCGGCGGAGTCGTCTCCACGCTCACGCTCGACAGCGTGTTGGCAGGCAGCGGCAATGTCACCTTCTCCAGCAGCGTCAATCAAAACGCCTTGTCCACGGTCTATCTGGGCGCGCAAAGCACCTATGCGGGCACTACGCTGCTGGACACAGATGGGACCTCGAACGCCCAGATCATTGTCAGGCTAGGAATCAATAACGCCCTGCCCACGAATACGGTGCTGACAATCGACGGCCAGACTGGCGCTGGCACTGGCCGGTATGCCGAGCTTAATCTAAACGGATTCAACCAACAGCTCGCCGGTTTGACCAACAACGCACAAAGCCTCAGAATTCAACGCGTCGTCAACAGCGACATCTCCGCGGCGGCAACGCTGACGATCAACAACAGCAGTAGCCATACATTTTCAGGCAGCCTCGGCGGCAGTGCCAGCGGCTCGGTAGCCGCGGCCGCAATGCCGGGGACCACGAACGGAAATAACTTCGGCCTGACCAAGAGCGGCGTGGGCACCTTCACCCTTGCCGGGGCTAACACCTACACCGGCGGCACCACCATCACCGCAGGCACGCTGGCATTGGGCGCAAGTAATGTCCTCGCCAACTCCACCGCTGTTTCAATCGGCAACGCCACCCTCAATGCGGCGACCTTCACCGACACGGTCGGAACCCTTGATGTTATGGGCGCATCCAGGATCAACCTGGGTGCCGGTGCCGCCTTGGCGTTTGCCAACAGCAGCGCGCTCAGCTGGACCGACGGCACGCTGAATCTAACTGGAGCCTTCGTATCCGGAGCGTCCCTCCGCTTCGGCACCAACAGCAGCGGCCTGACAACCACCCAGCTTGCCCTCATCTCAGCACCCGGATTCGGTTCATTTGCCCTGAATGCAAACGGCTACCTCACCGCCAGCGCTGTCACCGCATTCTCCTCATGGATCAGCGGCACCTTCACCGGCGGGACAAGCGTTCCGGCGAATAAGCGAGGCCCTTATGACGACCCCGACAACGACGGCATCAACAACCTGTTGGAATACGCCCTGGCCGGTCACGATCCGACAGTGGCGAACCCCTCCGTCGGAACCTTCAACGGCACCACGCTGAGCTACACCAAGCGCCCCGGCACCAGCGGCCTCGCCTATGCCATCCAGGGCTCCACCGACCTCGGCATCACCGACCCCTGGGCTGAGGTCTCCGGCCCATCCTACGTGAACAACGCGACCACCATCTCCTTCACCTTACCCCAAAACCCTCCAGAAAAATACTTCCTGCGTCTCCAAGTTCTATCGCACTGAACACCCTCACGCTCTCGATAGTGATCCACACTTAGCCAATATTAATCCATGAAAATCCTGTTTCCACTCATCTCGCTGTTTGCCGTGTTTTGCAGCCGTTCGTCCGCAGCGGAGAAGAAACCGCTGCAAATCTTCATCCTCGCCGGTCAGTCGAACATGCAAGGGCACGCCAAAGTCAGCACCTTTGAGCACATCGGCATGGACCCGGCGACGAAGCCGATGCTCGCGGAAATGCTGGGCGCGGATGGGAAGCCGAAGGTCTGCGAGCGCGTGTGGATTTCGTCCATCGGCTGGGGGGGAAGATCCGCAGGAGGAGCAGACCGGGAAGGACGAAATCCACACGCGCTCGCAGACCTTCGGCTTTCCATCCGCGCCGAGCATTTCCGCCAGCATCGGCTTCGTGGCCGGGTCCATGCCGATGTGCTCGAAGGTCGTCACCTTTGCGTG
>JANPGB010000213.1:0-23104 GCA_031423695.1 Verrucomicrobiota bacterium
TCATCTCGGAACCCATCGTCGCGCCGATGTAGACGCCGTGAATCCAGTTGAAGGCCTGGTACACCAGCGGCATGGTGTCCGCGCGGCGGCCGCCAAAAATGATCGCGCTGATGGGCACGCCGTTGGGATCGTTCGCGAGCGGATCGAGCGAGGGATTGTTCTTCATCGGCGCGGCGAAACGGGAATTTGGATGCGCGGCCTTTTCAGTGGAGGCGGGTGTCCATTTGTTGCCGCGCCAGTCGAGACATTCTTTCGGCACGGCCCCGTCCTTGCCTTCCCACCACACATCACCGTCGGGCGTAAGCGCGACGTTGGTGAAAATGGTGTCGCGACCGATCGTCTGCACGGCGGTGGGATTGGATTTGGAATTGGTGCCCGGCACGACGCCGAAATAGCCCGCCTCCGGATTGATGGCGTAAAGTCTTCCATCCGGCCCGGGCTTCATCCACGCGATGTCGTCGCCCACGGTCCAGATTTTCCAACCCTTGAAATGCGGCGGCGGCACCATCATGGCGAAATTCGTCTTGCCGCACGCGCTGGGAAAGGCGGCCGCGACGTAGGTTTTTTCTCCATTCGGCGATTCAACGCCGAGAATCAACATGTGCTCCGCCATCCAGCCTTCATTGCGCCCAAGATAGGAACCGATGCGCAGGGCGAGACATTTTTTACCGAGCAGCACGTTGCCGCCGTAGTTGGAGCCGATGGAGATGACGGCGTTGTCCTGCGGAAAATGCGCGATGAACCGGACTTCGGGATCCACGTTCAACATGCAGTGCAGGCCGCGGTTGAAATCCTCCCCGTCGCCCAACTGCTCGTAGGCCACCGTCCCCATGCGCGTCATGATCCGCATGCTCAGCACCACGTAGAGCGAGTCCGTCAATTCAATGCCGACTTTCGTCATCGGCGAACCGAGTGGCCCCATGAGATAGGGAACGACGTACAGCGTGCGACCCTTCATCGCCCGGTCGCAGAGCGCGCCGAGCTTGGCATACATCGCCTTCGGTGCCATCCAGTTGTTCGTCGGCCCGGCTTCCTCCTGCATCGGGGTGCAGATGTAGGTGAACTGCTCCACGCGGGCAACGTCGTTGGGATTCGAACGGTGGTAATAGCAGCCCGGCAGCTTCTCCTGATTCAGCTCCACGAGAATGCCCTGGGCCACGGCGGCGGCCGTCAGCGTGTGCTTCTCCGATTCCGAGCCATCGCACCAGTAGACTTCATCTGGCTGACACAGCTTCGCCTGTGCTTCCACCCAGCGGATGACCGATGGATTGTTGGTGTTGCAGTTTCCCAAAGTCAGTTTCTTCATAGGCTGTTTCGATTGGCAACGGTCGCCACCAGCAACAGTAGCCGTTGCGTCCAGATTGGCGCTTTACAAAATTTGGCCATCGCCGAACCGCGGTTTTCCCGCGGTAAATTCCCTGTCCCGGGCCAGGCATCAGTACGGTCCGCGAATATGCTGCTGGACGTGGGTCCGGTAAAAGCGGCTCAACTGTTTGTGCAGCTCATCGGTGAGCGGCGGGAGTTTGGAAACGCGCGCATTCGCCAGCACCTGTTCGGGACGGCTGGCGCCGGTGATCACGGTGGAAACCGCGTCCTGATCCAGAATCCAGCGCTGCGCCAGATCGGCCAGCGTGAGTCCCTCCGGCACGAGTTCCTTGAGCGCATCGGCGAGTTCCACGCCTTTTTCAAACGGCAGACCGGCGAAGGTTTCGCCGACGTTGAAGGCTTGTCCATCGCGGTTGTAAGTCCGGTGGTCGGTCGCGGCGAACTGCTGCGCCTTCGTCATCTTTCCACTGAGCAATCCGCTCGCGAGCGGCAGGCGGACGATGAGGCCCACGCGCTTCTGTTGCGCTTCGGCAAAGATGGCGCGGGCGGGTTTCTGCCGGAAAAGATTGAAGATGATTTGCAGCGAGCAGAGTCCCTCTTGCGCGAGACAAACCTTGGCTTCGTCCATGGATTCGACACTCGCGCCAAAGTTGATGATTTTTCCTTCGCGCCGAAGCTGGCGCAACCAGTCGAAGATTTCCCCGCGCTGCAAAACCTCTGGCGGCACGCAATGCAACTGCGTGAGATCCAGCGCTTCCACGCCCAGCCGTTTCAACGAAGCCTCCGTCGCCGCGCGCACGCCAGCCTCGGTGTATTTGTCCGGGTAAAGATCGGACATGCGCCCGAGCTTGGTGGCGACGAAGAATTTCTTCGACTGTTGTTTGAGAAATTTGCCGATGAGCGTTTCGCTGCGGCCGTTGCCGTAAACGTCGGCGGTGTCGAGAAAGGTGACGCCCGCATCGGCGGCGGCTTCGAGAATGTCAAAGGCTCGTCGGTCATCCAGCGCGCCCCAGTCCGCGCCGCCGAGCTGCCAGCAGCCGAGGCCGATCTCGGAAATCTTCGTGTGGGTTTTGCCGAACAAACGTTTGTTCATGCCGCGAAGCTTAGGCCGGTTCGCGGTGGGCGTCCAGTCCGACAGCAGGAGGAAGGTTCATTATTGGGTGTTCAATCCGCACTGGCTTGGCATGGAAAAACGCTGCCGAACGCTGGCTTCGGGTAAATACATAAACTTTCAAGAAACACCACTACGGGACTACCGCGAACGCAATCGGCAAAAGCGTTGCCGATGGTTGGTCGCCTGCGGGTCGGCGAACTGGAACTGGCCGGGAGAAATTTCCGAGACGCCCCCCAAGCGGCGTCCAGTTGGTCTGCGACAGGGAAAGATTCGTCGTGGCCAGCACGCCGAACAAGGCGCCCACGCTGTTGGCGAAAGCGAATTGCAACGAGCCGTTGGTGGATTTGATCGGACTCATCAGCATGGCCGGCGTTGGAACGGGCACGCTGATGACGATCCTGCTGGCACTTTGGATGCCGTTGACGAACAGGCAAGGCCAGTTCGTATTGGTGGAGCGGAACATGGCCGCTGTCATTGAGCTGATCAGAATGGTTAACACGTCCGGCTTTAGGTCGGGGATCGCTCAAATGAGTGCTTGGCCCGTCCAGCCAACTCCGCCATGTTTCAACCGCTATCCATGAACGACGCCACCAAAAAATCCGCGCCCGCCCGCCTCATTTCAATGGACGCCTACCGCGGCTTCGTGATGCTCCTGATGATGGCGGAGGTGTTGAACATCGGGCGAGTGGCGGGCGCGTTCCCTGAAAGCGGCTTCTGGAAATTTCTCGCTTTCCACACCGATCATGTGCATTGGGTCGGATGTTCCTTGCATGATCTCATTCAACCTTCCTTCTCGTTTCTCGTCGGTGTTGCGTTGCCCTATTCCCTCGCGAGCCGCATGGCAAAGGGTCAATCCATCGCGGCCATGGCCGGTCACGCAATCTGGCGTTCGTTCATCCTGATCTTTCTCGGAATCTTTCTGCGCTCGGCGGGCAATCGTCCGTTTTTGAATTTCGTCTTCGACGACACACTCACCCAGATCGGTTTGGGATACACGTTCCTGTTTCTAATCGGCTTTCGTTCTGTGAAGTTCCAATGGTGCGCACTGACGGGAATTCTGTTGGGTTATTGGCTGGCGTGGGCGCTGTATCCCCTGCCCGGCACGGATTTTGACTATGCGAATGTGAATGTTCCCGCAGATTGGCCTCACCATGCAACCGGCTTCGCCGCGCATTGGAACAAGAACAGCAATCTCGGCTGGGCCTTCGACTCGTGGTTTATGAATCTCTTCCCCCGCGTCAAGCCATTCGTGGCGCACGGCGGCGGATATCTTACGCTCAGTTTCATTCCCACACTCGGCACGATGATCCTCGGATTGATCGCCGGGGGCTGGATGCGTGGCGATCTTTCAGCAAAACAAAAAATCCAACGCCTGCTGATCGCCGGGGTCCTGGGGATCATCGCCGGACTGCTGCTGCACGCGCTCGGGATCTGCCCGATCGTGAAGCGCATTTGGACACCAAGCTGGACGCTTTTCAGCGGCGGTTTATGCTTTCTCTTGCTGGCTGCTTTTTACGCCGTCGTGGACGTCTGGGGCTTCAAGAAATGCGCCTTTCCGCTCACGGTCATCGGCATGAACTCCATCGCGATATACTGCCTCACCCATTGGATCACTGGTTTTATTGTGAACTCGCTGCAAACCTGCTTTGGTCATGGTTGGCCCAACATGTTCGGCGCAACGTTTGAGCCCATCACGACGGGCGCAGCGGTGTTGTTCGTGTATTGGCTGATCCTCTTTTGGAAGTATCGCCGGAAGATTTTCCTGCGCGTCTGATTCCGCACCCGCCACAGTGCCATCGCCGCAGCGTTGGCCACAGAAATATCAATCAGGTGAAGGGGTTCGCTGCTCGCTGTCGTCATCGCGGGTGGGCATCAACACTCGCCTTGCACAGGAAACCTGTTTACAGCCCGACCGCATTTCTCTACTTGTTGGCGACCCGATTGCCCGGCAACCATTCCGCCAGCGAACATGACGCCACCAAATCTGACAACTCGCAGGCATAACCCGCTGGCGATGCCGGAATCACTCACCTGTTTATGAAATACGTCCAGCTCATCGCCAATCAAGGGTTCTTAAAAAGGTTCGGCCGCCGCCCCAGCTGTCGTCGCCGCTTCACCGCCGCGTGGTGCGCCGGCTTGTTTTTGCTTTCACCCAGACTGTTCGCCTTTGAAGGCTGGGAACATGAAGCCATGGGAACCATGAGCCTGATCGTGGCGAGCAATCACGTCGCGCGCCTTTACGGCGACCGGCCCGATCTGACCGAGCGCTTGCGCGAGCTGCGCGTGACGACGGCTGAGTTTGGCCGCGGCCTCAGCCTGGGCACCGATCAAACCGACATCACCTTCGGCACCATCGTGAAACTGGTGGACTACATGCGCGACCCCTACAACATGACCCACCAGTGGAGCGCCGGCGGCGGCTGGCCGACCAGCAGCGCGAGTTGCAACCTGATCTACCTGCGAAAACTCTCCTCGGACAACGTCTCTTACCTCAGCGCCTCCCATGACAATCAGAATCACTTTCAAGGCCGCGCCATGTTTGCCTTCTGGTTCTGGCATGGCCAGGCGGTGCAGCAGGCCCGCGCGGGCAATCTGTGGGGCGGCCTTTTGCTCGAAGCCTACGCCAATCATTTTCTCGAAGACCTCTTTGCCCCCGGCCACATCCTCGCCCCGCGCGATGACAATGCCCACGACATCTACACCCTCGCCCTGCATGACATCTACAACGCACGCGGACTGACCTACGTCGTGGGCGCGCCGACGCAATTGTCCGCGCTGGTTGACAGCACCAAGGCGCTGGTGCGGACGAAGTCGCTGACAATTCCGCCCGGACTGAAAGCTTCCGACTCGCACCAGCTGCATTTGAACCTCACCAACCTCCAGGCCTTCTCCCTATCCCTGATGAGCACCTCGGCCCAGGTCTATTGTTACGGCGATCACCAGTTGACCCAGAACCCCGCGCAAGTTCCCCTCGTCGCGACTTATTGCGCCCGCGCCGTTTCCGACGTGCTCGAATCCTATCTCCAGGCGGCCGAAATCAACTCGTTCAAAGACTACCGCTGGCAGGCGAAGGTGTTTCCGATGCGCCTGCTCAAGCCAAACATTGAAGGCGTGGACATGCGGCTCAACTTCGGCGAACTCTCCTGTCTTGATCATCCCATGACGATTGGCCTGGCCGACCGGCGTCCCTGGCTGTCCCTCGCCGGCAATCAAAGCGTCGAAACCAACGCCGACTGGTTTCCCGTCACCGAAACCCTCCACCACGACGGCTATCGCAATCCCGTCATCGGCATCAACCTCGGCGTGCAGACCGTCTCCTTCGGTTCCAGCACGCATCTCCGGGCTTTGTTTGAAGTGGAAACCATTGTGTATGGCAAGCGCTACGATTTTCTGCGGCAGAACTGGCGCGTGCCGGACTGGCTGCCCGGCCAGTTGGTCGTGACCGTCGGTTACAGCGGCGTGGCCGGCACGGAAGAACAGGGCCACGGCGTTTACACCCGCGCGATTGTGCCGATGCCACGCCTCGACTTGAACTTCAGCCTCATGGCCGGCCTGCGCTATCACACCCGCGACGAATTCAGCGGCTGGGGCGACTTCGAGAAGCTCCGCGTTGAATGGGGCCTGCACCTGGTCAGCCTGTTTGCGGGCGTGGGCCACGAACGGTTCGCCACCGCGCGCGACGGCCTGGCCAACGCCGTGGCGGTGGAAGTGGGACTGTCCTTCGGAGGGCCGGTGTCCACATTTAGACGGCTCGTGCCCGGAAAATAAATCACGGAGACTCTCCCCGCCGCCGACACCAATTGATGACTTCGCGAATGCGGGCCGTGTGTTGAATCCACTCAGCGATCCAACCGACTTGCTTGCCTTGATACTCGCCACCGGGCGCGGCATAAGGTCACTAATAAAACCCTCAACGATTCCGTGAAACGAATTCGTGCCGGCCAGCGCCAACATGCCTTTTCCTATCCGTAACCACCTCCGCTTCGCAGCCGTTTGGCACATTGACGAGCAAGTTCATTTCCCCGTTCGCCCTCGTCCACGACACAACAATGTCGCCGTGTGGCGTAGGCACGATTCCTTTGGCCCAGTCCAGGCCGCTGGGTTGCGGACGGACTTCAAATTTCGCGAAGCCCGGACTCAAGGGTTTCACGCCGAGAATACTGGCGGACATCTGAATCATCGGCGCGCTGCCCCAGGCATGGCTGAGATCGCCGCCGTCCCACATTTCGTGATAGGATTGCGTTTCCTCAACGAACTTCCATCGCTTCATTTGAGCCGGGCCATACTTTTCAAATTTTCCGGCGTGGCTCAATGCATCGAACACAAAGAACATGAAATACGGCTGCGTGTTCAAATCCGAGCGGGCCATGAATTTATCCACGATGGCCGCCTGCTTTTTCTTGGGCGCGAGATCGTAAAGGACCGCAAGCGAATTAACCTGCGTGCTGAACGTTTCGATGTCTTTGTCCGCCGGCAGCCACTTGTTGGTCTTGATGGAAGACTGGAAAGGTTTGCCGTCGCGGTACAATCCTTCCTTGGCACTCCACAGTTCGCGATTAAACGACTTGGCGACTTCGCCGCGCAACCGGGCGTAGTCTTTCGCGCGATTGTGGTCACCGGTCAACTCAGCTATCCGCCGGCCATCGAGCAGTGCGCGATGATAAAACGCCGTCATGTAACCCTGGCCGATTACTGCGGGTGGATGGTGACAGCCAAAGTCGGCGATCCTCACCCAGTCCATGAACATATAGTTCGGTGCGTCTGAAATCAGTCCGTTCTTGCCACGCCAGCTCGTGAAGGTGTCGAGCAACCCGTAGACGGTCGGGGCGAGTTCGATCACCAATTCCTTATCGCCCGTGTAGTCGTAATAGGCCATGAGCATTTGCAGCCAGAGCAGCGAGTAGCTCGTGTGAAAGTTCTGGTATTTCAACTGTCGCAGCAGGCCGCCGAATTTCCGCAGATCCTGGCGCGCGAGCCACGGTTCGCCAAATGCATAGTAGTTCGCCAATGACTCGATCAGGTAGTCACCCGGATCACAAATGGGCTCCTGATGGTTGGGTGAATCCAGATGGTGCGTCTGCATGCAAATCTGGGTCAGCCACCGATACGCGGCCCAAAGGCGCGTCAGTTCTGGATCGCTGCATTCGAAAGCGCCTTTGTAGGCGACGGGAAAAGAAGAGAACGCCGCCCCGACGTCGAGTATCTCCACGGGCGTCGTGATATTCGTTGCCTCGATTCGTAGCACGGAGAAGCTGTCGAGGAACGGATATTCAAACTCCTGCACGCCGTCGCGCAACATGAAGCTGACGGAGCGGGATTTGTGTCCCAGCGTTTCTCCGGGGATGATTTTTAGTTGTGCGCCCGCGCCACCGTTCGCCTTCAACGTTGGATAGGCCGAGAGCACGCGGTCGAACTGTAGCGTGAAGCTGCCATTGCCCGAGAACACGAATTGTTCGCCGTTTTGTTTCACCGTTTCAGCTGGCTGCACCACGTTCCTCCAAGGATAGCGAGCTTCCATGAGCGGCGGGAGTTCGCTCGCGACTAAAGGAGTCCAGACGGATTCGACCGCTGCACAGGTTGGCCAGGCAGAATCGTCAAAGCCGGCCAATCGCCAGTTGCGCAGCTCCTGGGTCGGGCTGGACCGCCAGTCCGACGGCAGTGATCTCCAGCTTGAGTCGGTCTTAATTGTTACCGTTGGCTGGCCGGGTGACTGAACCTCGGCTTCGAAGAGAAATCCATTCTGGTTGCGCGTCACACGGGAACCGACAAAACCCGCGGTGAAAACCTCCACAGCGACGACGTTGGTGCCGGCGTGCAGAAAGGGAGTGAGGTCGCGATAGTCGTAGAGCCACTGCGGGCCATCCTTGCCCCGGTCGTAATCGCGCCCGATATCCGCCGGACCACGCGCGACCAGCTTGCCGTTGACATAGAGCCGGTAAAACACATCCGCACTGAGCCACGCCGCCACCTTCGTCGGGACGGCGGCGAGCGTGACCTCCTTGCGAAATTGAACCATTTCCATTTTGGCCTGAAGTGGCTGACCAAGCCAGATCCATTGCGCCTGCCAAGGTGTCGGCTTCTGGCAGCGATTGGTAAAGGCATAGCCGGTCGTCTGCACGCCTTGCGCGGCGACGAGCACCTTCATGCCCGGTGCCCGGATTGGCCCGCGCGAGTCGCTGTTCAGCTCCGCGCCATTCAGCGCCGGATGAAGGCCGCCAAGGGAGCAGGCCATTATGAACAAAAACAATTTTGGTTTCATGATGATGATCGAACAGATTAACCAACGCCCAACGGCGCAGGACGAAGGGAAGTTTCTCCGCGCAAATTCACTCAGCGCCGACAATCTTGAATTCTTTACGCCAACTTCCACGGCAATCGGTAGGGACGGCCCAGCATTTGGCTGGCGGCAGCGTCATCTAGCACAATTTCCTTCTGCGAATCCCACTTGAGTCTGCGTCCTGTAACCATCGCGATGAGTCCCAGATGGCCGGGGATGGCCGAATGATGCGCCGTCTGCACCGGCGTGATGGTTGGCTGCCGCGATTTGATGCAATCCAGAAAATTGCCGATATGATCTCGCGACTTGTAGAGCTGCACTTTCCGCATTTCTTCAGGCAACTCCTTGAACTCGCGCCAGTCCGGATTGGATGACTCGAAGCCGCCGCGATCCACCCACACCCAACCATCCGTGCCAATCCATTTGCAGCCGGCGCGAATGTCGGAGTGGCCGCCGGCAATGGTCATTGCAATGTCTTTTGGATACTTGGCTTCGATACGATAGCGCGTGCAGACGTTCCAGTTGTAGTCGGCCGGCGGGAATTCGCCCTCACCCTCGACTTCCAGCGGACCCGAGCGGTCGCAATCCATGCCCCAATGCGCGATGTCACAATGATGCCCGATCCAGTCGAGCAACTGCCCGCCGCCGGTGTTGTAATTCCAGCGCCAGTTGTTATGTATGCGGCTGCCGACATACGGCATCATCGTTGAAGGTCCGATCCACCGGTCATAATCCAACTCGGGCGGCGGAGTGGTGGAAGGAACTTTCATTTGATTCTTGGGGTTCTTCGGCCCGCTGGGCAACCCGACTTCCACCCGCGTAATTTTTCCAATCATGCCGTTGCGAACGATCTCGGCGGCCTTGTGGAAGTTCGCTCCCGAGCGCTGCCATGATCCAGTCTGCCAGATGCAAAGATTTTTCTCGACAGCCTTCACGATGGCCTGCTGCTCAACGATCGTACGAGCGAGCGGCTTCTCGCCGTAAATATCCTTTTTGCGCCTCGCCGCTTCCACGGCAATGACCGCGTGCCAGTGGTCGGGCACCGCGAGCATGACCGCATCGATATCCTTCCGGGCGATGAGTTCGCGGAAATCAGTGTAGCCTTTGCTGTCCCGGTTGCCGTAGTGCTCGTTGACCTTTTTGAGCATTTCGGTAAGCCGGGTCTGGTCCACGTCGCTGGCTGCGACAACCCGGCAATTGGTGTTGCGCAGAAATCCTTCGGTGTTCCCGTTGCCCTGCCCGCCGCAGCCCACCACACCCACCGTGATGCGACTGGACGGCGACGATTTGCCGCCGAGTCCCAGAGCGCTGCCGGGGACGATGGTTGGCAGGGCCAGCGCCGCACCCGTCGTGACGAGAAATTGCCGGCGGCTCAATTTTGAGTGGTCGGTTTTATTGTTCATAGCTGGTTTCGCCGATTATTAGCGGGGTGGTCGCCAAACGCATATCGTTCATTTGTGCGCTGAAAAATCAGGGGACAGTTTCGTCACTGAACATCGCGGAAACCACCGCTTATTTTGGCCACGAACACAAATGAACCCTACGGCGGACTGGACGAAGCGTTGAACTTCGAGCAATGATTAACCCCGTTTTAACAAGCTCATGAATGCTGAAGCTAAAATCCAGGAACTGCGGCTTGATCTGCCGCCGGCGCCAAAACCGGTGGCCGTTTACAAACCCCTCGTCGTCGTCGGCACCATCGCCTACGTCTCCGGACATGGACCGCTGAAGCCCGACAAGTCGCTGATCACCGGTCGCGTCGGCGCGGATCTTGATCTTGCGGCCGGCAAAGCCGCCGCGCGCCAGGTCGGACTCGCGATCCTCGCCACATTGCGCAGCGAACTCGGCAGCTTGAACCGCGTGAAGCGCGTCATCAAGGTGCTTGGCATGGTGAATTGCACGCCCGATTTTCCGGATCATCCCAAAGTCATCAATGGTTGCAGCGAACTTTTCGCCGAAGTTTTCGGACCCGAGAACGGCATCGGGGCGCGCAGCGCCGTGGGCATGGGCTCGTTGCCGGGCAACATCGCCGTCGAGATCGAGGCCATCTTTGAGATCGCATGAGCCATTGGTTCGCACTCCAAAACGCGGGCGAAGTCCCCTCCCCTGCGTTGCTGCTTTACCCGGAGCGCATCCGCGAAAACATCCGGCGCATGATCCGCGTGGCGGGCGGCACGAGTCGGCTGCGACCGCACATCAAGACCCACAAGCTGGCGGAAGTGGTGCGGATGCAGCTGGAGCAAGGCATCACCAAATTCAAATGCGCCACGATTGCCGAGGCCGAAATGGCGGCGGGCGCGGGTGTCAAGGATGTCCTCATCGCGTATCCAATGGTAGGGCCCAATGTGGCGCGGCTTCTCGCGCTCGCGAAAACTTTTCCAACCACGACGTTTTCCTGTTTAGCGGATGACCCGGCCGGAGTTCACCAGTTCGCAACAGCATTTTCAAATTCTGGGCGCACAATGGAGGTGCTGCTCGATGTCGATTGCGGCCAGCATCGAACGGGGATTGAGCCGGGTGTGAAGGCAGCACAGTTGTATCGCCTGATGGCAACGTCGTCCGGATTGCGTGCCGGCGGCCTGCATGCCTACGACGGGCACATCCACGAACCGGACCTCACCCAGCGACGGGAGCTTTGCGCCGCGGCTTTCGCACCGGTCAACGCGTTCCGCGGCGAACTGCTTTCTGCGGGTCTGTCCGTGCCCAGGGTTGTGGCGGGCGGCACGCCGACGTTCCCGATTCATGCGCAGAACGATTCCTTTGAGTGCAGTCCGGGCACTTGCGTGCTATGGGATTTTGGCTACGCCGAAAAGTTTGCGGACCTGGAGTTTCTGATTGCGGCGGTCGTGCTGACACGGGTTGTCAGCAAGCCGGGCGCAAACCGCCTTTGCCTCGATCTCGGCCACAAAGCAATCGCTTCGGAGAACCCGCCGCCGCGCGTGCAGTTCCTGAATCTTCCGGATGCGACCGCGATTTCTCACAGCGAGGAGCATCTGGTCGTCGAGAGCGCACAGGCGGATCGTTTCGCGGTGGGCGATTGCCTCTACGGTGTGCCGCGCCACATCTGCCCGACCGTGGCGCTGCATTCGGAGGCGGTCGTGATCAACCATGGGATGGCGACCGAGCGCTGGCGCGTTACCGCGCGCGAACGGCGGCTGACGATTTGAACCAACCCATCGCATGAGTCACGAAGCCAGCCTGCTCCTGTTCGCGTTGATTGCCATCATCGCACTCGTCGTGCTCATCGCCCGGTTCAAGTTGCATCCCTTTCTCGGATTGCTGCTGGTATCAGTCGCGATTGGTTTCCATTCCGGCATGAAGCTGCCTGCGATTGCAAAGACGTTTCAGGAAGGCGTCGGCAACACGCTTGGGTTTCTGGGCGTCGTCGTTGGACTCGGAATGATGCTGGGCAAAATGCTTTCGGAATCCGGCGGCGCGCATGTGATCGCGCAAACCTTCATCCGGATGCTCGGCGAACGACGATTGCCGTGGGCGATGTTGATCGTGGCCTTCGTGGTGGGCGTGCCGGTGCTGTTCAGCGTCGGACTGGTTCTGCTGGTGCCGATTGTTTACGCCATCGCCCGCGAAACCAACACCCCGCTGATGCGGGTCGCCATTCCGCTCGTGGCCGGCTTGTCCGTCTCGCAAGGATTTCTCCCGCCGCATCCCGGCCCAATGCTCGCCATCGAACAGATCGGCGCGGATGTCGGCAAGACTTTGCTCTACGGCGCGTTGGTCGGCATTCCCACGGCGATAGTGGCCGGACCCGTTTTTGGCGCGCTAATTGGGTCACGAATGACGGTCCACCTCGGCCACCTCGGCGAACGCCACACCAAAGAAGTTCCGTCCCACCAACCGCCCAGCTTTGGACTCACGCTGATTACCATTCTGCTCCCGGTAATGCTGATGCTGCTTTCGTCGCTCGCGGATCTGGCGCTGCCCAAGGACAACCGCTGGCGCGAATGGGCAAACTTTGTGGGGAGCCCGATCATCGCAATGCTGTTGGCGGTGCTGCTTTCCATTTATACATTCGGCTACGCGCGCGGTTTCAACGGAAAGAAGATTCTAAAATTTCTGGAGGAAAGTGTCGGCCCGGCGGCGGCCATTCTGCTGATCGTGGGTGCCGGCGGCGGCTTGAGCAAAATGCTGGAGCGCGGTGGCGTGGGCGCAGCCATTGCGGACATCGTGGAGCACGCGCGCATCTCGCCGCTGCTGCTCGGCTGGGTGGTCGCGGCGGCGATCCGCGTGGCCGTGGGTTCGGCGACGGTCGCGATCACGATGGCCTCGGCGATCATGGCCCCGGTCGCCGCCAATACGCCGGGCCTCAACCGCGAGTTGCTGGTGCTCGCAATGGGCGCAGGCTCCTTGTTTCTCTCCCACGTAAACGACGGCGGGTTCTGGCTGGTGAAGGAGAGTTTCAACCTCACGGTGCCGCAGACGCTCAAGACCTGGACGGTGCTGGAAACGTGCATCGGTCTGGTGGCGCTGGGGTTGGTAATGTTGCTCGCCCAATTTGTCTGACATGAAAACGCGCCCCCTCATCTTCGACGCCCATCTCGATCTCGCGATGAACGCGCTCGAATGGAATCGCGACTTGACGCAGCCCGTCGCGGAATTGCGCGCCGGTGAGCAGGGAAAAACCGACAAGCCCGATCGCGCCAACGGCACGGTGTCGCTGCCCGAAATGCGCCGAGGCGGCGTGGGCCTGTGCGTTGCCACACTCATCGCCCGCGTCGAGCACAACGCCTACAGCCCCGTGGCCGGCTGGCGTTCGCAAGCCCAAGCCTGGGCGCAGACGCAGGGGCAATTCGCATGGTATCGCGCGATGGAAGAAGCGGGCGAGATGGTGCAGATCCGCAATGCATCGGGATTGGAAAAGCATCTGGCGCTCTGGAACGAATCGGGCGCGGACGAGAAAATCCCGGTCGGCTACGTCCTCAGCCTTGAGGGTGCGGATTCCATTTTGTCGCTGGATCATCTGGCGCGCGCACGCGAAGCAGGATTGAGCGCGATCGGCCCGGCACATTACGGCCCGGGCGTTTACGCCAATGGCACGGATGCGAGCGGCGGCTTCAACGCCAAGGGCCGCGCGTTGGTCAAGGAAATGGACCGGCTCGGATTCATTCTCGATGTGACGCATTTGTGCGACGAATGTTTCTGGGAAGCGCTGGATTTATTTCAGGGGCCGGTTTGGGCGAGTCATCAAAACTGCCGCGCTTTGGTGCCGCACATGCGGCAGTTTGGCGATGAACAAATCAAAGCACTCATCGGACGCGGCGCGGTGATCGGCTCGGCGTTGGACGCGTGGATGCTCGTGCCCGGCTGGGTGCGCGGAAAAACCACGCCGCCATCGGTCAACCTCACGCTCGCACAATTTGTGGATCACCTTGACCGCGTCTGCCAGCTCGCGGGCAATGCACAGCATGCGGGAATTGGCTCCGACCTGGACGGCGCGTTTGGTTGCGAACAGACCCCGGCTGATTTAAACACCATCGTCGACCTGAAAAAAATTCCTGACATGCTGACGGCGCGTGGTTACAAGGCGGCTGATGTGGACGCCATCATGCACGGAAATTTCATCAACTTCTTGAAACGATCCTGGAAAAGATAGGCCCCGCATCACCAAAGCGAGCGATCACTTTGCGCGAATGGATTCGGCCCCGCGCACTGTCGTGGCCAGGCGATACAGCTTGCCTTTGCAAGTGAGAAAAAGCGTCCGCCCATCCCGCCCGCCGAAGCACACGTTGGAGACGAACTCCGGAACCGGAACAAAACCGAGTTCGGTTCCGGCGGGGGACACCACCCAAACGCCACCACGGCCGGCGAGATAAAAATTTCCGCGCTCATCCACGCACAGACCGTCGGGGTCGCTGCGGTTTTCCACTTGGGGATTGAAGAACTCCCGCCCTACGCCAACGCTTCCGTCCGCTTGAATTGGATAGGATCGCCATAACTTTTGAAAACTGTCGCCCACCACCAGGAAATGGCCATCGAGTGAAACTTCGACGCCGTTGGGCAGTGGCATATCGGTGACAACCTTTCGCGCCGGCTGCCCCGGGCGCAGCAGGAAGATTGCGCTGTTCGTGCGGTGGCCGAAATCCGGGTCGGAGAAATACAAATCGCCATTGGGGGCTTCACACAAGTCATTCGGCTGGTTCAGGGCGGGATCGTGCAGCAACACCTCCTGCGCCGGGTTGTGGGTACCCGTGGTGTAACTCAGAACCCGGTGACCAAACGCCTGCGCCGCGAGCAAGCGTCCGTTTCTGGCCAAGTACGTGCCGTTTACACCTTCCGTATTATCAAGCCAGACGCTGACCTTGCCCGCTTCATCAAGCCGCAGAATTTTGGTGTCTGCCTTTTCCTTTCCAAATGCGGTGAAATACAGGGACGCGGTCCTCGGCTCCCATGTCGGCCCTTCGAAGAAACAGGCATCCGCGTAAACCGTTTCAAGCTTTGCGCCGGGCACAATGCTGGGTGGCGCTCCTGCGAATAGCGGGGAGGCCGCCAGCGCCAATAGCAGAGAGATTACACCGGAGGTCAGGCTAAGCCGTGATGGACGGCGCATCTTGGATCCTTCCGGTTGAAACGCGCCGGCGAAGCGATGGTTGCTGGTTCGCGATGTGAAACAGATGGTCATATAAATTTTTGGCAATTTCTCGGAGTGAGAATGCCCGCCTCGCAGTTGCGAAAACCTGCCGCATTTCGTCCACCCGCCAAACAACCACCGCTTGACTACTCGCGCCAGCGAAGCGGCGCAACTGGAAACTCAGCCTCGAGCCCTGACTCATTTAGCCTATACGCTGAAACCGGTCGCTTAGGGTAAAGATGACCGGGCACCGAGATCGGCGCAAAGCCATTTGGTGCGCTCATGAATTTTAGGATGTTGATCGGCGGCGCCGCGCTGGCCTGCTTCGCTTCCGCAGTCCGCTTACTGGCTGCGGAGCCCGCTGCCTTACTGGATACAACGACACCCCCCGTCCCGACGGCAGAACTGGCGGCCCGGCTGGAACGTGGCCGAGATCTTTACGTCCGTAATTGTTTCGTTTGCCACCAGTTCAACGGCCAGGGAGTTGCCGGCGTTTTTCCACCGCTGGCCAAGTCTGATCTCATCGCAACAAACCCGGAACGCGCCATCAAGGCGGTGCCGAAGGACTCTCCGGTGAAATCTTAGTGAACGGGAAGAAATTCAACGGCGCGATGCCGCCCGTGGCCGTCAACGATGAGGAAGTCGCCGACGTGTTCACCTACGTGCTCAATAGCTGGGGCAATCCCGGCGGCGCAATCTCCCCGGCGATGGTGAAGGAGGTCCGTTCGCGCACCCGATTCCCGACCTTTGAGAGATTGCAGCAGGCCAGCACCTATGCGCCGCTGCCCAATCCGCCGCCCGATTTCACCTTGCGCGAAGTGGTGCGATTGCCGGCGCGGGGAGTTCGCCTTGCCAGCGATGGAGAAGGGCGCGTGCTTTACATGCTGACTGAAGATGGCGACGTGTTTCGGGTTGAAACCGGGACGGGACTAACCCGGCAAATCCTCTGGCCAAAGAGCTATCTGATGACGCGCGGCAAGGATGTCGGGGGTCTGACCTTCAAAACCGTGGGCATGGCGATGGACAAGGAAAAGCGTCTCTACATCGCCGGCAACCAGCAGGACATTTCCAATCCGCCGGTGCAAAACCATGTGACGATCTACCGCACGACGGCTTTCCAGGATGGCGACCCGGTTGATCCCAAGCCGTGGTTTTGGACCAATTATCCCGGCAGCCCCGCCTACATCCATGCTGCCGAGGAAATTGCTTTTGGGCCGGACGGTTTCCTCTACGTCGGCAACGGTGGCCGCACCGATGCCGGGCAGACCGGCACTGACTCCACCTGGTACGGCGGCGGCGAAACCCCCATCACCGCGTGCATCTGGCGACTCGATCCGAGGTTGGATAATCCGCCCGTCGAGGTGTTCGCGCGTGGCCTCCGCAATCCCTACGGCTTTTGCTGGAATGAACAGGGTGAAATGCTCGCGACCGAAAACGGACCGGACGCCGATCCGGAGGAGGAACTCAACCTGATCGAGCGCGGCAAGCATTACGGCTTTCCCTACACCTTTTCCAACTGGACGAACAAGGCCTATCCCCACACGCCGGACGCGCCCAAAGAGCTGAAGTTTACCCTCCCCATTCCCAACATTGGCCCCGATGGCGGCTTCAACGGCACGCCGATCTACTCCTTCGAGCCGCACTCCTGTCCTGGCGGCATCGCTTACTTGGGAGCGGATTTTCCCGAGGGATATCGCGGAACTTTCCTGCTGGCGCGATTTGGAAATTTCATCCGCTCGGTTAAGGAAAGTTCCGGGTTCGATGTCCTACAGGCGAAGCTTCGCCGCAATGCCGAGGGAAAATATGAGGCGGAGATTCACACCGTGCTCGCTCCCCTGGGCCGACCGCTCGATGTCCACGTCAGCGGGAAGGGGAAAGTTTACATCCTCGAATATTCGCGGCCCACGGATAGAAAAGGTTCTTACGCCCTGCCCGGCAGAATCCTGGAATTGGCAGTCAAGCCGAAGCCGTCGTGAGCCAGCGACGGCCGCGAGGCGCGAGTCGGCTATATCAAACAGTTGAAAAAAATAATATAAACCAGCACTATCGCAGGTGTTGCAAAGTCCAAAACCTCAACCCAACAAATCCATGTCAAAAATTGTCCCGATGATCAGTTCCGCCACCGCCGGACCGCTCGGCGTGATTCACCTGCCCCGCCTCTGGCTCAAAGTCTCGCTCGAAGCCTGTGGCAAACTCGCTGATGGGTATCCGGGCATCGGCCAGGGCTACGACTCCATGGTCTGCAGCGCGCTGGGATTGAAGCCCAATGCCGTCAAAAAATTCATCGCGAGCAGCAAGCCTACTTATCCGCAGTTTGAGGAATGGGTGAAGAAAAACGCCAAGCACCTCGACAAAGCCACGATTCACAAACTCAATGTCGCCATCCAGGGCTACATTCATGAGGACAAAGTCCGCGGTGCCATCCTGAAAGCCAACGGCATCAAAGACGCCGGCTCCGTCTGCCCGGATGCGATCAACCTGAACAATCTGGACGACTGGTATGAATTCCACCAGTCCGTCTTGAAGTAATTTTTCAGCCCGGTTGTCAGCGAGGGTGCTCACCCTTGCTGACAAGGGCGGTGGTTGCTTTCGGAATTGGGAGCCGTTCTTGCTTCCGCAGTTTCAAACACACTGGGGATAATCCTGAAAATCCAAACAGCGGTCAGTGTTGATTTCCACCTTCCGCACCGATGGCGCGGTCGCTGTACCCCGCCGAGTTGAGGACCCGACTGGAAGTCTTGGTCGTCACGGAGAACGGAAATCCTTTCTCAGAACTCGCGGCCCCATACCGCCCGTGCTTGTCGAGCGCGACGAAGTTGATGCTTAGTTTGCGGCCGGCCGGCTCTTGTTTGGCGATCCGGCGAATCGTTTCCAAACAAGCCTCCTGCGGATGCAACCCCTGCCGCATGTATTCCACCACGAGAAAAGATCCACAATGCCGCATCACGTTCTCACCCAAGCCGGTTGCGCCCGCCGCGCCCACTTCGTTGTCCACATACAATCCGCTGCCGATGATCGGTGAATCCCCCACCCGGCCCGGAAGTTTGTGCCCGTAACCGCTGGTGGAGCAACCGCCAGCAAGATTGCCGTCCGGGCCCAGAACCAGCAGCGCAATCGTGTCGTGGTTTTTCGGTTTTGCTCCCGTTTCTTTTGCCGACGACGGCTTCTCCACGCGCTGCTTCCGCCAGGCTTCATATTTCACGGCTGCGTCGGTTTCCACCGATTCGAAGCCCTGCTCCGTGGCAAACATCCGCGCGCCTTCGCCGACCAGCATGACATGGGGGGTTTTTTCCATGATCCGCCGCGCGACGGAAATCGGGTGCTTGATTCCTTCGAGTGCAGCCACGCTTCCGGCGGTGTGCCCGGGGCCGGACATGATGCAGGCATCGAGTTGAACCACGCCGGCGGCGTTGGGAATGCCGCCAAGCCCGACGGATGAATTACCCCGGTCTGACTCCGTCACCCAGATCCCCTGCTCGACCGCATCGAGGATTTGCCCGCCGGCCAACAGGACTTTCAATGCGGCTTCGTTGGCAGGTTTTCCAAAACCCCAAGTCGACACGATCAGCGGCATCTCCCCCCGGGACTGCGGAGCGGGTTCTCCGCCCAGGACCGGCGGAAACGCCGCTCCACTCGCTAGGGCAAACGCCGCGCGGGCGAGAAACTCGCGGCGCGGAACACCGGCACTCATGATTTTTGTTTTGATGAGTTGGATCGTCGGCAAAAAAATAGCTCGACACAAATGGAAAGTTGCGGCGCGACGGTTTTTTCACTATGCCGTTCGCCGATGATTCTACTATTCAAGCGTAGCCAGAAGTTGCGGCGGCCGTTTCGCCAACCAACCGCAGTCATGCTGGCGCTGATTTTGACTATCCCGATCTTTGGCGCTTCACAGGAGGCCACCAGCGCAGCGGGCGAGGCATCCAAGTTTCCCTGCCCTGATGAAGAAATCGCCCGCTACACCGCCTATCGCATCAACGAGCCCCTCCAGATCGACGGGCACCCCGACGAACCCGCCTGGACCAACGCGCCTTGGTCGCCGCGATTTCACGACATTCTGACCGGCGGCCGCACCCTCCATGACACCCGCGCCTGTGTGACTTGGGACGACACAAATCTTTACGTCGCCTACCGCGTGGAGGAACCGTTTGTTCGCGCGCATTTTACCAAACATAACAACCCCATCTGGCAGGAGAATGATGTGGAGTTTTTCATCGCGGGCCGCGATGCCTATTACGAATTCGAGATCAATGCCCTCAACACCACCTACGAAGTCTTCTTCATCTGGGAAGAAGCGTATGAATCCGGCGGCTTCGCCCGCGTGCCCGAATTCGAGCGCAGCAAACTTCGTCCGTTCAACGGCGTGGGCCTCAGCAACCATCCACGCGGCAAAAGGCTCGCCAATTTCCACTGGGATTTCCCCGGAATGAAAACTGCCGTGGCCATTGACGGCACGCTAAACAAGGATGACGACCACGATCGTGGTTGGACGGTTGAGCTGGCCTTCCCGTGGAAGGGTCTTGAGGCGCTCTCCCTGGCCGATCATCGCGCACTGCCACCGAAGGAAGGTGACGTGTGGCGCATGGATTTCTCGCGCTTTAACTCCTACAAAGAAGCGCCGCCAGCGAAAGATTCGGGCGGCTGGTTTTGGAGCAAACACGGCGTCTGGGATTCCCACATCCCGGAATGTTTTCCATACATTCGCTTTTCAACAAACACTGTCCCCAAGGCAAGTTCCGCAAAGCGGAACAACTGACTGACAATCTCACGAGAGGATGCCGGCAATCGGCGAGCCATCACCAACTGGCCCAATCAAACGGTTGTTCAGGCCCATGAAAGGATACGTGAGCCGGTACGGATCGAGACCGAGTAGATGCAGGATTGTCGCCTGCAGATCGCGGACGGTCACTTTATCCTGGGTGATGCGATAACCGATCTCGTCGGTCTCCCCGAACTTGGTGCCGGGCCTGATGCCCGCGCCCGCGAACCACATGGTGAAACAATGCGGATGATGATCGCGCCCAAGGAACTTGCTCCCGCCGCGCGCTTCGTTCATCGGCGTGCGCCCGAATTCCCCGCCCCAAACGACCAGCACGTCGTTCAACATCCCACGCTGCTTTAAATCCGTGACCAGCGCGCTCCATGCTTTTTCGGTTTCGCGACATTTTTCCGGCAGCCGCGTGACGAGGTCGTCGCCCTTGCCCGTGCCATGCACATCCCAGCCCCAATCGAAGAGCTGAACAAAACGAGCCCCCTTCTCAATGAGCCGGCGCGCCAGCACACAGTTGTTCGCGAATGACCCGTTGCCGGGTTCCGCACCGTACATGTCCAGGATGTGCTTCGGCTCCTTCTTGATGTCGAACGCATCTGGCACGCTCGCCTGCATCCGGTAGGCGAGTTCATATTGGTTGATGCGCGTGACCGTCTCCGGATCGCCAAACAGTTTTGCCTCCTCTTCGTTGATCGTGCGTAGCGCATCCAGCGTATCACGGCGCATCTCGCGGCTCATGCCGTCGGGATTTCCGGTGTATAAGATTGGATCGCCGACGCTGCGGCATTGAACCCCTTGATAAGCCCCGGGCAAGAAACCGTTTCCCCAGCAGGCCTTGCCCCCGGTGGGATCGCTGCCGCCGCTCAGCAGTGCCACGAAGCCCGGCAGATCCTGATTCTCGGAGCCGAGTCCGTAAGTGGCCCACGAGCCCATCGAAGCCCCTCCGCTGCGCATCTGACCGGTGTAAATCATCAGCTCGGCGGGCGCGTGATTGAATTGATCCGTGCTCATCGAATGCACGAAACAAAGATCGTCAACAATCTTCGCCGTCTCCGGCAGCAGGTCGCTCATCCAATGCCCCGCCTTGCCGTACTGAGAGAACTTGTGCGGCGAGCCGAGCAGTTTCGGCGTGCCTTTGATGAAGGCGAATTTTTCGCCGGCGGTAAAACTCTCGGGACAATCCTGCATGTTCAACTTCGCCAGCTCGGGTTTCCAATCGAACAGGTCGAGCGACGGCGGGGCGCCACTCATCGAGAGGTAGATCACCGCCTTCGCCTTCGCGGGATTGGGCGGAAGTTTGGGCAGGAGCGGATTGGGACGTGCCGGGAGAGCCACCTTTGCGGAAGCGGATCCCAGCAATGATTGCAAAGCAATCGCGCCGAGACTGAACCTTCCCACATTGTGCAGAAACTGCCGACGCGTCACCGTGTGCAACTGCCGCAGGTGCCGCGAAAAGTTTTCGTTATTCATGATGCCTCTTGATTTTCACGACTTGACCAGGACCGCATCGAGGTTCAACAACACGTTGGCGAGGGCCGTCCAGGCTGCAAGTTCGACGAGGTCCGCGTCAAGCGGCAACGGCAGCGGGAGTTCAGGGCTTGTCGCCAGACGGTTGGCACGATCAGGATTTGCCCGCAACTCAGCCGACGTTTTTTCCAGCAACTTGTTGAGGGCCGCGATTTGAGTTTCCGTGGCCGGCCTCGCCAAAACGGATTCCAGCGCCCATTTTATTTTTTCGCGCGCACTGCCTTTGGCTTCGCGAAGAATCCTGCGAGCGAACGCCTGCGCGGCCTCGACATAAACCGGATCGTTCAACGTCACGAATGATTGGAGCGGCGTGTTCGACGGCAGGCGGCGGAGCGTGCAGACCTCCCGGCTCGGCGCGTCGAACGCCGTCATGCCGGGATTCGGCGCGATGCGGCGCCAGATCGTGTAAAGGCTGCGCCGCCAGCGGTCCTCGCCGGTGCTCGTGGGATAGTTTTCCTTCCCACGAAAAGCAACTACCCACAATCCGTCCGGTTGCGGCGGATAAACCGAGGGACCACCGAGGCGCGGGATTAACAATCCCGCCAGCGCGAGCGCCTGGTCGCGAATCGCCTCGGCCTCCAGACGGCGGCGCGGGTAGTGCGACACAAATTGATTGCGTGGATCTTTCTTTTTCGCAGATTCACTTGCGACCGAAGACTGGCGATAGGTTTGCGATGAGACGATGAGCCGGACCAGCGCCTTCATGTCCCAGCCGAGACCGCCTTGAGCCTTCGGGGTGCGGAAGGTGACGGCGAGCCAGTCGAGCAGCTCGGGGTTGAACGGCTGCGATCCTTGGGTGCCAAAATCTTCCTCGGTTTCCACGATGCCGAGTCCAAAAAGTTGCGCCCAGCAGCGATTCACCGCCACCCGCGCGGTCATGGGATTGTCCGCCGCCATCAGCCATTGTGCGAGCGCCAGTCGGCTGACGTTGTTTGTCGGTCCGGGATTGAACGACGCCAGCACGGCCGGTTGCACCTCGTCGGTTGGCGCAAGATAATTTCCTTTGGCAAGGATGTGCGAGATGCGCCGGTCCTTCATCTTTTCCACCATCACCGGCAAAGCCACTGTTTTAATGTTCGCGAACTCGACCCGCTTTTCGGCGATCTGATTTCTGAGTCCGTCATAGGCCAGAGCCCGTGGCCGAAAATAATTGGCGAGTTTTTCGGTTTGTTCGACGGTGCGCCGCGCTGGCGTGACTTGGAGAATTTCACGCATTTCCGGTGACAGCTCGTAAATCGGCCCGGTCTCGGTGGTCACGGATATCCGGAAGTGGGTAAATGGATGACGATCTTTGGCCGTCTGCGTCAGCGCTACCGAAAGCAATACTTCATCTTTGCCAACCAGTGACTTCTCGGCTTCGAACACCGCCGCATGCGGAGCATCAAGCGCGACGTGCCAGCCGGAATGCTTCTGCACATCAATCGCGTTCTCCGGCCCGTTGCCCGGCGTCATTGAATCTGCGGTGGCATTCTTCAGGGCAAGGCGCGTCCAGCCGGAAAGCGC